>JBNJEM010000017.1:0-29868 GCA_051745935.1 Planctomycetota bacterium
GGTGATAATGTACCAAGCGAGCAGCGCGGCCAATGCAAACGCAGCCAGTTTAGTTATAACCTTGATCATGGAATTGTTCTCCCCAGTTGCATTGTTGTAGGAAACCCGGCTTTTCGCGCAGCGAACCGATTATCGATCAGCGGACACTGCGGCGTGGTTGTTCTCGCCGGTCATGCGTTCCTCCCGGCGGTTCCTTCCTTTTCGCCAACTTCGCCTACAGGTTCAGGCTGTCAATCAGTTCCTTGAGTGGCGAGGCAATGGACTGGGCCTCCCGCTTGATGCGGCTCAGCAGCGCTTTCTCGATGTCGTCGTACTGGCCGTCGCCCTCGATCTTCGCCTTGAGCCACGCCGCCTCGCCGGCGTCAATCTCGTTCGGGCTCTCCTCGTCCTGGAGCACGTGGTCCGCGATGGCCTGCACGAAGAACTCGCCCCAGCTCGGGTGGTTCGCCGCGCCGGACACCGCGTCATTGATGGCGAAGAGGAACTCGGCCTCTTCGCGGTCGATAACCCCGTCTTCGTAGAGGCGCGCTCGCATCTGTCCGACCTCATCGGCATCCACGATACCGTCGTCGATGATGTCCTGCTTCCACTCGTTCAACGGTTTGTCCATCTTTCAGTCTCCTTGTTCTCCGGGTCCCCTAAGCATGTAGCGGGTGGAATAGTGGCACGGACAGCTGTCCGTGCCACTATTCCACCCGCTGGTCAAACAAGTCCTTCGGCACTTCTTCCCAGATCGCGCGAATCCGCTCCGCCACATCCGCGTCGAGCACATTGTCCATTTGCTCGACCATCTCCCGCGTGGTCTTGACGCGCTCCCGCATGGCAAACGCTTCGGCGGCGATTTCGGAATGCCGCTGCTTCAGCGTCTCCAACTCCTTCTTGTCCTGCTCCAGCTGCTCGGGCATGTCTTCATATTCCGCCTTGAGCCGGCGCACTTCATCGGCAGTCTGGCGCGCGTCCTGGAGTTGCGCTTCGAGTTCGGCGCGTTCGGCGCGAAGCGACTCGATGTCCGTGTCCAGCGCGGCCACTTCGTTCTTCAATGTTTCCACGGCCTCGCGCAGGCCCGCCCGCTCGTCGTGGCCCTGGATCCGCCGCGCGCGTGGGTCTCGAAGACCGCCCGGTCATTCTCCGCCAGGTGGTGCCCGTCCCGCTCGATGCACTGGTGCAGAATCTGGAGCAGCGCGTCGGCGTCGAAGTCCTCGAAGAAGACCCGGTGCGGAGGTCGTTAGCGAGGCGGCGCGCTTCTTCGGCTTCGCCCGGAGCCACATCGTCGCCGGCCTCCGCCAGCGCCTCGTCGGCGCCGCGCCGCGCCGCAGCCGCTTGCTCGTCGCTGATCTGCTCGAAAAGAAACGCGTTCGTGATGGCTTCTTCCATCTGCGAACGCGCGGCATTGACGGCGCGGTCCAGTTTCAGGGTGACATCGGCTGCTTTGGGTCCGCTCACAGTGTCATCCTCCGCGGTTGTCTAACCTTGTTTGAGTACCAAATGCACGCCGCGCCTGTCCAACTGGGCGACGAGGCGCCGCAGGAAGCCCGGTTTCGGAATACCGGCGATACTAAGCGTGCCGTCGAGAGCCCAATCGACTTCGAGCGCCCGGGACCGGCCATCTCGCACGGCGTCGGCGAGATGCCTGTAACGGGCGCTCAGAAAATGAATGTATTGATTTGAAGAACCCCGCCAGAGTGCGCCGTCGTTCAACTCGGCCACGTACGGCCCGTCAATCAGCATGTCCACGTATCGCAACAACGACCGGTGCGCGTCCGCCGAAGGCCTTTCGAGCAGTTGCTCCAACGTGCGCCCGGTATAGCACAAAACCGACAGCCCCGCCTCCTGCAGCCGGGCCAGCACTCCGGCAAGGGCCGTGCTATCCTGGTCAAAGGGGTCGCCCCCGGTGAGCGTCACCCCCTCGATGCCCTCCACGGCAATGAGCCGTTCCGCCAATGCCGTGGGCGTCCATGTCTCAACTTCGGCGCTGGCGTTCATCTCGCGCGCGATACAGCCGGGACAATCCAGACTGCAGCCGTGAAACCACAGAACCGCGCGCACACCCGGCCCCAGCACCTCGCAGCGCAGTTTCCATCGTGCCAGGCGCAGCACCCCCTCGGGCTCGTCACGATTCTCGCTCGTGCCCATTCCCACTCATTCCATGACCACGGACTGCCGGATGCGCTCGCCCTCGATTTCCAGCTCAAAGAACTTCGATTTCCCGGGCATAGTGAAACCGACCTTGGATATCAGTCCGTTGGTGAGGTCTGCCACCACCTTGCCCTTGTCATCGTATACCTTCGCTGTGGGGGCGATGACCTGATTTTCGTCCACCACCTCGGGGAACAAGTCGAGCACGGTGCGCATTTCTTCGGCAATCTTGTGGTCCCAGATATCCACCTCATCCCCGTCAGGCTTGCGTAGCCCGCTGCCCTCGAACATGTCATCGAGCACTTCCAATTGCTCATGCATCTTTTCGACCTGCTGCCTTTGGGCCTCGGGGTCCAGTTTCTCCATGCACACCCCGAGCAAAACCAGCTTGAGGTCCCGTCGAGCACCATTGGCAATCTGTCGTCCCACCTCGAGCGAGTACTGCTGCACCGCCTCCAGGTCGTTAAACTCCCCGTCGGTGATGATGACGCCGATCCCCCATTCCGCGCCGCTGAGAATCTCTTCCACGAAATGCCGGGTGGCCGGCAGCAACTGGGTCTGGCGCCCCCACTGCGCTTGGGCGGGCCCATGGAATGTTGTGCTGTCGCAGGTGGCGGCGGTCAGAACGCCCACCGGTTCAGTCTGGTCGCCCTTAATCCCGCACGACCAGTAGATGACGCCGACTGACGCGTCGGCGGTAAAGCGAGTCAAGTATTTCGCCATGTCGCGGGCGATCGGATCCATCACGTTGGGCGGAGCGCTGGCCTTGGCGAGAAGCGGGTTCTTGACGTTGCTGATGCCATAGAATTTCTTCATGGACACCGAGCCGTCCAACGCCAGGGCCGCCCGGGCCCCTTCAATGTCCGGCTCGATCAGAATGGTCGCCACGACTTCCAGCGCACCGCTATCCGTCCGATAGACGTTGACCTCGCCAAACGGTTGCTGTGGATGAGACAACTGGACCATGGCATCTCCCCCTCCGACACGCCCCCCTGAAGCGGACTCACCAGCATGACTGCCTACTGCCCACGGGGCATGAACCACGCACTCGCTACAATGAAGGTGCACATTGCAAAGCGACAGGATACCGCTGATACGATAAAGAGTCAACTAGTGTCCGATGGACGAGCCCGCCGCCACGCCGCAGCGGCGTCTTCCTGGCCGCGCGCGCAGAAGACGGCCGCTTGCTATACTTCAATCCGTTTGAACAGGTTCACGTGCGGGATGGATGCGGGGATGTTGGGCAATACGACACAGAATGGGGACGTGTTACTGAAAGGGGGGACTACACGGCGGCCGCGGCGGCCTTTCCCCGCGCGCTCGAAGCCGACCCTAAAGATGGGGCGGCCTACCTGGGCCGCGGCACAGCGCACTGTCACACCGGTGATTTTCAGGCGGCCCTTTCCGACTTGGACGCCGCCGTCTCCCATCTGCCCGCGCGCATCGAGTGCTGGCTCAACCGCGGGTACTGCCACTTCCGCATGGGCAACCATCAACTGGCCATTGCGGACTAAAACCGCGCGCTCGACATCGACCCGCGCCACGCGGACTCGCTCAATAACTGCGGTATGACCTGGAAAGCGGCGGGGAATCTGTAGAATGCGCTCGCTGATTTCAAGGCCGCCGACCCGAACCACCGTCTGGCCGGGCGGAACCTCAAGCGGCTTGACGCCCCCGCACGCACCTCGCAAAGCAGCAGCGACGTTACGCAAACACATCCGCACCGCAGAAACGCCTGCGCGCGCGGGGCCTGTATGACCGTGCTGCGCGTGCATTTACGAGGCAGAAGGGGGACAGGCACACTTCATTCGGTAAGACAGGTTTTCAGAGAACAGTTGGCCCATCCCGCATATTGGCAATACCCTGCAGTCATTTTTTTGACATTTATTCCCGGGCGACGAGGGGTGGGAATAAGCGTGCCTGTCCCCGTTTCCCCCTTGTCCCCGTTCCCCTCTATTCGCGGAGAAACTCGCGCTCACCTGGTTGCGGTGACGAACTCCCCCACTTCAAGCTGGCAGTAAATGGGTCGCAGAGGATTTCAGGACAAGCCCCAGAGGGGCATAAACTGCCTTGCCCCCTGAGGAAGCAAGGCCCTGTCGGTTGTCGCCAAGTTCATTCGATATTTGACGCCTGTTCGTTTTGGTTGTTCTTCTTGGTACTTCACGTATTTCTGAATCTTGTCGGTATGCAAGCCGACGGTGTCGACACAGAACCCCATTCAACAAACCCCATCTTAGCGGCTACGCTGAAAGACGGGGTAATAGTCGTCGTTGCCGGGATGATAGCGCCATTGAACAAACCCCATCTTACTGGCTACGTACAAAGCTGACCTGTTTCCTCCGGTGTAAGGATTGGCGCCGGATGCATACAACAGCGCAGCGGTATCGAAGTGTTCGTTCTTGATTGCCGCTGCCATAGCCGTCATGTTCTTTTTGTAGTCAATAACATCCGGGTCCGCACCAGATGCCAATAAGAGTGTCACTTTATCGGTCGAGCCTCGACCGGCCATCTGTACTAGCGGCCTACTTCCGTCGGGCGCCGTTACGTTTGGATCGGCACCACGTTGAAGGAGTGTCCTGACTTCGTTGATGGTGAACGTCCGCAACAGTTTCAACCCCAGCATGAGTGCGCTGGCTTCCTCGTGCGTGGCCGGGTCATGCCCAAGAGCACTTAGAATATCCGGTCGCTCTGCCCACGCGGCGACGCTTAGTGCTGTCTTCCCTCGCTTGGTGCTGATCGTAACATCGGCGCCGAATTCCACTAGAAGTTTGACTATGTCGATATATTGCGACGCCGCCATCATGACCGCGGTTTCGCCGACTTTGTTCGTGATATTGGGGTCCGCGCCAGCCTCGAGTAGGTCTTTGACCATATCCGCATCATGCCGTTCAACTGCTTCCATCAGCGCATTTCGGCCGTGCATGTCTGTTACATCGGGGTCAGTTTGACGAGGAGGTCGCGTCGGTCAACGCGTCGAACCAGGTGCTCCAACGAGCGAATCGACTTCTCAAGGAAGCGAAACGCTTCGCCTGAAAGTCCCAAGTTGTCGAGCGCGACACCTTCTTGCAAATATGTTAAAGCGAGATCACTGGCCAGGTCCTCAAGTCCGTGCTCGTTCACCAGCTTCTCCCGGATCGACAAAGCCTTCCGAAAGTACTCTAAAGCTCCCCGATGATTGGCGTTCGCTGCCAGTGTGATGCCCTTAGTGTCGTAGGCGCTGGCCAACACTCGGGCCACGCCAAGCATCTCCTTTCTATGCATCGCCTGTTCAAGAGGTCGAATTGCACAGTCCGCGGCATCCAGGGCGGCACGCATCTCTCCGATTTCCCGCAATACGTTGGCCCTGTTTAGCCAGGCACCCCCGAAGAGTCTGGCGAGATAGCTACCAGGAAGTGGAACGGACACTCGCGACAAGATACAAAGTGCTTGATCTAGGAGGTTTAGCGCTTCCTGAGGATTCCCGAGAAAGCGTGGGACACACGCCATGCCCAAGTAGAGCCCTGCTAGCTCTGGTTCGAGGTCTGCGCGTTTCTGATCGACAATAAGTTTCTTGAAAGCAGCAACCGCGCGCTGATACAGCGGCGCCGCCTCCACAAGATCACCCCGTCGGCTGAGCGTAACAGCCGCATTCATAAGCGTCGTAGCGAGCTTCTCCTGAAGGTCCTCACGCCCACGCTGGCAAGCCAACCGCTCCAGAATGTCGACGGCTTGGTGCAGGAGTTTCAAGGCGCCAGAGACATCATCAGAGTAGTCACGGGCAAGACCTTCCACCTGGCAGATCTCGGCCAGAATGGGTTCCAAGTCGCCACGGCCTCCGGCAACCAGTTCTTCAAAGATACGCCGGGTGTCTTGGCAGATACGCACGTCGCTGACAGATCTGGAGCGGCGGGTACGGCCAAAAGGGCCCAAGATCTGCTCCATTTCAACTGGATCCCGGCCCGCCTCCCGAAAGGCGATATGCAAGTAAATGGACGGGTCCGGATATGAAACGCTCGTGGTCGTTATTCGTTCAAACTCCGTAATCGGGACAGACGAAGACGCAGACGATGACGGAGCATCACGCCGGTATCCGATTTTCGTCGTTTCCTGATACACACGACACAACATCTCCGCGATCTCGTACATCGACGCTGCGTGCTCGGCGACTGTGTCGCCGGGTTGGAAGCACTCGGTCAACAGATTCACTACTTCGGCCGGCATAGCGGGAAGCGTGCGGCCTGGAAGACGACCTTGCATCAAGTATGCTTCCAAAGCCCTCGGGGCCTCGGAACCCTCGCGCCAGGTTCGCCCGCCGGTAAACATTTCCAATACGCACAATCCCCAACTCCAGATATCCGTTTGTCGAGTTAGCTTGGGAAGTTGCCAAGAAGGGGTCCCCAGGTTGGACTCTTGCCGAATTCGTTCCTGTTGTGGCGAGCAGTATGCCCGCGTCATGCCCCGATAGGACACACTATAAAGAGCAGCCTCCACAGGCTCCGGGTCGCGGGCCTTGGCGTATGCTCGAGCCAACCCGAAGTCGGCGAGTTTCGCCGTGCCGTCAGGGGTCATCAGCACGTTTTCGGGTTTGACATCCTGGTGTACGAGACCATATTCATGCAGGGCATTTAATCCCCAAGCAAGTTGAATCGCCACGTCAAGGATCTGGTGCAGTTGCGTTAACTTGTGTTCTCGAATCCAACCTCCTAGCGTTCCACCGTCCAGGAATTCAGAGAAAATAACGACTTCTTCACCCGCGGTGCGGAAAAAGTGAAATGTGGTCAGGTGTGGATGGTCCGGAAGATCAATCCAGGTTTGGATTTCGACAAGAAAATCTCGCATCCCTTGCGGACCGCGCAACCGCGTTCTTTTTGCTGCAAATAGTTCACCCGTTGACCGGTTCCGCACCCTATATACCAACCCCATGCCGCCCGTCTCGAAGCGATCGGGCGCCCGAAACGACCGACGCCAGACGAGAAGAGATTCGCTGGCACTATCGGTGTGAATATGAGCCTTTTCTGGTCTTCTCACTAAGGGCCATGCTGATTGCGCGATTTGGCAAGCAAGAGGGGGAAACGCGACTCCCCGAGGCACAAGACAAGGTCGAGGAGCAGGTGTACGATCACTTGCCGTTCAACAAGGCAGTGGCGCTCTACAAGCCTGCAAAGGGTGCAACATTCAAGTGCTTTTTTCAGAAACTGATCGTGTTTCGTTGTGTTGACGTTGTGCGTCAATTAAATGCCCCCCTGAATATCGCGCAAGACGCAGATTCGAACCGAGATGGAAGTGCCGTTGATAATTGCTTCATCCGCGAGGGCGCCGAACATTGTATGAGTGTCGAGGACGCCGAACGCATGCGAGGTGGTATTACCTACTGCATGAAACGTCTTCAACGGAACGAGCCGCAAGGGGAAGCTCTTCGGGCGGTGTTTGAATTGCAGCTTAAGGTATACGTCGATCCCGAAGACTATGGAGACACCACGAAGAAGTTGGTCGTAGAACGAAGTGGAATTGGAAAGCCCGCCGTTCTGGCCATAGAATACGATGAATCTTGCATGGACCTGAAGAAGCATCAAAAGGAACTCGCGAACACAGAGCACGATGTGCGCGAATCCTACGCAGTCATGTACCGTTATCGGTTTACTCTTGAGACTTCCTGCCACTCGATTGGCGACGTTCTTCGCCTGGAAAACTGTGCAAGAAACCGAAATATCGGTGACCTAGAAGAGGAGTTAAGGGCGGCACAAAAGAAGCTGAAGACAGCAAAAAACGGGCTGAAGGCAGCCAAGCTACGGTCTCGCTGTGACGAGATCAACTTCATGATTGCGCTGATCCGCCTGCGAACAACAGAGAAGAGACGGGCAAAGGAGCTCAAAATTCAGGATGACTGGGAACGCTGCCGCGGGAAGTGGGTCCGCTCGCAGCAGTATGTCGGGGAGTTGATCGGATTGTCGCAAGGCGATGTCAACAAAAAACTTGCAACCGCGCGAGAGCATCTCCAGATATGTGTGGAGGCAAGACTCCGGACGCTGTGAATGAAATCTCCCATTTTCGCGTAGAGAACTAATGACGACTCGGCCACACCGCGGGCCTTTTCTCGGAGCAAGACTGCCATGAATTCAGAAAAACAGCGACAGAAGGACCTGAACCTAAACGCAATGGTCGAAGACCTGCTTTCACGGAACGAGCCGGACCTTGACATCGACGAGCGATTACTCTGGGCGTATGCCCTGAATGCATTGGAACTGCCCCATCGAGAGCAAGTTCTGCAACTGGTTGCGCGAAGTGAAAGCGCTCAGGAGACGCTCGAAAGAATCGAACAGTCCATCGCCACGGCTGCAGAAACGCGCGAGCTTCCGGTTGTGGCACGAGCCAGGCAGCACGCCATGGACACATTGGCGGAAATGGGCAGGGACCTGTCTTCCGTCGCGGCAGTGATTACTCGACTGGGAGACGGGCTCGTCTCCGTATTCGATCGACTTTCTGAGGCTCCCCAGGGCCTGGCGGCGCAGGGGCTCATGCTTGGCGATACTGCCACTGAGTCTCGCGAAGACGCAGCGGCCACCAAAGCGGCCGGGCGGCGCAGGATCGACGTTGGAGAAGAAAACGGGTTGCGGGCCTCGGTCATTCTCACCTCGGGAGATCTTCTGGACCTGCAAGTTGTGACGCCCCCCGAGCTGAACAGTCAAATGGTCAAGCTGTTCGAACTGGTCCCTAACGGACGCGGCGGTGAACAGGCAATTCAGATCGCTCTGAGTCGCGTTCAGCCGGGAGAAGACGATCAGGGCAAGGACTGTGGGATTGTGAGTTTCACGGACTGCCCGATGGAAATCTACAGGATTGTCGCACCTGACGGAAGTGAATTGGCAATCTGGTGCGTGTAGTGGGAAAAGCAGCCGCGGCAGTTCGTCCCATTGCGCCGGGCAGAAGGGAGAATCGGACGAATGAACACCCTGGAGTTGGAATACCAACTTGCCGAGAACAACCGGCTGCAACTGAAGTACCGTGTGTGCTATGCGAATGCTGGCAGCAATGCTGACGCTTGGGGGCTGCGTGCGAACGTGGGGGATATCGAGGAAGCTCGGAACCTCTCCCGCAAGTGCCGGTCGGAATTGCTTCGGGCCTTCCAGGCGATGGCAACTGATGCGGATCGGCTCGATCTTGCCGCGGCCAGTGGGCACGTTGAACGATTGAAGTCGTTCGGCAGTGAACTCCGACAAGCATTGCTTCCCGGCGATGTCATCCGACTGCTGGCAGATCCACATGCGTCGATCTCGCATATTGTCTTTCGCCATGATCCATCGCTGAGCAACATTGCCTTTGATCACATCGTGCTGGGCGACGAAGCCCACGACAACGACTTCATCGTCTTTCGGTATGGCGTGGGCAGGGATGTTCTCACGGAACACTCGGCTGGGGTCAGCAACGCTCCTGCTGGTTCCACAAAGGCCTATCAAGGTTTCGGCCTCATCGATCCTGGGTCTCTGCTGGCCCGAGAAGGAGTTGAGAGCCTGGCAGTCGAAGCATGGGATTTTCTTGAGAGCTGGAGTCATTCGGACAAAATCGAGTTTCAGCAGACGCGAGTGGGACGTCCCGTGGACGGGGATTGGGTTCGGCAGGCGGTGCAGCAGGGGGATATCGGCACGATCGTCTCGCACTTCCGTTTCGATCGCGAACATCCGGAGAGAAGTGGTTTTGTCCTCGGACCGGATGAGGTCTACTCGGCCGGAGATCTGGTCAAAGATCTCGCTCGAGGCACAGCCCCCTTGCGCGTGTTGCTTGCCGTCGGATGCGAGTCGGGCAGTACCGACGGCTGGGACACACAATGGATCGGTGATACCCGTGTATGGGGAATGGTCGATGCCGTTCGCCGGGCAGGTGTGCGGCACTATATCGGTACCTCCGTGCCGTTTCCAGCAGCCGCGGCTGGTCGCTTGCTTTCACCATTTCATGAAGGATTGGTCAACGGCAAGACCATCGGACATGTCCTTCGCGATACCCGTGAGCGACTTCGTGAGGGTTCCCCCGGTGGAGCTTTGTTGGGGCTGGCATTTCTGCTGTACGGCTCGCCCCAGACCGCCTATTTCTGTGCCGAGGGCCACCGCGTATCGCCCGGCACAACTCGCTGTTGTACAGGCCACCTGAAGGATGGCAGCCTTTGCGGCAGGATTGTGTGCCCGCAGGAGCCCGGCTTCAACAACGTGGATGCGCTGGGGCTCCTGCAGCCACGGTGCCGCGGCCATTTCAATCCACCACAGGCAATCCGTTGCTCCGCGGGACACGTCGTCGACAACGCGAGTTGTCTGGCTGAGTGCACCATGGAAGGCTGCCGCAACACGGTCTGCCCGATTTGTTCCGGCCATGGGCAAGGACTCTGCTGGGAGCACGTTTGCCATGATGATGGCCACAGAATCATTGGACAAGCACGAAAGAGATGTCTGGACCCTCACGGGCTGCACCCTGACGAAAAGAGAAGCGTATGTCCCAGCGATGACGGTTGGATGGACGGGTTGTGCAAGGAGTGCTTGACACATCGCGCATCGCAGGCACAAGACGACCGAGCGGTATGCCCGCATTGTGGCCAGTATGTCGACGACGAAAGCGGATGGGCTGGTGAATGTGTTGACTGTGGAGATCGACTCTGCGCGTCTTGCGGACCTTCGCGGTATGAAAAGACCATGTATTGTCCGAACACGACTCGGTCGCGAGATGAGCGGGACGCCGGATGGCTAACGAGTCTCGAACACCGTTCCCGGAATGATGCAGCATTGGCCGCACCGGCTCGCCTGCGCGAAATCCACGCCCTTGCCGACGAGTTTCAAGAGAATATCAGCACGAACGTCATTGAACAAACGGGGCGCCTCGATCCCATGCCCGCGTTTCGTCTTTCAGCCTGGGACGTCGTTCTGCCCGAGTCACGGGTCTTGCTTGGGGTCGCGTTGGACGGGGACCAATCGGCTTTGCTGCTTGGGACACTTCAGTCGCAATGGCGTCTTCCCAAGGTACCGGGCGCCCAGCACGATTGGCAACCGCCTGAACAGTGGCTGGAATCGTATCGGCAGACCGTTCAGTTGAAAGTGTTGCGGCTGCCAAACTACTGGGGACGCCCGGTTCTTGCTGCCGTGGCGACCGTGACGCCGGTCGAATGGATGCCGGGCAAAGGGCCAACGCTGGTGCCCTGTGATGAGTATCATCTGAAGGCCATCCAGAAAAGCCTTGTGGAAGTGTTGGGGGAGCCGTTGCCGGACACATACTTGGTCGTATGCAGTACCACGGGGTGGGCGTCGCAGGTTCGGCCCAGTTACCAACCGGCCCCCTCGGGAATGCTGTTGGTCCATGTGCACTACCAAGAGGAGGGATGGCTGGTGACGCCGCCCCCCCTCGACGGGATGCCGGCCAGAGTCCGGGATTTTGTTGCTCGCCTCGTTCCCCAAAGCGTCTACGAGCAACGACAGGAACGGCGGAACGTCATTGAAAACTACCTGAAAGACCACGACTTCATCACGCGAGGCAGGGCTGAGAAACAGATCGAGGCACGCACCGGCCGGCCGCTTCAAGGGCAGGACATCGAACGGACATTCGACCAACTTGCCGCAACGGGCGCATACCGTCGGCATGATCTGGATGGAAGGCCGAGTCTTCGGCCTGCGACTCCACAGGAGAGAGCTGGCCACCTGGCCGGCCGATGGTGGTCAGCCATCGCGATCGCCCTGCTGCTGTTCCTGGTCGCCGTGTTGGCGGTTGTTCTGCCGACTCTTCAGGGATTCTGGGGTGTCGTTGCGGTTGCAGGAGTTGCCGGCATGGCAGCTCTGGGCCAAGTGGCCAGGAAGTTGTTGACATTCCTCAACGGTGGCGTGAATTAAATCGAGGATCTCGTCGTAGGAAGAAGTAACGAGACAACCATTCAGAAAGGGTGACCATGGCGATTTCCGACACGCTGGCCAAACTGCTCGAACTACTGGGCGTGAGGAACTCTGAGAAGAAGAAATTCCAACGAATGGAACAATCTCTCCGAGAAAAGCGAGCAATCAACGACGAGCGGCTTGACGCTCTGAAGGATCAGATCGGCCTGGTTGAGCGCAAGGTTTTGGCCAAGAAAAGGGAGTACGAGACGGCCAGGGGCGATACGAAGCGTATTGTCGGCGGTGAAATCGAGCGACTGTTCAAGGAGCTGGACCGCTCCCGAGGCCAGGAAGACGTCCTGGCCAGAAACCTCGAACAGATCGGACTCGGGTTGGCCAAGCTGGCCGAAATCAAGGCCGCCTTGGATTCGGGGGTCGACGAGGGTGTATTCGATGAACTGGCATTGGAACTCCAGGATATCGTTGGCGAACTGAAAGTAGGAGATCAGGCTGCAAAGGACTTGGCGGCCGTGCAGTATGCCCCGACAGGGACCGAATCGGTCGACATCGACGCTCGGATGGCGGCGCTTGAGGCGGATGCACCCGCGTCACAAATAGCGACGGCAAATCGTCAGCCTCGAGCTCCCGAAGGGCTCTCACAAGAGTCTCTCGAACGTATGAGGGAACTCGACTCGGAGGAATAACCGTTCACTGAACTCAATGAATAAAACGAAGAATGGCAGTCATTCGTCACAAGGAGCACAAGAATGGGACTCGGTGATCTGTTCAAGTCAAAGGCCGAACGAGTGAAGGAACTGCGAAAGAAACGCCGTAAGGCTTTTCGTGAAGCGGAGAATGCAGTCGATGTGGTCAAAGACCGTGTCAATTCGTTGAAGGCCGAGCGGGACAAGGCGTGGACCGAGGCCCGCGAGTATCTCAAGGCCGGCCAGAAAGGAGCCGCACAGCGTTCCCTGCAAAGCGTTCGGGCGAACGCGTTGATGGTCGACCAACTCGAGAAGAAACGCTGGGTCTTCGACCAACTGCTCACCAAGCTCGAAATGTCGAAGACGGACCAAGAGTTCAGCCAATCGCTGGGTGCCATTAACGCCGTCGTGGAGATCGATCCCGATTCCGTAGCCGACGTTTTGGACGAGGTCCAAGACAAGTTGGGTGAACAGCTCGACGTGGACAAGATCTGGAACAAGCTGTACGACCGCGAAATGGTGGGCGTCGAGAAGACATCAGATGCGAGTACAATCCCAACGATTGAAGAAATGATGAAAGACCTCGAAGACGAGGTTGTTGCCGATGTCCGCGGAGGCAAGGTTGTCGAATCGGAAACGGAAGACGGCTCGAAGATCAGCAAGGAGATTGGTGAAGGTCGGGAGAAACTGAAGCGACTGTTGGAGGACGAGAAATGAGTTTCAGTGCCGACAAGAAACGCGAGCACGAACAGACAGCAGAAACATCGCTCGCCCAGAAGGACTATGCCGGGGCCTTCTTCCATACGGCCAAGGCGGCCGATTTCGGCTTCAACCTGGCCGAACAGAGTGATGGCAAGGTCGCCCGAGCTTATTTGAAGGATGCCAACGAGCTGCTGGACATCGCTGCGAAGTTGAAAGAGAGAGCGCGAGGCCAAGATAAGGGCGCGCCTGGCAGAATCATCCAGGAAAACGAGAATGTCTCAGCCGAAGAGGAAAAGGCTCTGCAATCCAGTTGGCAGTTGCACGAGTGTCCCGGCGTACGACTGAGTGACGTGGCAGGCCTGGACGAAGTAAAAGCCGCATTGTGCGACGATGTGATCAACGCAATGAGCCATCCGGAAGTGTATGAGCGGTTCAAGGTCGAGGCCGGCGGCGGTGTGCTCATGTACGGCCCCCCGGGTAACGGCAAGACGTTCATAGCCAAGGCCGTTGCAGGAGAACTCGACGCTGCATTCTTCGCCGTCGACGCCTCACAGATCAAGAACAAGTATGTGGGCGAAACGGAAAAAAACATGCGACGGCTGTTTGAAACAGCCCGGCAATACGAGCGGGCCGTCATCTTCCTCGATGAGATCGACGCTCTCCTGCAGAAGAGAGGAAACCAGAAGGTCAATGCCGTCACGCAGTTCTTGATTCTCGCTGACGGGATCGCCAAGACAAATGATTGCGCACTGCTGCTGTTGGGTGCAACGAACAAGCCGTGGAGTATTGACCCGGCGGCCCTGAGGCCCGGCCGGTTCGGCAAGCAGATCTACGTGGGCTTGCCCGACGAAACAGCCCGTGAAGCGATTGTTCGTTTCTGCCTGAAGGAAGTTCCCATCGAGGATGGCTTTTCGTTTGACGAAATCGTCAGCCGGACCGACGGATACAGTGGCGCCGATATGTCCGAGATTTGCCGCCGCGCCAAGAAGGCTGCGATTAGGCGTCAGATCGAATCGGGTGAAAGCGAGGTCGTCACCCGGCACGACGTCGAGCACTCGCTCGACAAGATGACGCGCTCGGTCAGTTCCGAAGCCCTGGCCGAATACGAGAAGTGGCGCGATGATCATTCCGCGGGCTCGGACGGAGACGAAGACGAATAGGCTATCGCCATCTGACGTGGCCGGAGGTCTCGATTATGCTGACAAAATCGCTGCTCAACTCGTTTTCCAGGTTCGGAACCATCATGCTGGCCGGCTATCTCGCCTGGCTGGGCTGGGATCAACTCGGGCCACACAAACCGGAGATCGGACCGTTGCGGAGAGAGGCAGCCGACGAGGCCGTGTCGGCGATCGTCGAAGAACTCCGGCAGAATTGTGGCGACGTCGGCCCGGTTGTTCTGGTTCACTTCGGGAACGATCCCAGCGATCACTTCTCGAATCAACTTCGATCGACGCTCGAACAACGGGGCGTGTTCGATCTGCTGGACCGGGCTTTTGTGGAGAAGACCCGCGCCCTTGTGAACCTCCGCGATCCGTCCGTGATCTCGCCGGACGCGGCGATCGAGTTAGCGGAGGCCCGCGGCGCTAGTGCCGTGCTTTTCGGACGGCTGCTGACGTTCGAAGCCACTCCCGGAGCCGCTATCCTGGATGTCGAATATGCCCTAGTCGATGTCGAGTCGGGCGAGACGATCCACGCAGGCCGGTACTCGAACAGCTCTTCGGCAAGCGAATTGCTTTCCGGCGAAGCGACGGCTTACGTTCGTTCTTTTCCATGGTTCAAGCGCGCGTTGGGTTGGATCGTCATCGTCCTGCTGCTTCCCGTGTTTACCATCACCTTCATCCGCACGATGGTCGGCCGGGGTTCGAACGGCGCGAACGCCTTCGTGTTAGGCATATATACCTGGGCCGACACGCTTCTGGCGTACTTGTTGGTCGGCGCGGCATTGGCCGGCTTCTGGTCAGTGTTGGTCTTTCTCGCGGCTGTCGTTGCGGCCTTTGTCTACAACGTGCGCATTATGTCGTTTGCCGTGAAGTTGGAAGGATAAGCGATGCCGTTGAATCAACTGCCAGGGATCATGGAGAACCCAGACACGACAACCAGAGACATTGTTGCTTGGCTCACAGGCGCACCTTCTCCTGGTGATTGCGATCGGTCGACTCGCGACTTGCTAGCTTCGTCAACCTCAAACTGCCTGTGCGATCAGTGTTCTACACCGAATGCGGCCGCCAGGAGAGCCCACGTTGAAGTTGTTGTTCAGCGAAGGTCTTCCGTCAAGCGGTGGTTTCGACGACCGGTTGTGTCTTGGCACGACGAGACACCCGACGCGTACGGCCGTTTCTGCTCAGAGAAATGTGCTGCCCAGTGGTTCCTGGAAAGACGTGTCTTGGCAGAAGACGAACGTCTCGTCTTTCACGACATTCAGACGGAGGCTGCCCCCAACATTCGCGGCTCCCGCAGGCCTGTCTCCTTCCATGAGGCATGGGAAGATATTATAAGAGCGCGTGAGCGCGACAGCCATGGTTCCCCGATCCTGCTGCCGGAAGAACCGTCGTTTTCTGAGAAGCTCAAAGGTAAACGCTGGCCGTAAAAGAGGCACCACTTGGCTAGTCATAACGAGGCCGATCCGTGGCCAAAGGCAGGAAGTGCAACGACTAGAAAGTGCCATATCGTAATAGACGGTTGTCGTTCGACTGAAAACTCTAACTGGACGCGGTGTTTTGCCGGAAATTAGCCCACGGTCCGAAGAGGTCAAGGCAATGCCAACTGCTAAGCAAAGAGAAACAGAATTGCTTGCCGCTTGCGCATCTGGCGACCTGCCTACCGTACATCGACTGCTCAGTCCAGGTTTCTTCCGCAAACCCTTAAACGCAAACTGTGACGGGTGCCCCCTGGCGGTAGCGGCTGAAAACGGTTACGGGGAGATTGTCTCCTTGCTGATCCAGAAAGGGGCTCTGTATTCCGAGGCTTTGATCGGGGCAGCCAAGGACGGCAACATTGCTCTCCTTTCAATCCTGATCGAAGGCGGGGCTGATGTTGGCGACGGCAAGGCGTTACATGAGGCTGCCGGAGCAGGTCACATTGACATCGTTTCACTTCTAATTAGGACCGGTGCACATGGCCACGCCGGCGGAGCATTACGCGAGGCAGCCAGAGCAGGTCACGCCGAAATCGTCTCATTTCTAATTAGCACGGGTGCGAGTCTTGAATGCCGACCGTATGTTCATTGGGTCAGCTACCTCGGATCGTTTGCTGGGGAATGTGTCGGCACGACTCCTCTGATGCTGGCAGCGACGAATGGTCATATCCGCGTGGCACAGCTTCTCATTGAGGGAGGGGCAGCCGTAAATGCCTTGGCAAGCACCGATGAAGAATTTGAGAGGTATCGTGCCAGCCCCAAAACAGTTGATGGCGAACCGAACTCCCTTGTCACCGCTCTCTCGTTGGCTCTACAGAATGGACATCTAGAAATTGCTAACCTCCTCCGAATACATGGAGCGGAATTGCCTCCAGTGTGCCGCAACGGCAGATGGGAACCCATAAACCCTTGGTCTTTTTCGACGTGGTGCAAACGTAGGTAGCAGGAATCATAATCAACTAATCGGTCCGTTGGTCATTACGGATTCCGCGGGCGCCAATAACCCGTGCAGTGAAATACTCGAACGAACGTTTGGTCTTCAAGAATCAGGTGTTCAGGTGGCCGAAAGCGGCGATTTTCAGTCGGCGGGATGGTTGGAGATATCCGGTCACTAAAGGCCGGGAGTGCCACGAATGGAAAGTGACTTTCGGTCGTAGTGTATGCATAGTGAGAGCAACTTCCGATGCGTAAATGGCAGAGTCGGTCACGATCACGCTGCCGGCCGGGCCATGCTCCGACTGTTGGTATATCGGCGTGCAAGCAGACCACACGAGGGGCCTGTTGGCTCACCACTTACCAGCATAGTGACAGATCGTCACTGAGAAAACTCCTTTGACAGCGGAACGAGACTATGTATCGCCTCTTGGAGCGTCTTTTCAGAACACGCTGTGAAAAACGCGTCTCCCGGCATGCGGAGCCGACCATGCGTGCCACTCCGGCCGGGCCGTCGCTTCCTCGGGTTGTCGTGGATTCGCAGGCGTTCACTTCGAGGTCCGATGAGCAGTCAGACTTACAGACAACGACACGTGTGCGTTACAAGCCAGGGGATTGGATCGGCGGCCGCTACGAGGTGCAGGCCATTTTCGGCGGCCCAGGCAAGTCCGGAATGGGCGTGGTCTACAAGTGCTTTGACCGCTGGGACGAGCGACTCTGTGCCCTGAAGAGTTTCCAAGACAAACGAGCATGTAATGTAGCAATTTCAGAAGTATTCCGTCGCGAAGCGGAGTGCTGGATCGCCCTTGGACATCACCCGCACGTCGTTGCCGCATTGACAATCCGCAAGCCGGATGGTCGCCTCTATCTCGTGCTCGAGTATATCGAACCCGACGCGAAAGGAAGGAACTGCCTCGGACACTATCTGAAAGGCGAACCGTTGCCAATAGGATCAGTCTTGAATTGGGCAATCCAGATGTGCTGGGGTATGGAACATGCTGCACGCAATGGTATTCGTTGCCACCGTGACATTAAGCCGGACAATTTATTGATTGACCAGGATGGGCGACTGAAGATCAGTGACTTCGGTTTGGCAAAGTCCCTTGATGGGCTTAACACCGCACCAGGTAACGCGGACCGGACCGCGGTTGCGCACGAGCTTTCGCTGATAACCACGGAAGATGGCATCACCTGTGGCTCCCCACCCTGGATGGCTCCTGAACAATTCGGTCGTGCAAAGAACGCCGATGTGCGTAACGATGTTTACGCTTTCGGTGTCGTCTTCTTCCAGATGATCTCCGGTGGGCCGCTACCGTTTCGGGGGAGCAATATCCAACAATATGCTCAATTGCACCGTTGTGCACCTGTACCATCCCTAGATTCTCCCTTAGGTGCGGTCGTCGACCGATGCATGGCAAAACATCCTGAAGACCGATATCAGGATTTCACCGGACTACGGCACGACTTGGAGGGTCACGCAACAGACCTAAACGTGTTCGTTCCGAAGTATCAGCCACTTTCAGAAACCGCTGAGCGACTCAAGGACTGGGCATCGAGTTTGTGCTACTTGGGACGGTACGAAGAGGCTTTCACTTTTGCCGAGCGAGCGGTGCAGAAGGACCCCCAACATGTGGCTTCATGGATCAACCACAGTCTTTGTGCTCTTGCTCGAGACGACCCCGTCACCGCTCGGGATAGCGCCCAACGGGCTATTCAACTAAGTAGCGACAATCCGTTGGCTTGGAACAATCTCGCATGTGCCTATAGCAGTCTTAAGCAGTGGAAAGAAGCCTTCGAGGCCATACGTCAGGCAATCCACCTCGACGCCGACTTCCTGGATGGCTGGAACACGCTCGGTGGGTTGTACCATCGCACGGCCAAATCGCGGCGCGACTTCCAGCGGGCCGTGGAAAGCTATCAAAACGCGGTTCACCTCGATCCATTTTTCTATGATGGATGGATGAACCTGGCTGATAGTTATTGCGGGGTGGAACAGGCACAAGAGGCGCTACGCTGCTATGAGCGAGCCGCCGAAATTGACCCAACGAGTGCTGCTTCCGTGGAACGACGCGATGCGATGCGCACAGCACTTAACTCCGGTTAGAGGCGGTAACCACACTTAATGCAATAAACCCTCGTTTGTCGGTTTCGGCGGGTTCGTCGGACTCGGACCGACCGTTGTTTCTGGTTGGCTTAGAGCCTTTTAGCCAAATGCATCACTTTGCAAGGGCTGCTGGCCTAACGCAACTCAAAGCTTTGCAAAGGGAACCACTCAAATGGCCATTCCACATCGCTCGTTATCTGACAGTAATGAACAGCCGCCTTATATCCGGAAGGCGATGGATATGCTTGAGCATGCACTGGACACGGCAGACGAGCAAAAGGACCAAAGGGTGAATAATGCTGGCTGGGACGCCACTGTGGATGTATGTCATCAAGCACTTGCGATCTGCCAAGAGGCGGATCACGACGAAGGAGTGGCCAAATGCTATGCCACAATGGCACGCCTTGCCAATAAACGACAAGAGTTTGCGGAAGCAAAGCGGCTCTATCAAAAAGCGATTGAGACGTATGACCACTTGGGAAGCCTCGGCCAGCCTGTGCGCGCGGAGAGTTTTGATTCACCAATCGTTGTGGTACTGAGATTTCTTGGAGTTGATTCTCATCGTGACCCCGTGCGAGTGTGCCCAGGTGTGGGGTACACACACATGCTGCTCGGATTTTCCATTAATCGTGACGGAGTCTTCCTTCCCAATGCGTACAGAGTCCTGATAGACGGCAGAGCATATGAGCCTATTCTCGTTGCCACGGGAAGGCTTGTCAGAGTTGCGCCCAGCGAAGCACAAGATGAGCTAATCCTCCTCAAAGACTTCAAAGACGACAACGGAAAGAAGACGTGGTCGGCCGTACTTCCAGACCACGTATGGCTAACGCCCGACTGTTCGGGTTCCAGTATGGAAGTGCGAGGTGGATATGTGACGGAGTGGGTGTCCGATCTTGATGAACTACGTCTATTCTACCTTATACCAAAGGAATATGATCACATTGAGTACCGTTACCGAAATAGAACATCCAGCACTCTTTCCGTCATACACAAGTCGAGTGTACCGATTACCGTTGTGCCCGAAGATCGCAAAGCACCCGTGAATCCGAATGCTCGGGAACTGATGAAGGAGTATGCGATGTCGTTCCCCAGAAGTCACGCATCTGCATCGTCTCCTATCGTGGTACGGCGGTAGCGATCTTCGATACTGATTCGCATGGGGAATGTTTTTGCCTTTTGGTAACACTTCAGGTGGCTGAAGTGTTACCAAAAGTGGAAAAGTCCCGAGACTTGCAGCCGCAGGAATCGGGAGTGGCCTCTGCGCCAACTGCGATCAGGAAATAGCCCACATGCATGATGAAGCTACCGACAGGTCCGAACAGGGGGCCGTGCGACGATCCGAGTGCGAGAAGGCACGTCACCAAGAACGCTTATCGTCGAGCAGCCTCCCGCTCAAGCCCACTCACGATGGCCGGCGCCCTGCCGACCGGTTCAATGATGATGCGATCCGCCAATACGACTCGGGGGCTCCTGAAGACGCAGAACGACTCTGGCAACGGGCCCTGGAAACGAGTCCAGATCATCCCGAGGCGGCCTACAATCTAGGGCTCTGTCATTGGCGTTCGGCTCGATGTACGGACCTGGAACTCATCGAGCGAATGGAAAAGTCATGTCACGCCGCAGAATCTACCGGAAGCGTGGAACGACTCCTCGCATTGGTTCACTTGGAACGAGCTGACATCATCGCAGCCAAACGGCTCTTGACGCAAGTGGACGCGCTATCCCGGAATCTGCCCGAGGTCCGCCTTGCACGCGAAGCTCTTAACGACCTGGGAATGGGAATGCGTTGCTTTCAAACTCTTGATTGCCCCAATCTCAACGGCTCTGTCGTGTTGTCCTCCGACAATCGCTGTTTCCTCGCTTCCAGTCGCTGTAATGGAGCCGTAGCTTTGTGGGACTTGAAGAGTCTGCTCTTTGTGTACCTTGTCGAGCCGGACACCGGAGGAGATTCGTTTGCCGCGGTCTGCCCCGCTAGCCGTCGCGCTCTCTCGGCCACTGGACGGAGCCCGAACTTCCGCCTGTGGGATCTTGAAACGCGCGAGTGCCTGAAGACTTTCGATGCTGAGCATCCTGGGAGTATCACGGCACTCGCCATGGCGCATGACGGCCGTCGCGCTGTATCCGGAACTTACAAGGACGGTATAATCTGTTTCTGGGACATCGCTACTGGGAAGTGCCTTAAAAAGCGTGTGGCACACAGGTCGAACGATGGCATGGGAGTAATCTCTCTTCGGTCGAGTGCCGACGGCCGATTTGTTGTGTCAACCGGTTGGGACGAGACTCTGAAGACTTGGGACAGCGGGGCAATGGATCATCTGCGGACGATTCGTAGCGAAGCCGGTCCCATGTACGACGCGGTGATAACGCCAGAGGCAAGGACGGCCATTTCGGCCGACGACGACAACCTGCTACGACTCTGGGACCTCAAGACTGGAGAGTGCTTGCGAACGTTTGTCGGAGCGTGGCAACCCGCAACCGCGTTGGTCGTAACGTCCGACGGTCGGCGCGAGTCGGGTGGAGGAGTAACGAACTTGCGAGGTGTGATTTTATTTCGGACAAGACGATAAGAGGGCGCGTATCGATGCCGCGTGTCCTGCAGCGCGCATTTTCGGCGATGGCGCACAACCGGTCCGTTGCCGGTGAACTAGGCCCGCTGCCGAACCGGCTACAATGTGAGGTTCCCGGGGATTGGAGAAACGCAGTCCGTGAATAGAAATCGGAATTCGGCCGTAGCACTGCTTGTACGCAACAATTGCCCGGAATAGAGCGCGTAGGAGCGTTTTCCGGCTACCGGCGGGAACGTTACCACCGACGAGGAAACAGGCATGGCAGGTTCATTCAAGAGGGTCTTCGGAAAACGTGGCGAGGTGCCATCCGGCGATGACTCGGGTGGCTGGATTAGGACACACAAGGCATCGCCGGCAGACACTTCTGGCGAGCGCGTTGAGCCAGTACTGGAATCCAATTGGATCAGGCCGGCCGACAGGGAATCTGCAGAGGGTGATACCGGCCCGTGGTTCGTTGGCAAGACAGTCGGCGAGATCTTCGAGATCCGCGGGGTACTGGGCCGCGGGGGAATGGGGATCGTTTACCAGGCCGACGACACGGCCACGCAACGGGTCGTGGCGGTTAAGGTCCCGCTGGACGAGTTCCGCAATGGGAAGCTTGTCCGAAGATTCGTCGATGACGAAGATGCCCGGAAACGGTTTTCCTGGGAGGCGGAAGCCTGGACCGAGCTAATCCACCCGCACATTGTGCATGCCTTTGATATACGCGATGACCAGACGACCGACTACCGGCCTGCCGTGTTCATGGACTACTGTGACGGCGGCAGCCTCGCTGATCGGCTCCTGCAAGGCCCGCCGCTATCCATTCCGGATGCTCTTGATATTGCCATTCAGATCTGCTGGGGGATGGAGTTTGCCCACGAAAAGAACCATATCCACCGCGATCTGAAGCCGGGCAACGTGCTGTTGACCTCGGAGGGCAAGGCCTTGGTCAGCGACTTCGGGCTGGTCAAGTCGCTGGAGTTGGACGAGTTGGAGAGCGTGAACGGGGGATTGACGGAGCAAGACGCCGGTCTGCGCGAGAGTCTCACTCACAGCGTTGTGGTCGGCACACCGGAATACATGCCGCCGGAGCAGTGGGTGGGGAAGCCTTGCCCACAGTCGGACATCTATGCGTTCGGCATCATGCTCTATGAGCTGTTCTGCGGCGCGCGGCCGTTTTCGGCTGAGAGGGGCAAGCGCTGGCAGTTGCGTAAAGTGCATGACTCGGTCCCGCCGCCCGATCCGAGGCGGCACAATGGGCGATTGCCGGTTGTGCTCGGGGAACTGATGCTGGCCTGCCTAGGCAAGCAACCTTCCGAACGTCCGCAGTCGTTCGCAGCGGTTGCGGATCGGCTGACCGCATCATATTGTCAAATCACGGATATACCCCATGCATCACGCCTCGTCAGGCCATCGGCAGGTACGATTTCCCACGAGGAGTCGCAAGCCCAGGCCTGGTCTTTGACCCGGTTGGGAATTGGCTGTCTCCGGAGAGGCGAGTTGCCGGACTCCCTGCAACATTTCCAAGATGCGGAGAAGGTATTCGAAATTCTGAAGGATCCCGCTGGGGTGGCGACAAGCCTCGGTCACCAAGCGGTCATTCTACGAACCTGGGGCAAGACCGACAAGGCAATAGAGCTTCTTCAACAACAGGAGCGGGTTTATCGCCAATTAGGAATTCAGGATGGCCTTGCAACAAGCTATGGCAGCCAAGCACTGGTGTTTTATGCTGCTGGTAGGCTCGATGAGGCAATGCTGCTTTTCAAGAAACAAGAGGCAATCTGTGAAACGCTCGGTATTCAGGAGTCACTCGCGACCAGCCTGGGCCACCAGGCTCTAATTCTGTACGCCAAGCGCGAACTGGTCGAGGCCATGAGGCTGCATAAGCGGGAGGAGACTATCTGCCGGCGGTTGCGAGACCAGCACGGACTTCAGGTGAGTCTCAGCAATCAAGCAATTGTTCTCAAAGACTTGGGCAAACTGGATGAGGCGATGGGGCTTCTCCAGGAACAGGAGACGATCTGTCGGCGGTTTGGCTTTCAAGACGGCCTTGCCGCCAGCTTGGGCCGCCAAGCGATGCTTATCTATGTTAAGAACAGGCTGGGCAAGGCCAGTAACCCGTGACACAGTTATGCGTCGCTAACCTGAATACGAAATAAGAGGGCCACGGCGATGAGCAATATGGACGACGCATTGAGACTTCTCAAGCAAGAGGAGGCAATCTGCCGCCAAATGAAGAATCTGGACGGTCTGCAGCGGAATCTTGGTAACCAAGCGTTGATACACAGGGACACGGCCACCAAGGTCTTGGAAGAGCTTCAGGAGTTCAACACTGTGGCTCACAATGTCCGCCAGTTCGTGTCACTCGATAACGCGCTGGTCCAACCTTTTTCCATTTTGCTCTCGCATCATTTGGAGAATGCGATACAGCTTTTGCAAGAGCAGGCAGATCTCTGCGGCAAACTGGAAAAGGAGGCCGACCTACTGACCAGTCTCGGAAACCAAGCGACAGCCCTCCAATTGCTGGGCAAGTTTGACGAGTCGCTGCTGCTCCACAAGGAAGTGGCCGCCATGTGCCGCAAGTCAAACAACATCCAAGACCTAACAGTATCGCTATTCAATCAGGCGGAAATCCTCGCCTTCCAAATGGGTAAGGGACGTGAAGCACTTCCATTGGCCGAAGAGGCCCATCGGTTGGCCAGGGAAAGCGGGTTGACGGCCCTGGCACAGCAAGTCAAGCCGATTCTCGACGAAATATGCGCACAGGCAAGGTGAGCACAGGATGTTATTCGTCCATTTCACGCCGAAAGCGAATCTGAAGCGGATCAAGCGTGTCGGACTGCGGCGCGGCAAAGGAGAAGATGGTGTCTTCCTTCGCCCGCTCCTCCAGGGCGAAAAGGTCTTGACCAACGACTGGAACGGACCGGGGTGGTGGAAGAAGGGAACGGCAAGACACGACAATCAGATGGCGAAGATTGTTGTTCGCATTCCCGACGACGAGCCGATTCGCTACGGTGACTGCGGCGATTCACGTAGCGGCGAACGGATCACCGTCAAAGACTTCGGCAAGGTCGCGGCACTATGGAATCCTGATCGGGATTCCAATCCGCTGTGGCGACCATGTGGCATGGGCGCTCTTTTGCTCTGCGACGAATGTGATAAAGATTACGCCACGTGGTTCGGTTGCGAAGTGCTTTATGACAGGGTGATTCCCGTGCGGTGGATTGTGAATATCTACGATCATACCAATAGCGATGCCCGCACGAAGCGATATCGGAGAGACAAACGCGCCGGCCCGCGGATAGAATAGGCTCGGTCCTTCGTGTGGAGGGAAATGGAATGGCGGTTAGCAATCTACCGTGGCTTCAGGGCCGATCCATTCTTCTGGTGGATGGGGACAGAGCGGTTCGCGATGCCATTTATGGGCTGCTCGAACCGTACAATTGCCGGATGATCATGGCCAGCGCGGGCAGCGACGCGCTCGTAAAAGTGGGCACGTCGCCGCGCGTGGCTCGCCTGGACGCGGTGATCACCGAGATGCGGCTGCCGGACATGAATAGCTACGAGCTTGTCACCAGGCTTCAGGAACTGCTGGGGCCGCTGGCGATCATCTTGATGACGAGATTCGGGTACGATCCGAACTGTCTCGGCAAGCACGTGCAGTCATCAAAGTTGCTCTACAAGCCATTCCGCTCGGACCAGTTGTTCCGGGCGCTGGAAACGGCTCTTGTCGGCAACTCCGCAGCAGACGGGAATCAATGTGACGACCCGAAGAGCTTGTAAACTCGGGCTTCAGGCGTTCAGTTCGTGAGAGATGGCGGCGGATGGCGCGAAGAAAGGGGGACAGGCGGCCTCGATCGTAACATGGTCCACATGCCCCTCTGAAGTGGCATCACAAAAGAAGCGTGAGGAAAATCGAAGTACGGCGGTTTGCCGCCCTCATACTGCGTATTCGTCATTTCTCTCGGGCCGAACAACAGCCAACACGGATAGGGGGAAGGCGGACCAAGTTATGATCAACGCCGGGACAGGCACACTTCATTGGGTAAACAGGGTGCTTCACACAAGACGTGGAGCATGCCGCATATGGGCAATACCCCGCGGTCACCTTTTTTGACATTTATTCCCGGCCGATGAGGGGTGAGGAGGCTGTTCCGTGATCTTACTCATAGAGCGTCGTTATGACGGGACCAGCATCCCGTCACTGGTCTTACCGGCGCCAACCGTGCGCGCGGATGTTGCCGTCGGAGACTGCCCATGCCGCGAGGACAACGAATCTGTCCCGAAGGTACGGTGTTTCACGTACTCAATCGAGGAAATCAGCGTCAGAGGCTGTTCTATTCTCAGGAGGATGACGAAGCCTTGGTGAGAGTCGTCAAGGAAACGCTGCTGATCATTCCAACGCGTATTCTGGCCTACTGCCTCATGCCCAACCACTGGCACGTTCTGCTCTGGCCTGAACGGGACTGGGAACTCTCCGATTTCATGCACCAGATGACGACCACACACGTGCGACGATGGCACAAAGCCCATCCGAGCAACGGTGGGGGACACGTCTATCAAGGTCGGTTCAAGTCATTTTCCGTGGAAAGTGACGAACACTTCTACACCGTCCGCGGATACGTAGAGCGCAATCCGGTGCGTGCCAGGTTTATCGAGCCAGCCGAGTACTGGACTTGGAGTAGTGCGTGGGCACGTCTACATCCAGACGATCGCCGTGCCTTACCGCTGTGCAACTGGCCGTTACGCTGTCCCGAAGACTGGCCGCGTCACGTCAACGAACCCTTGACAGACGAGGAGATCAAAACCGTGCGAACGAGTGCCGAGCGCGGCTCTCCCCACGGTCAACGTGATTGGGTGGAGGAGACGACCAAAGCACTCGATCTGGATCGAGTGATACCAATCGCATGTGGTCCAATCGACTTGGCGGATACAGCCAACTGGGACCCAGACAACGCGCAGGAGTGGATCCGCAGCAGCGACGAATGGTATGAATATGAAGGACTGTCGACTGCCCGCGCTTGACGGCACGAACCCTTGGCGTTAAGGAAATAGCTGGTGGCACGAGTGTTGGATGTGGAATGGGGACGACGAAGGCAGGTATTGGATCGCGTCGGAGATGCCCCGACCGACCGCCGCGGCTCAGGAGGTGAGTAATGATTCTGATTCAGGGGACACCGCTTCCGGATGAGATTCGAATTGCTCTGGTCGACATGGATGGCACCGCCACTCGACGTACCGATGCGCTCAACTTCGAGGCTACTCGCAGGGTATTCGGGAATATCGGGATTACCATTGACCGGACGACCTACTCGCTTGCTCAAGGTCGTAGCCGCGAAGATGGTATCGAGCACATTCTCAGAGCACTCAACAGAGACGATTTACTAGCAGACGTTTCCTTGCTGGCAGAGCAAAAGAACCGCGAAGCCAACATCATCCGCGGAAACCTTACCCCGGAGGATGTTCCTCGAGAGGATCGAAGGATCCTGCAGAGACTTCGAGACCAAGGCTTCTTGCTCGCACTGGGAACGACGAGCCGAAACGGACTCGACACACTTAATAGAGTTCGATTGACATCGGCGTTCGACGTGATCGTCACCGGCAATGAGGCATCGATCAAGACGGAGATTTGGCAGCTTGCTTTTCGGTACCTTGATGCGAAACCGTCGCAGGCGATCGTCGTTGAAGACGCACAGACTGGCATTGATGCGGCAGTCAATCTCGGTGTGACCTTCTCAGTGGGGGTAGGTTCAGGTAGACTCGCGGCAACGGTAAACATCTCTAGTCTTAGCGAGCTACAAGTGGAACGACGATAAGAGGCTGGGGCCGTAGAAGATGGGGAAAAAGAGAGTCCGGGTTCGATGTTATGCGCCGATGGCGGTTGATCCTCAGTCTCATCACGCTTGGGCCGATGTTTGGCTCCGATTCAAGGCTCGTCCAGGTCGCACTACGTACACATACGCGCCCACACTGTTGTCGCGTTCCGAACTGCAAAGCGACTTGCGCGATGCTCGCGAAGCGGCAGACGAATCCGAGGAAAAACTTCCTCATCTCAAACGCCTTGAGGAAATCCATGCGTTGCTTGTTTCGTCAGTGGTGTACGTCGACTTCGGATACCCCGATCCTCGCTGCCCGGACATATATACCGCCGCGGAGGCGATCGATCGACGAGAAGCGGAGGCGATGCTCGGGGTGTTTGTTGCGACGCTCGGATTCCATCAGGTCAAGTTCACTTGGACAAAGCCGAGTTTCCTTGTACTTCCGTGTTAGTTCTTGGACTGGACCCGATGCGATTCTGGCATCTGCGAACATCACGGGTGCCTTTTGTGCTATGTTAGGACTCGTTCAGGAATAAGTGGCAAACGAAGACACCCAGCATTTGGGCCGCTTCCGGGCCCCCCAAGCCTTGGGGGTCTTTCTTTGAGGGCCCCTGGGATTCTCGGACGGGCGGAGGGACACATCGGATCAATCGATGGGCATCAGCGTTCTTTCGCGTTTATCAGCGGTTCCCGGTTGCACGCCGAGGCATGGGCTTGTGGCCTTTCAACACTCAATGACCAAAACATCCGTTTTACTCCAGCGGTAAACCGTGAACGGATACCATTTCCCCTTGTTTCGAGGCGGAGAAACAGCATTGCCCGCGCGGCATGGTTCGCGTGCTTTGCCAAGACGGAAAGCACGCCGACCTTGGCCATGTCACGCCCGAACTCGCGCTTGGGCGCCCCGAAGCAGCCACGAGCAAAAACCGTCCAGATTTCCGCGGCACTTCGGCCGTCCGGCGTGTTAGAGCACGGTACAGATCGCGTCGCAGAGTCGATCCATGTTGGCTTCGGTCATGCCCGCTACGTTAATCCGGCCGCTGCGGACGATATAGATCGAGTATTTCTCACGCAGCGTGTCGACTTGTTCGGGCGAGAGTCCCGAAAAGGAGAACATCCCATGCTGATGCGTGATGAAAGAAAAGTCCCGATCGGCGCCTTTGGCACGCATTGTTTCGGCAAATAACGCTCGCATCCCGACAACGCGATCGCGCATGACAGCCACTTCTTCAGTCCATTGGCCGCGGAGCGCGGGATCGGCCAGCACCGTGGCCACAATGGCGCCACCATGCTTGGGGGGGTTGCTGTAGTTGGTCCGGATACAAAGTTTGATGTGACTGAGTCCTGCCTGGGCGTGTTCGGCGGACTGGGCGACCAGCGTGAGTGCCCCCACGCGTTCGCTGTAGAGGCCGAAGTTTTTGGAAAAGGAGTTGCAAATCAAGGCCTCCGGCGTGGCGGTCAGCAGACGCCTCAAGCCGGCGGCGTCTTCATCCAGTCCCTCCGCGAACCCCTGGTAGGCGAGGTCGACCAAGGGCAGCACCTTCCGCTGGCTCAGAATCTGGCCGATTTGTTCCCATTGTGGAACTGTAAGATCGATGCCAGTCGGATTGTGGCAACAGGCGTGTAAACAAACGACATCACCAGCTGGAATCTCGTTAAGGGCTGTCCGCATGGCCTCGAAATCGAGTCCGATACCGGCCGCATCGAGATAAGGATAGTCCTTTACCTCCAGGCCGGCGGCCTTGAAGACGCCGTGGTGATTGGCCCATGTCGGCTTGCTGCACCAAATCCGGCCCCGCTGCAGCTTTTGCTTTAGGAAGTCGGCTGCCACGCGCAGTGCGCCGGTCCCGCCTGGCGTCTGAACGGTTGCCGCCCGTTGGCTGGTGGCCAGTTCATGGTCGGACCCAAACAGCAGTTCCCGCACGTGCCGCGCCAAGGCGGGCAATCCATCCATGCCAAGGTAACTCTTGCCCGCCTCCTCGCTCAGCAAGCGTTTTTCGGCTTGCTTGACGACATTCAAGATCGGGGTGTTCCCTTGGGTGTCTTTGTAGACCCCCACCGATAAATTGATTTTTTGAGGGTTGGGGTCGTTCTTGTAAGCCTCAGTCAAGCCGAGGATGGCGTCTGGGGGAGCCATGTGCAGTGTCTCGAACATGGTGGCTGAGTACCTTTTGCTGAACAGCGGAATATTTTACAGGATTACGAAACGACGGAATTACGAAACGACGGAAATTCAATTGAGTGCCTTGTCACGGCTTAGTTGTCACGGCTTAGGGACCGCTGCAAAATAACTTACCGATTTCGGCAAGTTATTCTGCAACAGCCCCTAAGCATTCGGGTGGCATGGGCTCTGGCAGTGCCCGTCACCCCCACGCTGTAAGACTGAAATATATTTCAGGCGGTTGGATTTTTCCGGGTGGAACGCTGCCCGACGCAAGCCGTCCTCCCGTTGGTCGGACTCGCGGCGG
>JBNJEM010000018.1:0-29811 GCA_051745935.1 Planctomycetota bacterium
GAGGACGGCCCCCTGGGACTTCCGTAGAAGTTGTGTATACCCACCAGGCCGCCGCCGTGGGACTACTCACGGAAGCCGCTTCCGGGCGGAGCTTGCCAGGCCGGCGCGCGTCACCGACGCGGAAGCTCGATTCCCATATGGTGCATGAGGAACTTCATGTCCTGCCAGGTGGCTCGTTTGGCATTTGGGTTTCTGAGAAGATAAGCGGGATGGTACGTGGCGACCACCTGTATCTGGCCCCACGCATGGATCTTACCCCGCAGTTTCCCAATCGACGTGGTTGTGTCCAGGAGACTTTGAGCCGCGACAGCCCCCAGGCAACAAATGAATTCCGGGCGAATAATCTGCAATTGCCGCCTCAAATACTCGCCGCAGTTTTCCACTTCGACGGGCTGCGGGTTCCGGTTTCCGGGCGGTCGACATTTGAGGATATTCAGAATGTAGACGTCTTCCCGCCGCAAGGTACACGCCTCGATGATCTTGGTCAGCAATTGGCCCGCGCGACCGACGAAGGGTTCTCCCTGGCGGTCCTCATCGGCGCCGGGGGCCTCCCCCAGAAATGCAAGGCGAGCCATTGGGTTTCCCACCCCAAACACGGTTTGCGTCCGGTTTTGGGCCAATTCCTGGCATCGTGTGCAGGTGGCCACCTGCTCCCGAAGCGAGTCGAGCGCCGCCACTCGCTCCTGGCGAGGCAATGGAGGCCCGGACCAGGCGATTCCAGACGTCTCGAGGCCGTCGGAGCGAGGCTGTTCCCTGGTCCGGCTGGGGGGGCAAGGCTCCGCCATGGGTTTTTTCTCCACATTGGCAGGCGATGACGCGTGGTCTGGACCCGAGGGCGTCGCGTCCGAAGGGGACGGAGCAGCCAACGGAGCCTGTTTATCCACGGTTCGCGATGCCACGCGAGGGAGATCCATCAGGCCGGCCTGGCTCAAGCTTTTCAGCTGCTGCAAGACGAGTCGGCGCAACTGCTGTGGATCCGGTTGCTGTTGATCCGGTGTTATCACGGCTGGTAGCCTCCGATTATCCCATTCTGCCCCGCGGGTGCGCGTTGGGTTGATCGCGAGCATACGAGTATCGACATTTCGAGTATAGACATTTTGGGGACGGTTGACGAGCCGATCTGTTGCAATGGAGATCGGCCGACTATGATTGGAGCACCATGGCTATTCCTCAAGTTGCTATCGTCGGTCGTCCCAACGTCGGCAAGTCCAGTGTTTTCAACTGGCTTTGCGGTCGCCGCGTGGCCATTGTCGATGACATGGCGGGCGTGACGCGCGACCGCCTTTGCCAGCTTATCGAAACCGAATCGCGTTATTTCGAGCTTGTCGATACCGGCGGGATCGGGATCGACGACGTCGACGATTTGACTTCGGAGGTGGAGGAGCAGATCCGCACGGCCATTGATTCAGCGGCAATCATTCTGTTTGTCCTCGACACTCGCAGCGGCATCACGCCGCTTGACGAGCTGGTGACCCAGAAACTGCGGGCCGTGGACAAACCGATCGTCTGTCTAGCGAACAAAACGGATGACGCCAAATACGACCCCGAAGCCGATGAATTCTACCGGCTGGGGTGCGGAGAACTTCTCAAAATCAGCGTGCATCAGGACAGGAACAAGGATGCGCTCTTGCAACTGATTGAGTCTCGCCTGCCGGAGGTGACGGACGAGCCGGAATCGGGGGAGCCCGAAATGAAGGTTGCTCTTGTTGGCCGCCGTAACGTAGGCAAGAGCACTTTCATTAATACACTGATCAAAGCCGATCGGCTGATCGTCAGCGAGATACCCGGAACGACGCGTGACAGTATCGATGTCCGCTTCGAGCTGGACGGTAAGTCGTTTCTCGCCATTGACACCCCCGGTCTGCGGAAGACGAAAAGCGTCCGGACCGACATTGAGTTTTACGGGCTGCGGAGGGCTCGCCGCAGCGTGCGACGGGCCGACGTGGTGCTCATGCTTTTCGACGCCTCACAGCGGATCAGCAAAGTGGATCGACAACTGTGCCAGTACATTGCGGAACAGTCCAAGCCCTGTCTGTTCGTGGTCAATAAATGGGATTTGATGGCTGAGCATATGCCCACTCAACGGTGGGCCGACTATCTTCGCGATAACTTCCGAACCATGCAACACGTTCCGATTGCGTTCATTACGGGACAGACGGGCAAGAACGTCAAAACCCTGCTCAACCACGCCCAAATGCTGTTCAAGCAGTCGCGGCAACGCGTGAACACGGGAGAGCTTAACCGATTGGTTCGACGCATCCTGGAATACCACCCGCCCCCCTTGTACAAGAATCGTCGCCCGAAAATCTACTACGCCACGCAAGTGAGCATTCAACCTCCCACCATCATCTTGATGTGTAACATGCCGCATGCTTTTTCACCCGACTATCGGAGATACCTCGTCGGCATGCTTCGGGATCATCTGGCCTTTGGAGAAGTGCCCATCAAGCTCTACCTGCACCGTCGAGGGGACGAGGATCGCCGTAATGATGTCGGGCTCTGACGCATTCGTCTTGACACCCGAGGCGCTTCGTGAGACACTTCGGAGCCGAACCGATTATGAGGGGTAAGGTCGGCGAGCCACCCATTCAACAGAACCGCTCGTTTCCAGGAGGGATTCAAGGAAGATGACTCGTACTATATGGCCCGCCGTGGCGATTCTCGTCACGGGATTCGTGTGTGGTTGCGGGGGTAAGGAAGACGCCAGTCCCAAAACGACGGGCCAGGCGGATGCATCGAGCAGGGGGGCGTCCTCCGCGTCCCCTCGCGAGCCCAACGCGGCTGATCAGCAACACGCGGCGTTTGAATCATCAACGCCCAAAGAAGCGGTTTCCGAGTTCCTGCGGGCCCTGCAAAGCGGCGACAAGGACACAACGGAAGCTTTGTTGACGACCAAAGCACGGCAAGAAACCGAAGCTCACGGCCTAGTCGTGGGGCCGCCCGGCGCGCCCGGAGCGACCTATACAATCGGTCAGGTAGAACCCGTCGAAGGGGATGAAAACTCGGCGTACGTGAGCTGTGTCTGGTCCGAGAAGGAGGCAGAGGCTGAGTTTGAAGTGGTTTGGATCCTCCGCAAAGAGGAAGCTGGCTGGCGAGTGGCCGGCATGGCGACCCGGATGGGCGACTCCGATCAACCGGTCGTTTTGAATTTCGAAAACCTGTCCGAGCTTGAACAAACCATGCGCGAAGCCGAAATGGCAAAACAACAACCAAACCACACCATGGAGAATAACCCCGCGGAAAAGAAAAAGAACACGGCAGCCAAGCCCCAAGGTCAACGTGACCCGGCGATGCGCTAACATCGCCCACGGCGACCTTCAACCGCCCCCCGCTTTCCAAATATACCGGTCGCGGATGAGTTTGTGCGCCGCGAGTCCGACCAGCGGGAGGACGGCTTGCGTCGAGCAGCGTTCCATCCCGACCAATCCGACCGCCTGAAATATACCGGTCGCGGATGAGTTTGTGCGCCGCGAGTCCGACCAATTGACTACTATTTGGATGGTTGTCCGCACTGCGGTGAGGCGGTCCACCTGGATTATGAGACAATTCGGGTGCGGCAACAGGTGGATTTCGTGCGCGCGCCCATCATCATCAACGAACATCGGTCGGTTGGTTGTTGGTGTGAGTCATGCCAAAAGATGCACTACGCTTCGATTCCAGAAGACGTCCAGCGAGCCGGATTGGTCGGGCCTCGGCTGACCGCGTTAGTCGCTTACCTGAAAGGCGTCTGCCATTGTTCGTTTTCAACGATCCGCAAATTCATTCGAGACGTGGTTGGAGTGAAGATCAGTCGTGGTCATTTGCGCAAGGTGTGTGCCAAGGTAAGTGATAGCCTCGATACTGCTTATGAGCACCTGTTACATTTGCTACCCGACGAAGATCTACTCAACGTGGACGAGACGGGCCACGAGGACAGCGGAAAACGGAAAACGGATGTGGACGTGGTGCTTTCGTGCGTCGTAACCGTTCACGGCCAAGAGACCAACATCCACGGACGTTCGCACTTCCGTTGCACATCTTGAAAAAGGGCTTTGCCGGGTGCAAATGCCACGGGCTTGTCCCGTGGTCCGTTACGTTCCACGCTACCGACGGCCAGGAGTAGTGTTTCTGACCAGTTTGTAGCGGGGAACGTGAACCACCACGGGACAAGCCCGTGGCATCCCTGCGGGCCTTGCGTGTCCAGGCCGTGTAGCGGCACCCGTGAACGGCTACCGTGCGTCCTTGTACACGCTATTCAAGATTGACGCCTCTCGTGGGTCTCAGGTACTGGTGGATGTACTGGGAACTGAATTGGACGGTCATCGCCACATGCGAACAACAACAACGATCCATCTTTGAATACCTGTGCGGTGCGGTACACAAATACGTCCACTCGGAACCCGCGCCGTATCTTGTGGCGGCTCCCGACACCTCCTAATCAACGTCGGGAACCTGAGTCGCCTGCTTGCCGACCACCTCCGAAGCCCCCTCACGCGACCGGCGCGCTCAAACTCAGTGAACGGAACGTCCTGGAGCAGGAAAGCGGGCAGCGCTCACTCGTGCTGCACGCGTGGGCCTGTTCGACCGCGGCACCCAACCGCATGTCCTAGAGTGCGGCGGTGGCGTGCACCTCCCAGGTCCCAGCCAGAGGGGGATCCCAGGGGTGAGATTGACCGCGTGTACTCTTTTTCTACGAAGAAAAAAAAGACCGGGCCCTAGGAAGCCCGGTCACCGGTTTGAACTCGCGGACCATTCAGTGCCAACAGGGAAGCCGCTGAACGGATCGGCAAGTGTTTCGAATCGGACGGTTGCGACTACCGTGAGTCCCAACTCGTCCCTGTTTCCAGTCAGCCCCGTTCTCGGCGCCCATGACGCTTGCCATTTGGGCTTTCCGAGCACGGCACCTGCTCTAGCGCCATAACAAAACCATTCGGGTTCCTCGCCATCCAACGAATCTTGGAAGCGGGAACCCAGTCTTGTTACTGGCTGCAAAGCTCGATCTCCGCAAGAGCGTCATACGCCCTCACCCCCGGCATCACGGCCGCCGACGTTGCTTGCTCACCACCCGTGGCCGTGAACAAACTGGTGATTTCCAAAGCCGCTGCAGCAGACCTTTAAGATCCACATGCGGCGTGACGAACTACCTCGAAGCAATGGTATCGGCGCCTTGCCATCACCCGGTAATCGTCGCCAATCGCCACATCCTTAGCCGCGCGCGACCACGGTCACCTGGAGCCAACGATCAACCGCCCCAAACGGGACGGCCGCCGCGATCCCGAACCCGGCCCTGTTTGGAACACGCGTTGCAAATCCACGATTCCAGGGACATTGCCGAAACGGAGACTGATGTTGCCAAGCGGCCAAACGTTCCACGCCGCCGCGCCGCGCGGTCGAAACGTCCGCCGAAGCGTCCCGTGACCGATACATCTTTTGCAAGCCTGTTGCCCCACACAGACCTCCATACCTAGTCAGTGAAAATGAATCGATCACGAAGACTAGGGTGATAGGGTAACACTATCCAAGTGATTGTCAACCATGCGCACCTGCAATCTGGAGGATATTGAACCAGGGGCTCGACATGCCGGCTGAATTCAACCGCCGAGGACCTGGCAGAGGCGGGTCTTTGCCCCCTGTAATGGCTGCCGGAGGGGTGCGAGCGACCAGCTAGCGGGCCCACAAAGCACGAGAAAATCACCGCCCCGGCACGAGTGGGAGGTGGTGCTGGACGCGATCCGCGAAGGACCGAGCCTGGTCAAGCCGGTTGTGACGCCCTTTCAAGGCTTGGTGTTTTTGCGGTTCACCGTGTCCCAGCTAGTTTGTGTATGCCCCTTTGGGGCGGGGAACCCTTTCCTGCGTGCCCTTCCGAAAGGGATACTCCCATCAGGAAGAATACAGCGCACGAATGAAATTATTCCTGGCGTCGAAGAAGCCGCCGAGGGGGCCATACTGCTCAGGCGCTGGGCGAACGGATCTTTACCGAAGGAGAAGATTTGGCAGAGATCGGGCGTTCGGGTTCACCGCATTGTTGGTCGGCGCCTTGAAGTCTTGAAATACCGGACGATCCGGACCTCGCCTTCGAATTGACATTTGCTTAGCTCGTCTTCGATAATTGCTTGAATTTTCGCCGGCTTGCCACCGCCAGAGCCAGCCCCGATCAACGGGATTGCAAGCGATCCGTAGCCCCGGTTTTGTGCGAGCGTAATCGCATTGCGCACTGAGTCCCGAATCGATCGTTCCGATGATCGCCACAGCATGTTGATTCCGGCAACATGGATTATCGACGTGTATGGGAGTGTTCCCGCAGATGTTTCAACGGCGTGGCCGAGCGGGATTGCCCCCAGTCGGCCAAGTTCTCGGAACGGTTGGAGACCACCGCGCCGCTTGATGGCCCCGGAAACGCCTTGAGGAATGAGAAGCCACCACGGAATAATGTTGCGGTTCCATGCGTTTACGATCACGTCGACATCCTGGTCGAGAAGGTCTCCATCGACGGTCGTTACATTCACAGAGGCTGTGCTCCCTCGTCACTTACACGTTGAGTTTCGAGCCGGCCAACAGACTGTATTGACCCGGACGGGCTAAGACGAGCAGCGTACAGCATGGAATAGGCCCACCGGAACGGCGGGCCCTCCCCGTCGTCGCCCGATGAGCATTATCGCCGCAAAATACTGCTCGTCAAGCATTTCAGGAACTGAGCGAACGGAGCCAGTGCGGGGTGAGGGCCTTTGGAGCCGTCCATGGCATGGCAGGGCACGACGCGAGGTGAAACGGCAACCGTGCACTGGTCAACCTCTAAGAGCTTGTTGCGGAATTGCTATCGGTGCAACCGTCGTCATTTGCTCGCATAGTTTTCGGAGGTGTTCCCAGGTGTTTCGATCGGTCATCAATGGAGGAAAAAATGACGATGGCCTGAAAGAAAGACACCGAAGGTTTGGGACGCTTCCAAATCAAGACCCCCGTCGTTTTGACTGAGCGAAGGGACCGGCATGGGTAGTGAAACGTAGGTTCACGGAGGGGTGAACTCCTCCTCAAACGAAGACACTCAACCTTTCGCAGCGCACTCGGCCCGCCGCCCCGCGGACGTATCTCGTTCTCGTCCCACCGCCATTCCATGGTGGACACTTGGTTCGTCGAGACTCAATCCTGGCGAAACCCCGTTCCTTTGAGGGGACCGGCCGCCGCGCGGACCCGCTCGATGGTGGGGCGGGATGACATACACCTGTCATCGGGGATTGGCCTCTTGGGGCCAAGGTCTGGCCCCCCAACCCGCTCCGGTCTATGATGAATGCGACCCGCGTCCGGATGCTCCGAGGGGCTCGAAAAGCCCCTCGGAACCGGCATCCGGTCGCGGGCCAGCAACGCGAACCTCCTGTTCCTGTTTGAAAAAGAGCTGGCAATAGAAAAACATGGGGGGAACCCCCAGGGAGGTGCGCGATGGCCGGTACGGCTCGACATCAAGTGGTTCGAGACGGAGAGATTGGCACGTATCATTGTTGGTCGAAATGCACGCAACGGGCGTTCTTGTGCGGCCAGGATTCGGAAACGGGAATTAACTTCGATTATCGTCGGGCTTGGGTCGAAGGGTTGATCCAATACCAATCCGGTATATTCGCGGTCGACGTGGGCAACCACAGCGTGTTGTCCAACCATGTCCACCTGATCGTGCGCACGCGGCCGGACATCGTGGCCACGTGGTCGGATGAGGAGGTGGCGTGGCGATGGCGAGCGGCGTGGCCCCAGTTTGTCGATGACCGCTGGGTGCGGGAGGTGTCGGAGGAGGAAGTGCGGGAGCTGTTGCTGAATCCCGAAAAAATCGCGTGGATTCGCAACAACCTAAGCAGTCTGTCCTGGTTCATGGGACGGTCGAAGGAGCCCATCGCGCGACTGTGTAACGCCGAGATGGGGGTGGATGGGCATTTTTGGAACCAGCGATTTGGCTGTCGCGAGCTGCTCGATGACTCGGCGGTGCTGATGTGCCATCTGTACGTCGATTTGAACCAGATCAACGCGGGCCTGGCCGATTCGTTGCCGGATTCCCGGCACTCGGGCATTTGCAACCGCATCGCGGCGGCGAAGGCTCGCGAGGTGGTGGCGTCGCTGGCGGCGTTCGAGGGGACCAGCGACGGGATCGAGCATCAGCTGCCGCCCGAGACGCTGAAAGCGTTGTTCGCGGATTGCTTCTTGGCCCCCATTGGCCCGGACGGTCCGCTGATGACCGAGACCGCGCTGCGGGGGCCGGCGCCCGAACAGCCGGCAAGCTTGGACGACGCGTCCGGAAAGACCGAGCTTTCGCCCGCCGAGGGTCGGGACGCCGCGCCGCCGGTCGCGCCCGGGGAGACGCTTGCCGATCGGGCCGTCGAAATGGAGGGCCCGGCGCCAGGAGAGCCGCGCCCCGGGGACTCGGAGGCGGTACTGGACGGGGCGTCTCCGAGAAGCGACGGTGGCGAGGAGCCCACCGCCGAGGCCGGTCCGGTGGACCCGGAGGAGCCCGGTCTCGCGGGTCCCACGGTGGAGTTGCCCCGGCGAGTGACCGAGCCCGATGCCTCGCCCTCCAACGCGCCGGAGTCGGCGGAACCGTTGCCCGGGGACTCGGAGGCGGTACCGGACGGGGCGTCTCCGATCAGCGACGGTGGCGGGGAGCCCGAGGCGGAGGCCGAGCCGGTGGAGCTGGCGGAGCCTCGTGTCGCGGGTCCCACGGGGGAGTCGCCCCGGCGAGTGACCGAGCCCGATGCCTCGCCCTCCAACGCGCCGGAGTCGGCGGAGCCGTTGCCCGGGGACTCGGAGGCGGTACCGGACGGGGCGTCTCCGAGAAGCGACGGTGGCGGGGAGCCCGAGGCGGAGGCCGAGCCGGTGGAGCTGGCGGAGCCGGTAAAGGCGGCGGAGGTGGCCAGCGAGTCGGTGGCCGGGGGCGGCGACAGTGGGTCCGGCATCCGGACGATTCCCTACGCCTCCGGCCGGTGCCGGGCTTCGGATAACCCGATTCTCGCCATCCCACTGGAGCAGTACTTGGCGCTGGTGCAACAGCTGGCCGACGACGCGCTGTCTCGCCGTTCGGGGGTGATCACCGAGGGGGGCTTGAACGGGCTGGATCCCGAGGCGATGGGGATTCTGGAGGCGCACGGGCTGAACGCCACGGCGTGCGCGACACAGCTGAACCAATTGGAGACGCGATGCCGCCGGGCATTCGGGGCCGCGCGGCGAATGAGCGAACGGGCGAGCGCGGCCGCTCAGAACTGGTTCCACGGGATTGGCTTTTGCCGAGAGGTGTTCGTGGATCTGCAGGACCACACATGACGGCCCGAATGGGCTAGGTGGGCCGTGCCGGGCGACTGAACGATCCGACCATGCCCCCGGCCAACCCCCTCCATTGAGGATTTTTTGAAACGCGTCCACCCGCGTCGCGCTTGCGGTGCGCCCCGCCCCCCTCCCCAGAGCCGATTTTCCGCCATCCACGGCCCCTCCCACGCCAAAGCGACCCCTCGCTAAGGCTATAGCAGTTCCCCCCTGCCAGCGCCCTGGCCGCCCAAAACGACGGGTGTCTTCGTTTGAGAAAGGATCTTACCCCCTCCGCAGAGCCCTCTCTTTCCACCCATGCCAGCACCCCCGACCGCCCAAAACGACGGGTGTCTTCGTTCGGGCGTTTTCGTTCGGGCGTTCATCCACGGCCCCTCCCACGCCAAAGCGACCCCTCGCCAAGGCTATAGCAGTCCCCCCCTGCCAGCGCCCTGACCGCCCAAAACGACGGGTGTCTTCGTTCGGCCGGGGCGTTCAAAACGACGGGTGTCTTCGTTCGGCCCACCTCCCACGCCAAAGCGCCCCCTCGCTAAGGCTATATCAGTTCCCCCCTGCCAGCGCCTCCGACCGCCCAAAACGACGGGTGTCTTCGTTTGAGAAAGGATCTTATCCCCTCCGCAGAGCCCTCTCTTTCCACCCATGCCAGCACCCCCGACCGCCCAAAACGACGGGTGTCTTGGTTCGGCCGGGGCGGGCCTTCGTTCGGCCGGGGCGTTCAAAACGACGGGTGTCTTCGTTCGGCCTTCGTTCGGCCCACCTCCCACGCCAAAGCACCCCCTCGCTAAGGCTATATCAGTTCCCCCCTGCCAGCGCCTCCGACCGCCCAAAACGACGGGCGTCTTCGTTCGGGCGTTCGTTCGGGCGCGGAATTGATTGCCGTGGCACAGGCCACCGATTTCGAGCTAATTGCTACAACCCCGGCGATTGGATGTTCCATTGCCACATGGTCCATCACATGATGAACCATATGGTGCGTCAGGTGGCGCCGCGGATTCGGTCGACCGAGCGAGTGGACCGCTATTTCGAAGACTTGGATAACCGCCCATCCGCGCAACGTTCCTCGTCCGCCACCGGTCACGAGCCACCTGGGTTTCCCCAGAAGATGCAGGGCATGAGCATGTCATCCGAGTTCATGCAAAAGATATGGAACCGTCGTGAAGTGCAAGGTATCCGTGCCAACTGGCCCCTGTCGGTACACGGCCTGATGACCTCCTTCCGCGTGCTGCCGGAGGATCTCTATCACCAGGTAATCGAAACCGATGCCGATATCCCTCGAGGAGCGATCTTCGACGGGATCGTGCGCCGCTTTGGCAACCCAGCTACTTATGAACCAGCCGCCGAGGACATGGCTTCCGGAGATTACTAGCGGGCGTCGCTTACCCATTCCGTTTTTCGCTCTGGAAACGAAGGCAGTACTGCTCCCGCCCCCTGAAACCGACGTTGGGCGTAGGCGGCATACCAATCGGCACAGCGACTCAAGTAATCCTTTTTTGGGACGTCGAGCGCACGCAACCGCCGGGCAAACTGATGCAGTGTCTCGGAACGCCGATGTAGTGACCGTTAAAATACACCCAGGCCTGCTTGACCCTCCGCACGGACGCTCAAGACGACGTTGTTACCGCACTCGCCCCTCCGCTAAAGGCCGAAGTGATTGGCTACATGTTCTTCGTGGGACTCGTTCATTCCCGATCCCAACCCGGTTTTATCCCGGCACCCCCTGACACCTTGTCCCCACCTTTTCCCGGCCCACTACGCCTGATCATAACGATCGATCTCGCGCGCGTCGACGACGCGGACTCCGCAACTTTGAACAAACTGATCAAGCTGTTTCCGTTGGTCAGCCGTTTCCACAATCGCTGACAGAACGGGCCTGGCGAGCAAGTCCGTCTTTAGCAAAATATACGCGACGTCACCACGGTACGCGGTCATCTCCGGTGACAAGGAACAGGCCTGCTCACCGGTTCGTTCAGAATGAACCGTCCAGGTGCTGTTGGTGCTGTCGAGTTTGTGTCGAACTTTGTAAGGAGTCGCTTTGAGCAGACCTTGGATCTGCTCTTCGACCCGCGCGTCAATCTTCGCCCGCCATCGGTCCGTGAGCGTGTCCATCACTTTGTGAATCCGCGGGGCCATTGCAAACAGCACGCCGAATGTCACGAAGAGCACGTCGATTCCAATCCAGACCGCGGTACCAACCCGATCAGCCTCACTCCATGACATGATAATGCCAAAGGGTGCCCCGATGACGGCGCCGAAAAAGCACAGGGCAATGAGCGTCCGCCTGACGCCGGGATTGGAAGCCGCAAACCAGGGCCGCATTTTCGTCCGCACCTGATTCGCACGGCACGTGCCAAAGGCCCCTTTGATCTCAATCAGTTCTTCTTGGAATCGCTGGAGCAACTCAGGGGTCACCATCGTCTCAAAGCCGGCATTATCGGCTCCAGAAACCGGCGATGGTTTTGGAATCGAATCTGACATTGTATTACCTCAAAGTGTAAGCGTTTCGCGCCCTTCGAACGGCCCAGACGCTGGAAAAGCCCTGGTTTCAGGTCGTGTCCAGGTGGATCGAATTTGAACCCGTGGCGGGTGCAGTCATGGCCGAAAAAGCGCCGAAAGCCGGGCTTTACCAGCTAGTCGAGACGCGAAGCTTACGGTTTGAGTATTACCGAATTAGTATTGCAACTTCAATCGCGACGAATGTCTGGGGAGTACCTAAATCACTAAAGAACTTAAAGGTCGAGTAGCGTTTTTCACTCATGTTGTGTCGTTCTCCATCCGCCCGCCCAGCATTTGACCGATATAAATCACCGGACCTGCGGCGAGGGGAAACACGAACGTGCCCGCGAAGGCGGCCAGCATTACCGTGGCCCATTGGCCCATGACGAATGCAGTGGTCGCGACTGCCAACGAGAGGGCACTGATCGCGGCAACGATAAGGCGACATTGCTTTCGCGAGAGACGTTCGTCGGCGAGCCAGCAAGTCATGCCTGCAATACAATGAGAACCAAAGGCAAACATGCACAGCAGGAAAGCGGACGCCATCAGCCAGGTCCACCACGGAAACTGCTGGACCGGATTCGGAACATTCATAAAGATGAGTTTCACAGCAGTGGCCAGCGGAAAATAGTTGCCGAGTATCACAAAGGGGAGTCCCGCCATCGCGCCGCCGATTTTTACGAGAGGATGGTGCTTCGAACCGTCGACCTTGGCGTCCAATTCCATTTCAAAGCCAAACATGGCAGTCACTCCTGGACCGGAGTTTCGCGAAAGCTGCGGGCGCCACCAACCGAGTGGCCGAGGATTTCGATCGATGATTCCGGCATGTGAGCGTCGTAGTGCGTCCCACAACTTGTCAGATTATCAGTGGGCAGTGATTCCTGCAATAGTCGTCACTAGGCCGCTATTGGGCGGTGCCGGGCGCTGCCTGTAAAGAGTCGCCAGGGGACAGGAACGGATCTCTGGAGCATTGCGAGCGGGCTGGCGAGGAGGCCACCGCACTTGAGAGAAATGACCGGGCACTGGCCGATTGGCTTACGAAACATCCAGAGTTACTCACCGAATTGCGCTGGTTGAGGTGAGGGAGTTGCTGATGCCGACGTTTGTCATGGATTCGAGGTGCTCGAAAAAGACCAGTGTTCTCACCGTTGGCGCCGCGCGAAACTTCCATACCAATCCGCCGTCGGACGCTGGAGCGGGGAAAAAGTGTTAGGAACCTTGTCCGCTCCAGAGATCAAACCACCTGCCGTGGCGCCCCAAGGCTGCCGCTCCTCAGGCGGCGGCGGGCCCCGTTGAGCAGACGGTCGAACTGGCCGAAGGCGTGTCGTTGAAGCTGCTACCCATCCCCCCGGGTGAATTCGTCATGGGTGACGGCGCGGGACACACCGATGAGCGGCCGGCCTGCCGATCGAGGAACTCCACTACCAGTTTCGACACGAGGATCTTCCGTACTGGGCCGGGCTAACCGAACTCCGGACGTTCGGCCCCCACGCACGCGTCGAAGATCGCGATCTGGTTTACCTGCGCCGCCTGCGGAGGCTGCAGCGGCTGGAAATCCGAATGCGTGACGGGTGGTGGGACTCAAGCCGCTTGTCCGCGCTGCGGGGGATGGACCAACTCACGAACCTGACCATACGCGGGGCCAAGCCCAGAAGCCCACCGGATGCCGAAGCGGGAAACAGCGGAGTCCACTACCGGGGTTTGGCCTATTTGCAGGAGTTGCCCAAGCTGGAGCGTCTGGAGTTGACGGGCGTCGAGGACGACGCGCTGGTCCATCTGGCCGGCTGCCTGACACTCAAGACGCTCGATCTGCGCGGGGGGCTGATCACGGGGACCGGATTGCGGCACTTGCCGGCTACGGGCCCGTTGCTTGCGATTGGCTTGGACGGCCGCATTTTGACCGATGAGGGATTTAGCCATTTGGGGCAGCTGAGTCGGATCCGGCGCCTGGTGCTTGGCGAGGGGGCCTATCCCAAGGAAGGGTTGATCAAGTACTACCGCGACCGGCCAGCGGCACCGGAATCCGTAGCTTGGTCGCCAGCCGGGGTGACTCGTCTGTCCGATTTGCCGAACCTGGAGACGCTCGACCTTTCCGGCCTGCCGATCGGCGACGCGGAAGTGGTGGAACTACGCCATCTGCAGGGACTGCGAGAGCTTGGGCTTCGTCGCACGACGGTAGGCAACGCGGGTGTGGCGGCCCTGGCCGGGCTGCGGACGCTGCAGACGATCGAGCTGGCGCATACGAACGTCGGCGACGACGGAATTTTGCCACTGGCCGATTCGCCCGGACTTCGCATGTTGGACATTGTGGGAACCCAGGTTTCCAGGGAGGCGGCCGAGAAGGTTTATGAGGCCCATCGGTACCAATGCCGGATCACCGATAACTGGTGCTGCGGTTGCATGAGCTTTGAACCGCTGGCCGAGGCGCCGTGAAGAGCTGGCCCATGCCGCTCGACGGAGAATTTGTTGTGTCTTGTCGGATTCGCCGAGGCGGACGCCATGCCTCGTCAAAATGAATCGGTCTCGGAGGCTGAGTTGACGGGGTAACACTGGGCTGGCCAAAAACCCGGAAATTGGGTGAGCCAGCGGAAGTAGGCTTACAGCATTTGTTGCGCGTCCGCGTTTCAAACACTGGACCTCTCCCTATCCACGCCGTGACGATCATGAGCGGTGCTCCAGGTGCCATGATAGGCCCACGGATGGCAGAACGGACCCACGGATGAAGAAGCGGAAGACGCCGCGCGGCTTTTTCCACGCGTGAGCCCCGTCCGCCGTGTTCCCTTTGGTCCTTTCAGTCCCTGAGGTCCTTGATTCGACGCGGGCAAGGACGCAAGGCGCAACAAAACGGGCTATAAGGACCTAGAGCTTTTCACCGTCCCCGGGTAACGCTATCCAAGCGAGTGTCAACCATGCGCACCCCAAAAACGACGACGATCTGGCATCGTGTCTCGTTCAAGGATCCAAGTAATGGGACAACGAAAGGGCGCGTCACCCAAACTGGCTCCGTTCGCGAGCCTTCCAGGCCATTCTACCCCCCTCAGGAAATTAGGAAATTAGCCATCGCTTCAGGCCATTTCACTCATTCCGGCACGGCTCGCTCACTCGGGTTCCACCGGGCGCGGATTCACACCGAAAACCAGAGTGTCTGCTCCCGTCTGCAAATGGAGCCCGAACGGCAACATCATCGGGACGTATCCGGAGCTCGTTGGTTGGCTGGCGGCACTTTGGCCTGCCCATCGCCGGCGGGGTAAACTTTGATATCTTCGTAACTTTTTAGCGAACTGAAGTAAGGCTTTCCGGGGACGGTGAGGGTTTGAAGAAGCCCGTGGAGAACGCGCTGGCCGCCTATCCGCGGGACAACCCCATGTCGATTCCACCACGTGTCCGAGCGGACTCTGCCTTGCGGTTAAACGGGGTACGTCATAAGGGATTTGTGATCACGAAGCCAGTATTCCATACCGGTCGCGGATGACTTTCTCCACCGCGAGTCCGACCAACGGGAGGACGGCTTGCCTCGGGCAGCGTGCCACCCGGAAGAATCCAACCGCCTGAAATATACTTCAGATGGCTAAAGTGTGACATATCTTCAAGTACTCCGCCAAGGGATCGATGGTCATCATGTCGTCTTCTCGTGACGCCATGAAGATTTCCTCAACGAGTGCATGCCTTACTAATCATGTGCCCAGCGTCACGCAGAAGCTTCGCCGCGCTGACGAAGATGACGAAGAACTCCAGACGTCCAAGGAGCATGCCGACGATCTCTGCCCAGAGTACAGCAGCAGGCGCGGAGGCTGAAGTAACGCCGACCGACAGGCCGACGGTTCCGACTGCGGAAGCGTACTCGAAAAGCGACTCCTTCAGCCCGTAACCGTGGGCGGCCAATATTGCCGAGCCGATAACAAAAGTCAGCAAGTACAGGAACACGAACGTGCCGATCTGCCGCAACCGCGTGTCGTTGACGAAGACCTTCCGTTCGGCTTCCCAGACAGAGTTTTCGGTGACGGCCGAGCGGGGCAGCACACTGCGGCGCAGCTCCCACACCACACTTTTCCAGAGGAGGTAGATGCGGTACTGTTTGATGCCGCCAGCTGTCGAGCACGTACCGCCGCCGACGAGCATCAGTACCATTAGCACGCCCCAGCCAAACGAATTCCAGGCGGCGTAGCCGACCGTCGAGAATCCCGTGGTCGTCAGGGCGGTAACCGTTTCGAAGATCGCCACACGGACGCTCTTGCCCAATGTGGGATACAATCCAGAGGCAGTCAGCAGGAACAACAGGATCGCACAGAGCGGGAGCATGACAAAGGCCAAACGGATCTCGCCGTTCCGGCCGACGGCACGAAACTTCCCCCGCAACATCAACCATCCGGTAATGAAGCTCAGGTTGCCCAGGATCATCAGCGGTACCGTGACGGCTTCCACTGCGACCGAGTCCCAATAGCCGATGCTCTCGACCCGTGTGGAGAATCCGCCGGTTGAGAGGGCCGCGAACGCATGATTGACGGCGTCGAACCACTGCATCCCGGCCAGATGCAGGGCGGTCGTGCCGGCAATCATGTAGCCGCTATAGATCATTATCACCAGTTTGGCCGACTGCCGGACGTGCGGCACGAGTTGCTCGCGTCCCTCAGCAACGGACAGGGCTGGTCCCGTCGGCCCGGTGATGGCCGAGAGCATGATGATGGCCAGGCCCGCGCCTCCGGAAAGCTGCATGATACTTCGCCACAATAGGATGACGTGACTGGCTTGCGTGACATCGACCACCGACAGACCGGTTGTGGTCCATCCGCTGACCGACTCGAAGACCGCTTGCGTGAAGTTCAGGCCCATCCCGGTCATGAACGGCCAAGCGGAAAACAGGCACACGATCACCCAACTCAGCAGGACGATCACGCCGCCCTCTTGAACCGAAAGCACGACATGATCCGTCGGCCGAAGCAGCCGCCAGGCGGCAAGTCCCAGACCGCCCATAAGCATGGCTGGAATGACGAAAGACCATGCCTGCGAGCCCTCGCCCGGCCAAGCGATCAAGGCCAAAAGCGGCGCAAGCATCAAGCCCGCGCAAAGGGCGAGGATCATTCCCGTATAGGAAACAATCGTTCGGTATCGCTGTCGGAGGTAGCGGGCTTCTCGCACGGCGACCTCTTTCAACTCGTTTCGCCGGTGATCGCTTTGATAACCGGACCGTGATTGGATGGAAGGGTAATGAGCACGATCCGGTCGCCGGTCCGCAGCGTGGTATCGCCGCGGGGAACGACAGCGTCGCCATTTCGAAGCACGACGGCAATGAGGCTGTCCGGCGGCAGGGAAAGGTCACGCAGGGGCTTGCCGACCACCGGAGAACCAGCCAGGAGTTTGATCTCGGTGATGTTGACCTTGCCCTCGCCGACGGGAATCAGGTTGGTGATCTCATCCAGGGCCGTCCGCTGTTCGATCATGCTGGCGATGGTTCGCGTGGTGGAGAATGCGCTCACGCCAAGCTTCTGGAATACCGCCTCATTGTCGGGGTCGTTCACCAGGGCCACGGTTTTCGGCACGCCGTATTCCATGGAGGCAAGCTGGCAGACAGCCAAGTTGTCCTGGTCGTTGGGGGTGACGGCCAGAACGGCGTCGCTCCGGTGCGCGCCGGTTTCCTCCAAGATAGTCGGATCGCTACCGTCCCCATGAACTACCGTGACCTTCAGCCGTCTGGCCATCTGAACACACTCATCTTGGTTGCGATTGACGACCGTAACGCGATGGCCCTTGGCCAAGAACGTTCGGCACAGGAAGTAGACTGGTTTTCCGCCGCCTATGATCAGAACTTTCATGCCGAACCCTCCTTGCCGATGGACTTCAGGAAGAGCTCGCCGGCCACGGAGGTCGGGCAGATGGTCTCGACGCCAAGACGCCGATAAATCGCTTCGCGCCGAGGCTCGAACACACGGGCCAGTACGCGTGCCACTCCAAACTCCGTCTTGGCCACCTGAGCAACCATGAGGTTGATGTTATCGAAACGTGTCGTGGCAACCACCAGATCGGCCTTGTTGACCTTGGCTTCCTTGAGGACCGCCAGTTCGGTTGCCTCGCCCTCGACGCGAAAACCGCTGTACTCCGGCGAGAGGTTTCCGAAGGCGTGCTCATTCGCGTCGATGACGACCACGCCGTGCCCTGCCCGGCTGAGTTGGTTCGCCAGGTGTGAGCCCAGCCGGCCGCAGCCAATAATCACAATGAAAAGCTCGGAGGCCATCTATTGCCTTTCCTCTTTTGAATTCTTCGCGTCGCCCAAACTGATTCCTCGACCCCTCTCATGGCGAGTTACGAGTCTGTCCAGATTCGCGTCCGCCGGTTTGTATGTGGGGTCCAAGGCGAATGCGGCACGATACTGCTTGAGGGCCTCCAGCCAATCTCCCCGCAACTCGATCAAAGCGCCCAGGAGGTTGACGGCTTCCGGCTTGGTGGAATCCGCGGCGATAGCCTGCCTGACATGCTCTTGAGCGGCGTCGAATTCCCGCTCACCGATGCACTTCTTGGCCAGCTCGATGTGTTCTTCGTAGCTCTTGGCCTTGTCTGCCTTGATGGTGTCCCGGTCATGAACCTTGGTCACCAGTTCGCGGATTTCCTTGGGCGCGAAAGGTTTCTGGATGAAGTCCACCGCCCCGAGCTTCATCGCTTCCGTGGCCAACTCGATGGTCCCATGGGCCGTGATGATAATGACCTTGATGTCTGGCCGGGCTTCACGAACTTTTCGCAGCACCTCCATGCCATTCATCCCTGGCATCTTCAGGTCCAGGAGGATCAGGCCAAAATGCTTCTCTTCCAGCTTGGCCAATGCCTCTTCACCGTTGACGGCGGTGTCGGCGTCGAGTTCCAGCGACTCCAACGCCTGCGACAATGTCATGCGGATGTTTTTCTCGTCGTCCACGATCAGCACGGGTTCGGCTTCCATGGCGATTCTCCTATGTCTGTTGAACCACCGGCAAGGTGAAAGTGAACGTACTACCCTCACCGGGCGTCGAGTCTACCCAGATCGTTCCCTTATGGGCGTGAACGATCTCCTTGCAGATGGCGAGGCCAAGCCCCGTACCGCTCACGCTCTTGGCGCTCTTGACCTGTACGAACTTCTCGAAGATGCGGCTCTGATACTCCGGCGGGATGCCTTCACCGTCGTCCGAAACCGATAGGTGGACCCACGGGCCAACATGCCGGGCCGAGACCGTGATGTTGCTGTTGGCGTACCGCAGCGAGTTGGCGAGCAGGTTCGTCACCACCCAGGTGATCTTATTGGCGTCGGCCTGGACTTCCGGTACGTTATCCGGCACGTCCGGGACTACATCAATATGCTTCTCCTCGGCCTGTGTCTTGAAGACGCCAACAGCCTTTTCAATCACGACACGAGGGGGTATCCGGCCGAAATCCATCTCCACCTTGCCCGCCTCGATCTTGGATAGGTCCAGCAGGTCGCTGATAAGGCTCTTCAGGCGGGCTAATTCTTCGCTGGCAGCGTCCAGCAGCTGCTTCTGCTTCTCGTCCAGCTTGTCAAACGCGCCTTCCCTGAGCAATTCGACGCTCATCCCCAGGCTTTGGAGAGGCGTCTTGAGTTCGTGCGAGGCCGTCATCACGAACTCGCTCTTCATGCGGTCCAACTCCTTCAATCTTGTCACGTCGCGGAGCAGAAGGACCACGCCGAGCATCCCGCCGCCTTTGGACACAACCGGGGTAATACCGAACATGTAGTGCTTGGCCGATTCGCCCTCGCCGGTGGAGAGGATATTCTTGCCTTCTTCCACCTCCGGCGACTGGCCCGACTTGGCCGTCTGTTTCATCAGGTCGAAGAGCTGCTCGTTCTTCACGATTTCCAGAACATGCTTTCCGGCGACGGCTTCGGGATCGACGCCCAGAATTCGCCCAGCCCGCGGGTTCATGTTGGCCACGCGGAACTCGGCGTCCACGACCATCACCCCGTCTTCGATGCTTCGCAACACGGCGTCGCCCTTGCGTTTCTCGGCCACGATCTTCTCGACGTTCATGCGGTGATAAATACCGAGCTTGTTGGCCATCGTGTTGAAGCCCTCGGCTAACCGGGCAAGCTCGTCCGTACCGCTGGCGGGCACCCGCACCTCGTAGTTGCCCCCAGACAATGCCTCGGTGGCTTCCATAATCTGCTGGATCGGCCGGACCAGTCGCTTACTCAGCAACAGGCTGAATCCGAACCCCAGGCCGATGGCGGCTACGGCAACACCGGCGGTCGACCAGATGGCAGTCTGGGCGACGATCTCTGCCCGTCGGCTGGCTGCGAACATGGTATCCTGATTGATCTCCCGAAGCCGGACAGCCTCGTCCCGGACATGCTTGAATGACGGTAGAACCGTTTCGTGGTAGAACTCGCCTGACTCTTCCAGCGACGACGCCGTCATCTCGCGGAGCTTCGAGAATTGGACAAGGTACGCCGAATAGCCGCATTCGATGGAAGTCAGGATATCCGCCTCGCCCGCGATGGTAACGTTGTCTTTCGCCCGCCCAAGCCACTGAAGAAAGTGGTTCTCGTTCTCGCGAAACTGGGCCAGTCCCTCGTCACTGTAGTCAAGCAATACCAGCAACGTAGCCGAGTCCTGGCGTTCGATGGCGTCAATCATGTTCTCGGCGGCCAGAATGCTCTTGTAATTCTCGCGCAGGATGGCGTCGCTCGCCTGCCCGAGGCTGACGAGGTTCACCACGCCCCAGATCACCACCACCGTCGTCAGTGCCAGTGCGATTCCGTAACCGACTAGGATTCTCTTGCGTAACAGCATGGCACCATCTTCTAGCGCAGCCTCGCTCCCCTCGGCCGCAACCATACAGGATTGGGTCTTGAGATTGGGTGGCACGGGCCGAGCGAGCGCCGTAACAGGATACCATTTCCAGCAGGTAACCAACGCGAGCGGAGCCCGTGCGCGCCCCACTGCCGACAGAGCCTAATTGTCCTGCAATGGGCGTCTGAGAACAAGCGTCATGAGGACTTACAGCATCAAAAAAATGCGCGCACGACAACAAGAAATCGAAAACCGAGTCGAGCAGAGCGTTATACCGGTCTCGGATGACTTTGTCCGCCGCGAGTCCGACCAACGGGAGGACGGCTTGCCTCGGGCAGCGTTCCACCCGGACGAATCCGACCGCCTGAAGCATGGGTGGCCATCTCTCTTGCTCGCGGGCATCTACAAACCTCCAAACCGGTCGGCCGGCAGGCCACATTCGGCACTTGCATGGTAATTATCGGTATCCGGCGGATTCTTGCAAGCGGAATCCGGCGACACCCCGAACGAAAGCGATCAGGCGGGGGCGGAGAAGCCGAACACAGTCGACTTCGACACTTTTTCTCGTAAGCCCTTGTGGTTACTCGTCCCCAAGCAGTGCCACGAGCTCGCCGAAAGCCAGGCGGCGACCGCTGGCAGGCTCTCAGACGGGGGGCTGGTTGAGACGCTCTGGTTATCCGGCGGGGTGCCGTGTGGTAGACTTGGTTTTCGAGGCTGGCGTTCGATGCTTTGTGACGGCATGATTGTTGAGCTTGGATGCGACAAAGCACCAGATGATTAGTCAGCTCACTTTTGACCGTAGGGGAATCATAATGAGTGGGAACGTCGGCAACGCGGACCTGCGGAATAAAATGACGCACGTGTCGGAAGCGGTGTGGGAAATCCCCTCCGACTTTACAGAAGGCATGCGCGTGCCCGCGCGGCTCTATGCTACGGAGGCACTGCTCGCGTCCATGGATCCAGGGGTGGTGCAGCAAATCGTCAATGTCGCCACGCTGCCTGGAATTCTAAACGCCGCCATGTGCATGCCGGACGGGCACCACGGATATGGGTTCCCGATAGGTGGCGTTGCCGGGATGGATGTCGAGGAAGGCGTGATTTCTCCGGGGGGAATCGGCTTCGATATCAACTGCGGGATGCGGCTGGTCCATACCAATTTGAGTCTTGATGACGTGCAACCACGAATCGATGAATTGGTCGCGCGGCTGTTTGATCGCGTTCCAGCGGGGTTGGGCAGAAAAGGCGCTCTTCGAATTAGTAAAAAGGAATTCGCTCGTTTAATGGAAAACGGCGCCCTATGGTGCGTCGAAAATGGGTTCGGATGGGACGAGGATTTGGAACGGACCGAGGAAGGCGGACGGTTCCCCGACGCGGATGCATCCCGCGTGAGCACGAAAGCAATCGACCGAGGACTTCAGCAGGTAGGCACCCTGGGCTCGGGCAACCATTATCTGGAAATACAGGTGGCCGCGCCGGAGCATATCGCGGACCAAGGATTGGCTGAGCAGTTGGGGTTCCATGTGCCCAACCAGGTCGTGGTCATGTTCCATTGCGGCAGCCGCGGATTTGGACATCAGATCGGCACTGATTACCTGCAACGGTTCTTAAAGGTCCAGGAATCCAAGTACGGCATACGAATCAGAGACCGTGAGCTGGCATGCGCTCCGTTCCGATCGCCCGAGGGCGAGGATTACTACAAGGCCATGCAATGCGCGGTGAACATGGCGTTCGCCAATCGGCAGGTGATTCTACACAGGGTCCGAGAGGTGTTTTCGAAGGTATTTGGCAAGTCGCCGGAGGACTTGGGAATGCACCAAGTCTATGATGTCGCTCATAACACGGCCAAGCTGGAAAAACATCAAGTCGATGGCCGTTGGAGACAGGTGTTGGTCCACCGAAAAGGCGCGACTCGGGCATTCCCACCGAATTCCGAGGACTTGCCCCCCGTTTACAAGAGTACCGGGCAGCCCGTCATTATCGGCGGTAGCATGGAAACCGGATCCTACTTGCTGGTGGGCCAAGAATCAGGCGCCGAGACGTTTTTCACCACGGCGCATGGAAGCGGCAGGGCGATGAGCAGAAAGATGGCTCGAAAAACCTTTCACGGCAAAACGTTGCAGGCCGAGCTTAAAGGGCGAGGCATCACCGTTACCGCCGCGTCGTTGCCCGGTTTGGCGGAGGAAGCCGGTGGCGCCTACAAGGACATCGACGAGGTGGTTCGAGCCACGGCGAAAGCGGGAATCAGCAAGCCGGTGGTGAGGCTCCTGCCCATCGGCAATATCAAAGGATGACACCCCATGGACTACAGCTACTTTGAGGAGGACTCCCTCGCGGATGTCGCGTTTCGCGCTCGCGCGGATAATCGCGAATCCCTGTTCGTGGCGGCGGCGGACGCCACCATGAACGTCATGGTAGAGAATCTGGATTCCGTCCAGCCTGCCGTCCGTCGTGCCATCCACGCCGAGGAGGCGAGCTGCGAGATGTTGTTGTTCAACCTCTTGCAGACGCTGATCTACTATAAAGATGCGGAGTCGCTGCTGTTGAGGGTCACCCGTGTTTCCATCAAACAGGCGAATGACGCCTTCGTTCTTGACGCGGAAAGCCAAGGCGAGGAAATGGATCCGAAACGGCATTCGTTGAATACCGACGTCAAAGCGGTCACGCTCTCCCGCTTCAGCGTATCAGAGGATTCCTCGGGATGGGAAGCGTACGTGGTCCTGGACGTGTGAAACGAAAGAACGGAACCCGCGATGTCTAACCTCGCGCCGCGCAACATACTGTCAGCAGGGACGTGGATATTCCACCCCGTGATGTGATCAGACCGTGCAGTTCAACCGTAAAACCGCCTGTTTACCCTGCAGTTGCGTAACGATTGAAGTAGGACGGGTCTCCAGGCCCGTCGGTTGGCGTGCGAAACCGACTTTGATTCACTGTCTGCAAAGTTCACGAAACGTGAAGTCTGCAAACATCCGCAAGATGACCATTTTCGACTGTGATAGACGGGCCTGGAGACCCGTCCTACGCATTCCTTTTTGCAACGTTGGGGTTTATATTTGACGTTCCGAAACGTGTGATTCCAGGCTTGATGGATCCAGGGACGCGACATCGTCATAGAGAGGAAAAGGTCATACGGAGCGAAAGGTCATACGGAGGGAAAGGTCATGAAAGGTCAATCGTTGATCAAGGCCGACCGAATTTCAAGACGCCATGCCTTGAGAACCGCGCTGGCCATGGGGACTAGCGGATACTTGCAGGCGATCGGCGTGGCCAAAGGGACGAAACCGCGGACGCGGGGATTCCGGTTATCCGAACAGGGTTGCGGCCGCGCGACGGGATACGCGGAAGCCAATAAAATCGTGACCCACGGCCAGCGCACTCATGTTGCCTGGCTGGACTCGCCGCCCGACGGTTTTCGGGTCCGAGTGCGAACGCTCGATCACGGAAGCGGCGAGTGGTCGCCGGCGTACACCATTGGCCAATCGCACGACAACCACGGCGGCCCGGCGCTCACGATCGACCGTGACGGTTTTTTGCACATCGCCTACTATCCGCATCACCACGCCATGCGCTATCGCAAGTCGAAGCGGCCGGGAGACGGATCCGAGTGGGGACCGGAACTCACGTTCGGCCAACGTTTGACCTATCCCACTCTGGTGTGCGGACAAGACAACACGCTGTATCTCACCGCTCGCCGCAGCTTTTCGGATCGCCCCTGGCGGGTTGAGCTATGGAAGCGGCCGGGCGGCAAGGAAACATGGCGGGGCGGTCAAGCACTTCTCGCGTCGCGTTATCCCGGCTACGCCCATTTTCAGGAATCGTTGGCCTGGGGCCGCGACCACCGGACATTGCACTTATGCTGCCGCTTTCACGAAAAGACGGACGACAAAGGATATGGTCGCTTGCAGGCGGTGGCCTATTTGGTGAGCCCCGATGCCGGGCGTTCCTGGCGACGCAGTGACGGGGTCGAGGTATCCCTGCCGGCTACCGCCGATTCGGCCGAAATCCTGGCCAGCGGGGGCGTCGATCACGCGCGAGTCCTGCGGGCGGGGGCCATGGCCGTCGATCCCAGCGGCCGACCTCACCTGGTCTACAGCGTGCAGGAAGAGGGGCACTCGCAACTGCTGGTCGCGTCCCCTCGCGGAGACGGGAACTGGCATCGGATTGACCTGACAAAGTTCTTGCCAGACCAATGGTCCTCCTGGAATCTAATGGCGCCCGCCGGAATCACGTTCACCGCGGGCGGTGACATGGTCGTGACGGCACAAATTCAAATACCGCGGGAAGGCGAATCGAGCTGGGGGAATCCCACGAATGAAGTGGTCGCGTTTCGGTCCCAGGGCGGACGTGACAAGTTCTCGTGCTCGCTGATCAGTGAACTCGACCGCGAGCAGTCCCATTGGCTGCCGAACATCGAACGGGCGACCGGCCATCACCCGGTCCCCCGGGATCCCGGCATCATCTACACGGCCGGGCGGCCTGGCGCGAAAAACACCGAACGGTTGTCGAACCAGGTGTTTTTTGCCGTGGCTCAAGCGTGAACAGCAACGGCGATTTCCGAGATGGACGACCATGCCGGCCTCGCCCAGTGGCCCGACGCCCGGTGTGCCATCGTCGAGTGAGGCGTGCGACTATTTCGGCTAGAATAGCTTCATATACCGGTCGCGGATGACTTTCTCCGCCGCGAGTCCGACCAAAACGGGAGGAGGGCTTGCGTCGGGCAGCTTTCCACCCGGAAAAATGCAACCGCCTGAAAAACAGTAACACGACTTTCCGAGACGCGAGGTCTACCGTGGCACGACGTTCCAAGTTGTAAAAAGCACGCAAGAAGTAGGAAGGAAGATTATTGTACATAAACGATCAATTGGTTATTATGCCCCGGCCGCCGCCCTGGCGATTCTCTGTTTAACCTGGTGTGAGTACAGTCTTTTACGTTCCGCTGTCGGTCTCGGCACGTGCGTACGGTTGGAAGAGATCTCGGTACGACGAATATGGGCAACCAATGCTTGTCGATCCAATCATTGCGGCTGCAGGTCTAGCTGAACTCTCGCGACAGGAGAGCCAGCGGTTGTGCCAACAGCTGGCTCTCGTAGGGGTGGTCCCGTTCGCACTGTTCAGTATCTGCTACCTCATTTTCCTGGCGACTTTTTTCCGCAACCCTGTGAGGCGGCAACAGACGAACGCGCGGGCTGTGGTGGCGCTGTTTGTGCTGTGGATAACGATCGGCGGTATGCTGCTTGTGCCCGCTCTGCCGTTTCTGCCGGCAGCCTTAGGCTTCTGACGGTCATACCTTGCGTCTCATCCGACAGTCCCCAGTTATCTGACGATGTCTTGCATTGCCTGCCGGGGTTTTTTCCACCGGCTGCGGAGCTTAGCATCATTGATGCCTTTCGGGTCGATGTAGGTCTAGAGGCAGTAGCCCAGACCCTCGTAGGAACAGCAAAGCAGACTAAAGGCCACCGCTGCAGGGGATCACCTTGCAGCCATCAACCGCCGGAGATTAAAATTCCTATCAGTCAGTCAGTCAGTTATCAGTGTTTGACAGAAAAGTCACGGCCAAATACACTAGAGCGTAACGTGTTACTGGAGCGGCCGCATGCCTTGAACGCCGAGCAGATGCTTTTGTGGCGTCACAAGGCTCGCCCACCGATTCAACCTGCCTAGTTTTCCATCTTCCCTCACTTTCTTGCTGGAACACCACCTGAAAACGAAGATCGGATCTATGTCCGGAAGATGGCGGCTGCTCTAATTTCGCTCCTCGTTGACGGCCCGGCGGCTCTCCTCGTTCAGAGGGGGGGCGGGGCGCATCCAGCGCTCGGCCTTTGCCACCGGTTCGCCGACAGCGTCGGGGTTCATCTTTACATGGTTAAGGAGACAGAGACGATGCGGAGAAAAGGCTTTACTTTGGTTGAGCTGTTGGTGGTCATCGCCATCATCGGCATTTTGGTTGCGCTGTTGCTGCCCGCCGTCCAGGCCGCGCGCGAAGCGGCCCGACGCACGCAGTGCTCGAACAACATAAAGCAGCTCGGTCTCGCGCTGCACAACTTCCACGACACCAACAACGCGCTGCCCCCGCGACACGGCACGCAAAAAGACCGCAATCGGGGTGAGCGCTGGAGCGCGTACATCCACCTCCTGCCGTTCATGGAAGGCGGCCCCATCTACGATCGCGTGATCAGTGAGAACCGCGTGCCCTGGGACGGGCTGTACAACAATCTTCGCGAGCCGGACAGCCTGAATTGCCCGTCGAACCCGGATTCGCGTCCGCTCGATCGCGGGCAGGTCAGCTATGGCTTCTGCGCGGGTGACAGCTTCAATACGGCGCGGCGCGACGTCCGCGGCGTCTTCGGCGCCAACGCCAGTAATAACAGCGGCGGCCAATACGACAAGGGCGGCGACGGCGTGAAATTCAAGATGAGCTTCGGCTCCATTCCGGACGGTCTGAGCAATACGATCTTCATGGCCGAAATCGCCCACTCGGCCGGGGACCGCGACATCCATCGCGCGGCACGCGATTCGACCTCGGTCCCGAGTGTCTGCAAGTCGCTCTATAACCCGCAGACGAAGCAGTATCCCAACCAGGCCGACGGCCGTGACCGCGGTAGCCGCTGGGCCGATGGAGCTCACTATTTCCAAGGCTTCCAAACGATCATCCCGCCGAACGGTCCGCAGTGCATGGCCGCCGATCACTGGCACGACGTCGAACAGAAGATGCTGGCCACGCAAAGCTATCATCCGGGCGGTGTCAATGCCCTCTTGGGCGACGGTTCGGTCCACTTCATGTCCGAGACGATCGACGCGGGGGACCAGAACGCCGACGCCGCTGGTATCAGTAGCGGCCCGAGCCCGTACGGCGTCTGGGGCGCCCTTGGTACCAAATCCGGCAGCGAAAGCATTAGCGATTTTTAAGTCGTTGCCCTGCGCGGCAGTCGGTTCATGAAACCTCGATATCGCCCCTCCGCTCCGGGGGGGGCGGTTTCTCATTGAAATGTCAAAGGAACGTTGAGGCGAAAAATGAAGCACATTGCGGCTACCATCCTGCTACTCCTGGCGGCTTGTGTATTTGTCGGATGCAACGACGCCAATTCCGACCATCCGGCCACCTACCCCACGTCGGTGAAGATTACCATGGGCGGTGAGCCGGTCGAAGGCGCGACCGTCACGCTTGACTCGGTCGATCCCGAGAACGACTACAGCCCTTATGGGCAAACCGATAGTAACGGCGTTGCTGAGCTATCGACCTTCGATTCCGGTGATGGCGTCGTACCCGGCGAATACTATGTCGCCGTCCGCAAGATCGAATCGATCACGGAACCCGACCCGTCGGAGGAAGACCCCAACGGCGTCAAAGTCGTCGAGGAACGCCGTATCGTCCCACGGAAGTACGAGGTGTTCGACAACGGTCTGGAGATTACCGTGAGGGAATCCGGGTCGAACGACTTTGAGTTCGACGTGGCGGAATAACTGCCACCGCAACGAGATACGAGGCTAAGCCGATCGAGGGTGCCCAGCGCCGCCGATCGGCTTTTCCCATTCTTTGGCCGCCGTCATCTTGTACGGCTCGTCACGCCGGGGGCCAGCTGCGTCGTTTCCTCTGCGTGAACCCTTTCGCTACTCATCGATCTCTGCAAACAGCAGGCGGTTTGCAGCGTTTGTGGAAGAGACTCAAGGAAGAGACTCAAGACACCCAAGAACTCCGAAGAGCGTTCCGAGACGCTCGATAATGCCCACAGTTGGTGGGGGGCTGCAGCGAAGATTCGACTCCGATCCGCGTCGCGCTCGAGCCGCTCTGTGTCGTCGCGGGCGGGTACGGGTATAACCGAAAGGTTCGCAGCCAGTACTGCGGCAAAGGTTTTGTGTCTTCTCGAGGGGGAACTGAGAGGAATTGTCCTAATGTCTGGGGGGCTCGATCTTTGCAAATCAGCCAATGCAAACGGCAAGAAACCCAATCGCGCCGGTCGCACCAAACGAACGAAGGCAAAGTAATGTCTGACGATGACTCAACCAAACATGATGCGCCCGGCGATTTCACGCCACCGAAAGAGACCATCGGTGATAAGGCACACGCATTGGCACGGGCCGGGCTTGCGGCAGTTCCGTTTGTTGGAGGTTCCGCTGCTGAAATCTTCCAACTTGTCATCGCCCCGCCTCTCAAGAGAAGGCAACAGGCGTGGATGGAATCTGTTTCCGAAGGACTGGGAAGACTGGAGGAAGAACAACAATGTGTCATTGAAGACTTGAAGGACAACGACGCCTTCATTGACACGGTGCTTCAAGCGTCCCAAGCCGCAGTGCGGACGGCACACGATGAAAAGCGGGAAGCCCTGCGAAATGCCGTCTTGAATGCAGCGGCCCCAAATCCACCCGACGAGTCAAAGCAGCAGGTCTTCATCAGCTTGGTCGATCAGTTCACCGTTTGGCATCTTCGAATTCTTACCTTCTTCGCAAATCCAAATCAGTGGTTTGCGGACAACGGCAAGGAACATCCCCGGTGGTCCATTGGTGGAAGCCTGTCGCAACTGCTTGTGACTGCGTACCCCGAACTTCAAGATCAGAGGGACTTCTACGACGTGGTTGGCAAAGAGCTGCACCAGCGGGGGCTGTTCAGTACGGATGGCTTTCACGCCATGATGAGCGGGCAAGGCGCGATGGCAAAACGTACCACAAGTCTCGGTGACGAGTTCCTACACTTCATTACTGCGCCCCGACTCGACTGATTGAGCAAATGGCAAACGATACCAAAAAGATAGTCGATAAAGCCTGGAACTTCGCCCACGTACTGCGGGACGATGATTTGAGTTACATGGCCTACACGGAACAGATCACCTTCCTCCTATCAGTCGGTGCCGAGCGTGCCGAATAGAAGACTTGGCGGCGACGGCTCAGTGGTTGGAAGGAACTCAGTCTTTGCGCCATCGGTCCAAAGCTTGATGCTTTCGTCACTGGCAAGGTGGTTTAGGTAAACGTCGAAATGATAGGGGCCCGTGCTTTCGATCCATGCGTAGCTTGCCCTCTGACGAGATCCGACTCGCCGCTAACACCCGGAGCGAAAAAGGGAAGTAGTATGGACCGATAAAAATTCGTTGCTGAGCCGATCGTGTTTTTATCCCGTTTTTGTTCCGCCAGCAGGAGCCGGAATTGGCGCGGCCGTCTGCGTCTTTCTTCATCCGTGGGTCCGTCTGCCATCCGTGGGCCTATGATGATATGCGACGCAACCGGAACTGGCGCGGACCGTTGGCCCGCGAACGAGGGGCTTAATCTCCTAGCCCTCCGTCCG
>JBNJEM010000019.1:0-29472 GCA_051745935.1 Planctomycetota bacterium
TCGCGAAGGCCCAACTCCTCGAGTTTCGCCACCACCTTGCCGGCCATCTTGTCGGTATAGCGGACCATGGCGTCCCAATACTTCGGGCCGCGGAAGCCACCCGGCTCGCCCTTCGCGTTGCGCCACATGGTCGGATCCCAGTCGGGGTGGTCGGGGGTGGGCACGAACGGCCAGTGCGGCAAGATCATCGGGTAGTAGACGAGGAACGGGCGGTCGCGGTTGGCCTCCATGAATTCGCCAATGTAATCCGTCACCAGGTCGGGGCCAAACTGGCCCTCCTTGAAGTCGCGCTCCCGGCCGTCGATTTCCAGCCCCGGGTTGGGGTAGCGGCTGGGCCGGCGGGTCAACTGCCAGAGGCAGTAGCGATCGAACCCAAAATGCCGGGGACTCTCGAAGCCCCCGTCGAGCTGCCATTTTCCGGCGACGCACGTGCGATAGCCGGCGTCGCGCAGCAGATGCCCAAACGTGACCGACTCCGGGTCGAGCAACCCGAACCGGATGTAGTTCCGGTTGTTGTACTTGCCGGTCATGATTTGGACCCGCGACGGCGTGCAAATAGGCTGCGAATGCACGTGCTCGAACCGCATGCCGCCGGCGGCCAGCGCGTCGAGATGCGGGGTTTCGTACGCCTCGCTGCCGTAGCAGCCGAGGCACTCCACGCCGATATCGTCGGCCATGATCAGCACGATGTTCGGCCGGCGAGCCTCCCCAGCGCCGGCGGCACCGGCCGCCCAGAAGGCGACGGCAAGAGCAAACATTCGAAAAACGGATCGGTTCATGGGCCTCTTCCTTTCGTGTTCAAGTCTGGTGCTGACACCTCGGGGGGCGGCGGCTCGACGCCGGTTTCTCCTTGCCGGCTTTCATGCTTGTCACCACGCACGACCAGGGAGTCGCGGGCAAGGGACAAGGGACGTGGCCAAAGCGGCGTCAAGCCACCGCACGCCCAAACGCCCCGTCGCACCAACACGCGGCAAGCCAGGGCGGAAGCGAGCGGTAGCCAGGCACCCGGCTCGGGCACGTATCCGATGGCCAGCCAGCCACCACCCTGGTACCCCATGGTATAACCTCAAAGTAGCCGCGCCCAGTCGGGTTTGAGAAGCTCGATGTGGGTGACGTGTGACCAGGTGTCGCCGTTATCGGTCGAGCGATGGATGGCGCTGGAATTCAGCCAGCCGTCGACGTTCCTGGGGGCGTTCGGGACGTAGATATACCAGTCGCGGATGATTTTCTCCGCCGCGAGTCCGACCAACGGGAGGACGGATTGCGTCGGGCAGCTTTCCACCCGGAAAAATCCAACCGCCTGAAATATATGATACTGTCACGAATCCGCATGGTCTCCACCCAGTGTTCCATGATGGGATGCTCGCCCAACATATGCTTGGTAACAATCACGTCTTTTTTCAATCCGGGTTGAAACCCGCATCCCGCTTGCTCGGCGCCGTGTTGCTTTGGGCGGGAGGGGGCAGTGGCCACCCGACGGTCGCGGAGGTGTCCGCGATGTTGCGTCCACAGGTCAATCCAGTTTTCGCGCCTTGGGCGGCTGCGCCATCAGCAAGTCCAACTCGGCAGCAATTGCCTTCGGATCGGCCTTCTCGATCAGATAGGCATGCTTGCCGTTTGGATCGGGCTCATAGTCGGTTACCCCGTTTTCGGCTCGGACGCGGCCGGGGGGCGAGAGCGACCAGTAATCGCCGGCGCCGCGCACGGCGACGAGCACCGCGGACTGGTCCCAGCTTTCCCGGGTGGCGCCCACGCGGCCACCGTACAGCTCGTAAGCGCGGCGTACCGGGCTGTCGGCAGGTGCGTCGGCAAGTTTTGCGCCGGTGTGAATCGCCGCGCCAATTTCCCAGCCGCTGAAGAGGATGGGCGTGGGCCAGTGGTCAATGGCATAGGTGGAGGCCGGCGCGTCCCAAACCAGATTCGACTCCACCCGGCGCCGGGCGAAATTGCCCCCCATGCAAACCCATTGATCCACCTTCTGCCGCACCAGCTCGACGCCGCTCAGGTCGCTGTAACGATCGGGCTTGCTAAGGAGCAAATCACGCAGGTTGGTCTTGTAGCCGATCGTCACGATGACAACACTCCGGTCCGGTTGCTTGGCCAGGATGCGCCGGTAGAGGGTGACGGCGTCGCAAGCGTCGTCACCGCTTGCCATCGTGCCGGGAAAGGCCTCGGCCACTTGCCTCGCGTAACGCGAGTTTCGCAATACCGCTTGCCCGGCTTCCGACGGCCTCGCCACGGGCTCGCCCTTGACGTTCCCGATCGGCAGATCACCCCGCTGGTAGTATGCATTGATCCGATCGGCGCAGGGTGCGCTATGCGGGTTGGCAGCCGAAATCATGACGGCCAGAATGTTCGCCTCACCTAAATCGGCCAGCGCATGCAGCAGCGCCAGCGCGCCAACGTCGTCCACGTCGCTCTCCATATCCGCATCGAGGATGACGGGCACCGGTTCCGCCAGGGCGAGTGGGACAGAACCGACCATGGCGGAAAGAGTAATCATTGCGCAGGCCGCAACCGGCGATAAACGATTCATGTTGGTTCTCCAGTGTGCCTTTGCGCTTCGCGCGAAGCCGCTGTAAAACGCTGGTTTCCGTCCGTGACCGGGAACGTACCAGCAGCCGGCCGTCCAAGGCGTTGCGCCGCCAGCCCCTTGCACATCCACCGAGCAATAACCTCCCGCGGAGCGCAAGGAAGACGTTGGGAACTTCCGTGCCGCGCGGCATTCCAGCATAGTAGCATTTGGCAGAACAAGCAAGTCAAAGCGAGCGCATCGACGTGCCGCCGGAGCCGCTCGCGCAACTTCAGTTCCGCCTCGGTGAGGTCTCCGGAAAACCGCCTGCGAATGACAAGCTTGACGGCCTCCTTGCGGTAATTGTTAACAGTCAGTTGCCCCGTGACGTTGACTTCGCGGTAATCGTTTCCACCGATATAGACGATCTTGCGTTCGCCCTCCTCCTCATGTTGCACGTGCCGGGTGCGTATGCTCAGCGCTTTGGTCACGTGTAGCGTGGTGGCTTCACCGGGATTGGTCCAATAGCTGAGTTGCTGTCCATTGAACTGGCCGTTTGCGGTGATCATCGCTGGCGCGGTCGTCATGGGAAAGTCCAACGGATTCTTGAATCTCACCGCGTCCCACGCGTCGTCCTCGTACTTCTCGGAATTCTCCCGCCGCCTGTGTTCGGCGATGTCCCCGAGTCGACGGACAGACAGCAGTTCGTTCGCAAACCCGGCACACTGGTCGGGAACGGTCGCAATCGGGCATCTTCTAAAGCTACGTGGCGATTCAAGCCACGACAATTCTGCCGGCCCAAAACGCAGGCAGAGTCGGTGGATGACGCTGAGGGCTTGGGCCTGAGTTTGCTCGCGTTGCGTAACTCATTGTTACGCCAGGTACTTACGGCACAGCGCCATTGCCTATCCGGACCGACCGGTTTGAAATGGCTTGCAGCGCTGTGGGCTCGTCTGCTAGGATGTCACGAAACGTCAGCTAATAGGTTGCTTTGACCGGCAATATGTGACAAGGGAAGCCATGACCAACGCCACGCAAGCAGCTCGATTGCTCCGGTACGTGCGGAGCCACGGCATTGTCCGCCCTCGCGACTTGGAGTCGATTCAGGTCGACCGGCGGGTGCTAAAACGGCTCTTCGACTGCGGCGAACTGGTCCGTCGCTCGCGCGGCGTGTATACCATGCCCGATCATGAGGCGACACGCCACACCGAATTGGCAGAGGTTTGTGCCCGGGCCCCCACGGCTACGGTATGTCTCATCTCCGCACTCGATTTCCACGAGCTGACAACGCAGATCGCCCACGCGGTCTGGATCATGATCGACCGAGCCGCCCGTCGTCCCAAGATTGAGCAGCCCCGCATCCACGTCGTCTATGCATCAGGAGAAGCGCTGGAGGCCGGGCTTGAACTTCACGAGATCGAAGGGGTCCGGGTGCGAATCACCGGCCCCGCCAAGACGGTAGCCGATTGCTTCAAGTACCGGGCGCACGTCGGGCATGACGTGGGTGTTGAAGCTCTGCGGGACTGTCTGGGTCAGCGGAAGGCGACACCGGCGCAGATTTATGGGATGGCGAAGATTGACCGCGTAACAAAGACAGTACGCCCATATCTGGAGGCACTAACGTGACGGAAAGGATTGGCACGTGAAGAACATGTCGGCCTCTGTGCGCCAGCGGCTGCTGGACCTTCGGCTCGCCAGGGGCGAAGACTATAACGCACTGCTCACGCAGTACTCCATCGAACGGTTCCTGTATCGCCTATCGAAGTCGCGGTTGTGCGACCGCTTCGTGCTCAAGGGCGCAATGTTATTCCGTGTCTGGTCGGGGGCCTTGCATCGTCCGACCAAAGACCTCGATCTACTCGGGCACGGCGATTCAACGCCATCTGCTGTTGCGGAGTCCGTGCGGCGAGTTATCACCACGCGAGTGAAAGACGATGGGCTGGTGTTCGATCCGGCCACCAGCCTGTACTATCATCGGCATCGCGTCTATCACCCACAGCTGGGGCGGTTCGTGAGCCGGGATCCGATTGGGGTTGAAGCGGGAGATTCCAATGTGTATCGGTATGTGCGTAATCGGCCCGTATCGCGCAGAGATCCAACAGGGCTTATCGACCCGATTGATGTGACACCGGGGCCGGGTTGGGACCTTTCGCCATGCCACAGCTCCGCATATTACGTGAGCTGGATTGCCATGGAGTACGCAAAAATTGGGATTGGCGGCGCTTTGTTCACTCCCTTCCCAGCTTACACAAGCATGCCATTCCAGCATTGTATGTGGAACTGCTACATGGCTGGCACTATTGGGAAGAGAGCGGCAGAAGTGGCGTCGGCAAGGAAAGAACAAGCTGATGTGAATATATGCAAGCGGGGGCATAGCATCTCTGACGCATGCTGGGATCAGCTGTCAAAAAAGATGAGGCACAATTTCGCGTCGCACTGCTGCAGTGCGAATCAGCTATCTGACTGGGAGGACAATGAGACGGGGCGAGAGTGTGACTGTGCCGAGTCCTATTGGACCACGACCACTGTAGCGTGCAAGAAGTGCTGTACGAAGGAAGGGGTCGGACCAGACACTCACGACGGTCCTAACGATCCAGAACGGCCCTGTGGTCCGTACTTCAATGAGCGCGATGAGGAGGCTTACGATGAGAATATTGCATATCCGCCTGGGTGGGAGAATTCGGTGGTGTGACGTGGCGTCGATATTCCTCGTCGTTGGGATGCTCTTCTGCGGCGTTTCCTGTCAAAAAGATGACACGTTCACAGATCACCTCGATACCCGCTGGACCCGGTTTGCGCGGTCTGAATACGATCCGTCGCATCAGCATGTACTGAAAAATGTACGTGTCGTCCACGTAGTCGGGGCGTTTAGTGATGACCGCAATCTGCTTGGGTATTCAGCACGTAGCAGCTATCCTTACGAAAATCTCGCCATTCGCGTCATGGAGGTGGAAAGCGGTCAGGCAGTGACGACACTCGAGGGACACTGGGGGTCGACACAGTGCATCGCATTCACGCGCGATGGGCATAACCTTGTCTCTGGTGGGGAACGCTATATCAAGTTCTGGGATATTACTGAGAGCAGGCAGATTTCGCGAGCGGATGCTCACCAGGGATACATTCGGTGCATCGCGTGCTCTCCCGTGAGTGATATGGCAGCTTCAGGGGGCCAGGACGGTAGCATCCTGGTATGGAATTTGAAGCCGTTACGGGTCTCGCAGCGTCTTCTCGGTCACAGTGGCGGAGTCCGGTGCCTCACATGGTCATCGGATGGAAGCAGCATACTGTCGGGCAGCTGGGACGGATCCATTCGGCTTTGGGATCTCTCCGACGGGAGTTCTCGATTTACGGCCCAGGCCGGTTATGGGCGAGTAATGTCGCTTGATCTAACGCGAGACGGGCGGTTTGCAATGTCCTCTTACCTGAACGGAGTAATACTATGGGATATTGAAAAGGAACAGGAAATCAATCGTTTCGCAGTTCCGGGAAATCCATGGCACGCAGACCAGTCGCTTCACATTGCCTCTGTCGCATTTTCGCCGGATGGCGAAACGGCGCTTTTCGGGGCGGTGTTTGGGAGTGTCATTTGGTGGGACGTACGGAATTGGAGACAGATCGATCATAATCTGGTGCATAAGAAGGAGCTGACGGACGTGGTCTTTTCTGCAGACGGAGAGCAGGCAATTTCGGTGGGAGGCGACGGCGAGATGGTAACACAAGTCAGCGTCTGGACGTTGCCGGAGTATCATGCCGAGAATGAAAAACCTGAAGGGGACGAGCAGCGTGACAAACGAGATACAGCGAACACCGATGAACATTAGAAGGGAACGGCGGGAAGCCGGGTTGATGACCTGTTTTCGTCTGTCGTAGTCCTAATCTGATCGTCGCTGACCGTGAAGTTGTCGCGGAGTGGGGATAGTCGCCCGACGCAGCTGCAATTCCCATTCCTATGTCCCGACAGCTCGATAGGACGCGATAGAAAAACCTGAGGAGAGGCAGGGCACTATTGCGGGCGTCCACGTAGTGGCACAAATACTGGAAAGGGTGCGCCCCATGCAGCGGTCAACAAGGTCGAGAGGAATGAACCTGCGTGCGGTGATGCTGGCCATGTTCGGTGCTTTAGTCCTTTTTGGCCTCGGGGGTTGCGCCCAGCTAGAATTGTCGGTCGGTTGTTGCTGGCCAGTTGTCGTGATCTACCTGCTTGTTGCAGTGATCCTTGCGATCCATCCAGTGACAAGAAAACTCGCTGTCGAAGCCGTTTTTCTCGGTGTTCTAGGTGGCATCTTCTGTTGCATGATGTTAGCATCGGGCCCACGGGGTGGGTTCGCCATCATGGCGGCTGTGGGGTTACAAATTGTGCTGCTGGTTGTTGGCCTCTCTGTCCTTGTCGCGCAGACGCTTGTTTGTATCGTGTCCGCTAGTCGAGATAAACGGAAGTCCCGAAATTCCTCAGAAGCAGAAGAACCAGAGAAGCGGCAGTAGACCGTGCCTGAAGAAGGTTCCTTCTTCGGGATTAGCAGAATAACGGTCCCGCGTGGCGTCGGGTGGCACTGGCTGAGCGAGCGTGGGACAGGCTTCCATTGCTGACAACGCTAATCGCGAGCGGAGCCAGTGCACGGTTTCCACTTCCCTCGCGTGGTGCCATGACTCGGTCACTGCGTACAGGCCCTCACCCCACACTGGCTCCGTTCGCTCAATCTCAAGGCCGTTAATCCGTGACTGATATCGCACACCCTTTCAATCTTTCATCCCGCTTCAGGAATGCCCCGCCTCGGGCGGGCGGACGGGACCCGTCTAAGCGGCGTCCGGGCGTGGCGAGTGGTGGCATGGTATCCGTGACAACAAACGCAACCACCGATGGGAGCTGCCAGAGCCCTCGCACGATCATTGGCATTGAGCCCGCGAGCAAGAGTCGCGGCGTGGCCATGACTCGCAGCCGTGGGGATACGTTGAACCGCGACGCGGCCCGGGGGCGACCTAGTGCGCGATTTTCTCCCAATACCGATCAAAGGCGCCTTCTTCCTGGAACGCAGGGCTGTTATCGAGATCGTGGCACTCCAGGCATTTCTCCTCCGCGTTGCTCAGGTCCAACCACACCTGGTCCCGAATTCGATCGATCTCGTCCCCATTGAGATCCAACTCTCCCTCCTCGGCCGCCACGTGTTTCGATCCCGGGCCGTGACAGTTCTCGCACCCCACATCGGTGAGGTGCGGGGTTTCTTCCAGGCTTAAGAACCCCGATTCATACGGAAAATACTTCTGTGGATTCCAGCCCACGACGTGACAACTGATGCATTCGGGGTCAAAGTTGCGGGGGATACCTCCGCGGTCGTTCGGTGGGTGTTGCAGCGTTTCATAGGCATGCGCGTGTTTGGGCTTCGCTCCATCGTTCCCTTCCTTCCAGATTTTGTATTCGCGCTCATGACAATCGCCGCACAGCTTCGATCCCACGAATTCCAATCCGCTCGCGAGCGGCTGCGGTTTGATGCCCAAATTCTCAAGACCGGCCGCTTTGATCTGGTTTTGGTAGGCCACGAACAACTGCAGCATCTCCTTGGAGTCGGGAAATCGGGAATCAAGCGGTATACGTTGGTAACGTAGCGGCTGAACCGGATCATCGAACAACGCCACCAGCCCCGCGAACATCCCTTTCGTCCCCACCTGAATCATCTGGCTCTCGGTTCCCTCGATGGGTAGCGGTTCCCGCTTGGGTTCGCCCGCCCCGCCGGTGGTGATCACGAGTTGGAATTGCGGAAACTTCTTGCCCAACGCAATCGACTCTTCAGTCGTGGCATGGGAAATCAACACGTACAGGTCACAGTCCGATTGCTCCAACCGCGGCCAGACCTCCTGGATTCCTGCCTCCGCCGACTGCATGATCACGTCACTGTTGTTGATCAATGACCGATTTCGCTTCCCTAGAATCGCCGTGATCCCGATCTTCTTGCCACCTCTCTCGACCACCCGATACGGGGATGTAAACGTGGGCGCGAAGACCTGGACATTCGCACTGACAAACCGGCTGGGCTCGTTGCCGCGTGGCGCGATGACGCCTACCAATTCGGGAGCTGGGAGCCGCAAATCGTCGGGGCCGAACCCGATCGCCTCGTATCCCATGGTGCGTAAAGCTTCCACGGTGATCTGAAATTTGATCTCCGCTTGCCGGCCAAACCGGCGCACCTGATTGCCTGCGTCAATGGGAATGACCGGCCATCCCTTCTGGGTCAATTGCTGGACCAAGGTCCCGCGTCGAACCAATCCGCCATTTTGACTGTCCAGTCCAGAACAACCACAAGGCTCCAGGTACCCATACTGGCGTCCCGTCACCAACAGCGCCACGCTCGGCTCCACCCAACCCTCAAACAACGCCTCTCGAGCCTCCCCCCCACTCCCCTGCCCTTTCGAGTAGCCGGGCCGCGTGGTCCGTTCGTCTTTCGCATTGATCGCACCGGCACTTGAAGCACGCCCCGTCGAACCGGAAGCCTCCGCGCCGGCCCCCGGCGCGGAACGTGAAGGCCGCTCGCCCTCATCTGCTTGCGAATCGACCGAAACCACCTCGGCGACCACATCCTCTTCCGCCGCCGCTTGATCCGTTGAGACCTCTCCCAACAAGCTACGGGACGACACGTTCGTCCCCCGAGCCTCGGATCCACTGGCAACCTCGGAAACGCCGGCAATGTCATCCGGCTGGGCGTCCCCGTTCGCCTCAAGTCGCTCCCTTACGTCGCTCGCGTCGGCGCGGGAGCGGTTTTCCGCCTCCGACGCCGTGCCTTGCTCGGCCGTCGCGTTGTCCTGGGGCGAGCAGCCCACAAGGGTAGCCGCGAAAACCATGGCACCCATGTACCACCACGCTCGATTCCCATTCATGCAATTCACTCCGTTGGTCAAAACCCATGCGCAAGTATGCCAAGAGCAAGCTCAGACTCCAAACCCCCGCTCCCCTCGCGTTGGTTACCTACTGGAAATCGTATCGTGTTACGAGGCTCGCTCTCAGCCCACCCCCCCAAGCTCAAGCCCCAATCCTCTTTGGTTGCGGCCCAGCCGAGCTCGACGCCAAACGGCCACGACAAGCGGACCACGACAGTTCCGCCGCACACGCATCACGGTCTCGGGCCCGGCACGCCGCAGTCAGTCAACAGCGAAGCGAACACGAATCGGTATTTGCTCGATGGTCGGATGGGTGGTCTCGAGTACGACGCGCCCCAATTTACCATACTCCCCCAACGGGCTGAGCCGGTTGATCGGTCGCATTCCAGCCGGGATTTCAATGGTCACCTGGCGCCGAACCGCCGCCCCTTCGTTCAACGCCTCTGGCGGCCCAATCTCCACGTTCAAGTACTCGGCGGGATCCACCTCCCCCACCGAGAGCTCGGTTTCGTGCCGGTGTTCTCCGGTAATAAAAACTTGCAGCACCGCCGTGGCCGACTCAGTCCGCTCCAGCGCCCCAAAGTTCAAAAGGTTCTTCCTCGACTCAAACAATGCCGAAGAAGCAACCATAATGTCACCGACGGTCTGCCCTTTCAACGGCACATGAACCTCGGCTTCTTTCTCCACGCGCGCCCCGATCCGGATTGTCTGATTTATCGGCCCCAACGGCAGTCCAGGTTTAACCGTCAATTTCGCCAGCAGGCCACAACTGACCCCTTTCTCCTTTTGCACCTCTTCTTGGGGGAGCGGCTCGAAGGCGATCTCGTATTGGTCGGCCGTGTCCGATTTCTCGAATGTCGCCTCGAGGATCTCGATGTCGTTCGCCCCCGCTCCAAACAATCGAAACTCCGCCTCGGTCGTATCGCTGGCGGAGACGCGTCCCAAGACGAGTTTCGGGGGCAAGGCCCGTAAAGATTCGATGACATATCCTTTGATAACCAGCAAGATCAATGGATTTTCGGGATCATTGGTGTTGACCTCTACTTCCTGTTCGAACTCCGGCGCTCCCCCCAACAGTTTTGCTTCCCACTCCACTTCGAGTTCTTGGGTCTCGCCCGGGGGGATCCGATCCTGGTCCAACTCGCCAACGGTGCATTTGCACGTACTTCGCGAGACGTCCAGGAGCAGCGGGGCGTTTCCCACGTTTTTGATCAGGAAGGTGTGTTTCTTCTTGGCATACCTGTCCATGGTGCCAAAATCGTGGACCCGACCATTGACCAACTCAACCTTGGGCGATGTCCCGGCCGGTTGGGCACGCCGGTTGCCTTCCCGCTGTTGGTTGTAGGCGGCGAATTCCGAAGGCAGGAACAATTCCTCGTAGGACACTTGTTCCACAATCGTGGAGCCCCATCCGACGCCCACGCCCACGCACGCCGCGACCAGTAGAAGTATAGAGCTTTTCATCATACGCACCTTCGCACAAACTTCGGTGGGAGTTCAATACAGCTCGGCCAACCCGGACAACCACGCCCAGCCCCTTGAGGCGGTCGGACTTCAACGAGTTTGGGGGGAAACACTCGTACGCGTACGGAGCTTCCGCATCAATTGTTCGACGTTCATGCCCCCGCCATCAGAGGGGGGCGGTTTTTCCTTTCCGTTCGGGGGCCAAGCATTGAGCGACTGGTGTTTCAGTTTGAGTTCCTGGTGGGGCATTTGCCGGTCCAATTCTAGCGCCACACCAGCCTCTCGGCGAGCCTCTCTTGACGCTCCGGCCAGGTGATGGACCCATGCCAGCCGGGCCCGGAGCAGGCTGCTATTGGGGTACAGGCTGACCGCCCGGGCGTAGGCTTCGATCGCGTCTTGGAGCAAATGACGTTGTCCCGATGCGGCATACATGGTGAGGAGTCGTTGGCCGTGGCGACTTGCCAGCTCGCTTGAGCGGGGGCGGCGCCCTCTGGCGGCGGCAGTCGCCTCCTGGAACGCGGCCAGTCGCTGGAAAGAAGGGCTCTCCAGCCACAGATAGTGCAGGGCCTCTGCCCGTTTGTCGCATGGTTCGGCCCACCAGGGATCGGCTTTCGCGGCTTCGCGACTTTCCCGGGCCACGGATTCAGCGGCGCGTGGCCAGCCTCTACGCTGGACTTGGGCGCAGAAGGCCGTGAACTCGTGATCCGCCAACACGGGGCGATACATCGTGAAATAACCGAGCGCCACGGCGAGAAACGCCCCCGCGGTCGCCAACCCGATGGCCCCTCGAGCCCCCACCGGACCACGCCACCGTGTCGAACAAGGCTCGGAGGCTGCTTGTTCGTTGCATTCGAGCACGTTGAGCGTGAGCGCGCAGAGTGCCCAGAGGATCGCGGCCACGCCGGGGAAGCTAATCCCGCCGGCCGCCAGCAAGTTGACCAGCAGAGCTCCGGCGGCCACGAGCAATGGAGCGGGGGTTAGGGTTCCACGGGCAACCCACGGCGCCAGGCCCCAAAGCGAGAGCGCCGTGGCGGGCAATGCCACGAAAAGCATCGCGATCGCGGGGGACTGAGCGCCAGCCCACCCCGCCGGATACGCCAGCAGGAACCCGCCAACCGCTCCGAGGTAGACGGGGCGAGCGGCGCGCCGGTCGGCGGGCGTTTCAGTATCGGCTCGGTGGCTGCTCGACCGCGTGACCCGCCAAATGAGCACGGGGCCAATGAACACGAACGCCACCAGCGCCGGAAGGCCGGCGGTGGCGGCGATTTCCACGAGAAAATTGTGAGGGTCGGCAATCGTCTCGCTGGCTTGCGGCAGTTTGTATTGGGTGTAGTAGTCCTTGAAATTCCCCGGCCCGCAACCCCACCAGGGATGATCGGCGATCATGGCCGCCGAGGATTGCCAATACTGGACTCGGTACCGCAAGGATTTCGGAGCCTCGGTCAGCAGTTCGCGATCCAGTCCGCCGAACAGGGCCACGCAGAGGGTGATCAAAAGCAGGCCGCCCCCGATCGCCAGGGTCCATGGCCACCGCCGTCGCAGCCAGGTTCGCAGCACGGGGTTGAAAACCAGCAGCCCGCCGAAACCGGCCAACGCCGCCAGATATCCGGCTCGACTCTTGGTCGCGAGCAGACAGGTCACGAGGACGCCTCCCATCAGCGCGACAAGACAGAGCGTGGTAACCCCGCTCCCGCGCCACCGACCCCGGGCATGCCAGAAGGACGTCGAAAGTCCGGCCAGCAGCACCACGCAGGGCACGAGAACGCCGGCCAGGGAATTGGTGAGGGCAAACGGGCCCACCGGCTCGGTGCTGTTCAACCGATCCTGAAAATGGCGCCGCTGTGCTGGATCGGGATCGTGCAGGCCCGCCTCGCGCAGGGCCTGGTCGGGATTTTTCATATACTCCGCCCTGATTCCCGGGTACACCCAAACCGTCTGATAGATGCCAAAGGTGGACAGCCCCACGCCCATGGCGATCAAGACACTCACGATCGCCCGTTGTTCAACCGGGCGGCGGACCAACTGCCGCAGCGCGAGCAATAGGAGCCCGAAAGAGATCCACAGCCAGAGGGCGTTGAGTGTCGGACGTCCATGGCCTTGGTCGAGCATGACCAGGGCACTGAGGCTGTGGAGAGCCAGAAACAAGCCAAAGCTCGCCGCGACGGGCCCCACGTGCCACGTGGGGCGATCCTCGAATAAACACCGCGACAGCCACACGACCGCCAATACCAGCCAGCCCATGATCAAAACCACGTGCGAGCCAAACGGCACGGCGGCCTCGCTTGGAATCAACATGCCCGCCACGATCAGCGCGACCGCGCCCCCCAGCAGAAAGGCCCGTGCTTCGCCAACCCACGCCACTCGGGAAGCCACGGCGCGAGCCGCCTTATCCGAGTTCGGTTTCGATCGTCGAACGCCTTTTTTCACGATTTCAGCTTCCGTCGAGCCGTTGATTCCAGGATCGCAATCAAGCAAAGGACGCAAACGATCATCAGCATGATCACCACGGCGCCGAACAGATCCACGCGATTCAACAGAAGGGCGCCCAATCCGCACGTGCCCGTGGTCAAATAGATGGTCAACACGGCCTGCCCTTGGCTCAGCCCCAGATCACACAGCCGATGCGAAAAATGGCTCTTATCTCCCTCGAAAGGACTTCGCCCCGCCCGCAGGCGAATCCAAATCACCGTCAGCATATCGTAGAGGGGCACGGCCATCACGCACAATGGCGCCAGAACCGCGTGCTGCCGGACGCCCCGATACTCCGTGTATGTGGCCAGCAGGGTGGCCACGGCGATGCAAAAGCCGACGAAATAACTGCCAGCGTCTCCCATGAAGATGCTCGCCGGCGGCCGATTGTGCCACAAAAAGCCGAGCAGCGCGCCGAGCAGGACCAACAGAAACCCGGACACGAATATCTGCGGCTCGCGAGTCCCGGGATCGAACGTCAACAGCAGGACCGCCGCCAGCATGGCGGCGGCAACCGCGGCTACCCCAGCGGAAAGGCCATCCATGTTGTCCAGCATATTGAACGAATTGATCAGTGCCACAATCCATAACACGGACAGGAATCCGGTCAACCATGGCCACGGAATGAACGCCGTGAATCGCCATCCTTGCCACACCACGCAAACGACCGCCACCAGAAACTGAATGCCCAATCGCCATTGCCACCGTAACCCCTTCCAGTCATCAATCAAGCCGACCATGGTAAGCAGGGTTCCCGCTGCCAACAACACCCACAGTTTGCTGGATTGATACTTCAATCCGCTCAGATGCGGTTGAACGAACGCCGGAACCCAAGACGCCATCCGCGGCGGAAGGGCGTCGCTTCCCTGCGCCCACAAAAAAACCTGCCCGAGGCCAAAACAGACGATGACGGCAAACCAAATGGCCAACCCGCCTCCCAACGGAGTGGGTGAAGTGTGAACTTTGCGAGCCCCGGGTCGGTCCACCAACCGCCAGCGCACTGCCCAGTGCCGGACCACCCAAACGGCGGTCCAGCAGAACACGAAGCTCGGCACCACCGTCCCGCACAATAACCACATTAGGTTTTTTAATGCCATGTGTTCCCTGTCAATCCGGCACGCCACCGAGAGGCCAGCGAGTGCATTGCTTCGCCCTCGCTGGACTTTGTGTTTCCAGTCTTGACTCCACGGGCAATGAACAATGGCCCTTTCCACGTATCTTTCACGCGAGTTGTCTCTTGCTGTGTTTGAAACATGAGAGGCTCTCGGTTCGTCGTTCATCCCCGTGGCCCAGTCCCAGTCGCCCAGTGCCACGTTCCCGCCGGCCCCGTGCCGGTGGGGCTAAAACTTTCTGTCGTCACGCTTTGCGTTCATCGGTCGAACCACAGTGGCGCTGTCGAACTAGGCGCCCCTTCATCCCACGAGCCATGGTCGCGAAATCCTGCTCGGTCATTCAGGACCGGCCCGTTCGGTCATGGCCGGTTCAGTTGCTTTGAACGCCGGTAGACGTCACGGCACCGGTCCAGGAAGTGGTGATAGTCGGAACGCTGATAGTCGGGATAGGTCCAAGGCCGGTTTCGCCATGCTCCGTCTCGATAATACAGAGTATTCTCCGCGAAGATGCCACGCGACAGATAGATGCGATGGTCTCGATCCTTGGTCGAGGCCAGCACCAGTTTGGCTTCGGTCACGTATCCGGGATCGAGATTCAAGGGACGGGGTTCCGGCCCGAAGAATTCTTGTGTGTACAGGTGTTCCCACTGATTCGTTGCCACTTTTCGGTTCGGCAGCTCGCCAGGGTCCACCAAGGTGGAAAACGCGAGCAAGACCTTTTTTAACCCCGATCCCATCGTGCTCTCGTAAAACCGGGTTTCCCTGAAGGTGAAACGCTCACTTTCCAAGGCGATCGTTCCCCATGCCTCGCTCGCCCGCGCCCGTCCCCACTGGATCGCCTCGTCATAGCGGCTGAAGAGGGCGAGAAAAAGCAAAACGGGTTCATGCTCGCGAATTTCGGCCATGTGACAGTCTCACGCAAACCTGGGCGGTCGTCTTTTACAGCGTTTACAGCCCATGACAAAACTTGTTTGCCGCTCCCAAAGTCCCCGGGCGAGGCGAAAGCTGAGTGGTGTTGTCATGGCTTTTTACAGCCTCGGCTTGCCGGCGGGGCAAAGCTTATTCTCTTGAGCTAAGGCGGCAGGGCCGCCAACCAAATAGGGACACCGCCTGGGGATGGACCGCTCCCGTTGGTCGCTCATGCCAAGGATACGCGCACCGTGCGCGCATGTTGCGCCGTAGGACTAATACGCTTTGGCAAACACGGCTCGCCGCCGGCTCGGTTTTCCGGTGAAAATACACGTTCCCTCTTCCGGCTCCGCATCGAGCGGAAAGCAACGGGGGGTCACTTTCAGCTTTTCGAGTACCTGGTGCGTGGCCGGATCCTCGGCCCAATGGCACAGCGCGAATCCTCCATGGATTTCCGGTTTCTCGGTATTCTTTGGCGTGAAAAAAGCCTTGAAATCGTCCAGGCTGTCGATGCGGTGGGTATGTTGTTCCCGTAATTTCAGTGCCCGCTCGTACACGTCGTGTTGGATCTGATCCAGCAACTGGGGCAGCTCGGCCACGAACTGGTCCCGCGCGATCGGCTCCTTTTTGCCGGTATCCCGCCGACCGACGAAGACCGCGTTTTTGGCAATATCCTTGGGGCCAATTTCCACTCGCAACGGCACGCCTCGTTTCACGTGCTGCCAGTTCTTTTCGCCGCCCCGAATGTCGCGATCATCAATCGCCACTCGCACCTTGCCGTCGCCATGAACCCGTTCCTTGATTTGTTTTCGGAGCGTCTCGCAGTATTCCAGCACTTGGCCACGTTGCTGATCATCGCGATAGATCGGCAGAATCACGACATGATTGGGGGCAAGGCGGGGGGGCAGCACCAACCCATCATCGTCGCTGTGCGCCATCAACAACGCGCCGACCAGCCGGGTCGAAACACCCCAGGAGGTGGTCCAAGCGTACACCTCATGGCCGCTCTTGTCTTGAAACTTGATATCCTGCGCCCGCGCGAAATTCTGCCCCAAAAAGTGGGAGGTGCCGGCTTGGAGGGCTTTGCGATCCTGCATCATGGCTTCAATGCACAAGGTGCTAACAGCGCCCGGAAACCGTTCGTCCGCCGACTTTTCGCCTTTGATCACGGGCATGGCCATGTACTCTTCCGCGAAGCGAGCATAGACATCCAGCATCAGGCGCGTTTCATCCAACGCTTCCCGTTCAGTGGCATGCGCCGTGTGCCCTTCCTGCCACAGGAATTCCGCCGTCCTCAAGAACATGCGGGTTCGCATCTCCCAGCGGACCACATTCGCCCACTGGTTAATCAGTACGGGCAGATCCCGGTACGATTGGATCCAACGCGCGTACATCGCGCCCACGATCGTCTCGCTGGTGGGCCGGACGATATACGGCTCTTCCAACGGTGCCGCGGGCACAAGGCCCCCGTCGGGACCAGGCTCCAGGCGGTGATGGGTCACCACCGCGCACTCTTTGGCAAACCCCTCCACGTGCCGTGCTTCCTTTTCCAGAAAACGGAGCGGAATAAACAGTGGGAAATAGGCATTCTGGTGTCCCGTCTCCTTGAACATCCGATCCAGGGTCTGCTGCATGTGTTCCCAGATCGCATAGCCCCACGGTTTGATCACCATGCAGCCTCGCACGTCCGACGGCTCCGCCAAATCGGCGGCCATGATCACTTCCTGGTACCACTGCGCGTAGTCTTCTTCGCGAGTAGGACTGATTGCGGTCCGACGTTTCTTGGTCATGCAAACTCCTTGACCTGCAAGAGGATTTGAGGAAACAGGACACGGGCCGGTTTGGGGCCTATTGTACGATAAGCTTGGGAGAATGGGCAATACGGACCAAGATACCATCCGACCGGCAAGCGGCGCCAACCGACCACTGCCTTGCATGCAATGCTTTCCGCCTCCACCGAACAGCTTCTGAACATGGCCGCCTCAGTTATCGCCTCATTGTAGCGGCCAGCGTGAACCACGACGGGACAAGCCTGGGGCATCCATGCGGGCCTGGCGTGTCCAGGCCGTGTAGCGGCACCCGTGAACGGCTACCAAAAACCTTCACCAGCCAAGTCAGTCGCCACCACGCCGCACACGCCAGAACCAGTCGTGATCACGCTCCAACCTCCGACCGCCGAAAAACCGTCGCATTACTTCCTTGTTTTTCTTAGCAGAGACGCGGGACTAAGGCACTAACAGCCCCAGTTTGCCCAATTTCCGGGGCTTCATCGGGGTCATCGCCCCCGGTTGCCCCCGGGTAGGCATTCCCGCCGTAGCGGACTAGAATCCATGATGATCCGTATCGCAACAGGAGTTCGCGCGTATTGCAAGGGAATGTCCCGTGGCGACCGTGACCAACGGGAAGGCGCCGAGCACCTTTCCAACCGGAAGAATGTCACCCATGGCGGCATGAGTCTCGGATATGTATTCGGCGTTCAGCGTCTCGCAGGATGCGGACTGTTGGACATTCCGCCAAGGCTTCAGCCCGTCCGAGCATCCCGGCACATATTTCAGGCGATTGGATTTTTCCGGATGGAGAGCTGCCCGACGCAAGCCGTCCTCCCGTTGGTCGGACTCGCGGCGGACAATGTCATCCGCGACCGCTATATTTCAGGCGGTTGGATTTTTCCGGATGGAGAGCTGCCCGACGCAAGCCGTCCTCCCGTTGGTCGGACTCGCGGCGGACAATGTCATCCGCGACCGCTATATTTCAGGCGGTTGGATTTTTCCGGATGGAAAGTTGCCCGACGCAAGCCGTCCTCCCGTTGGTCGGACTCGCGGCGGACAATGTCATCCGCGACCGCCATATCTCGCCTTCCGGCCAGACCGATTCGATGCCTGTCAGTCAGGAGATTACCAAGACATCATGGCCCGTCGCTTTATTAATCAACTTGGCGAACACGAAAACGTTGATCAGGTTTTTCAGGTCGCGGACAAACAACTCCGCACCAACCGCAACGGCAATCTGTACCTGCAAGTTCAGCTAGCGGATCGCTCCGGTTCGGTGGTCGCGATGCTCTGGAATGCCAACAATCAGCTCTACAGCAGCTTTGAGAATGGGGGGTTTGTCCGGGTGAGGGCGACCACTCAGTTCTACAACGGAGCCTTGCAGATGATTGCCCAACGCATTGAACCGGTTGACCCAGCCACGGTTGACGAAGCGGACTTTACGACCTTGCGGTCGGCTGACATCGATCGCATGTTGGCCCGGTTGTCTGAAATGCTGCGGGGGGTTCAGAACTTTCACCTCCGCTGCCTGGCGGAATGTTTTCTCATGGATGAAACGTTCATGAAGAAGTTCGCGCGAGCCCCGGCGGGGGTCAAGAATCATCATGCCTATCACGGGGGACTTCTGGAACACGTCCTGAGCCTCATGGAATTGACGGCCGTGATCGCGCCGCTGTATCCGCGCCTTGACACGGAACTCTTGCTCCTTGGCGCGTTCGTTCACGACATGGGCAAGGTCAACGAACTAACCTACGACCGTGAACTAGGCTACAGCGACGAAGGACAATTGATCGGACATTTGGTGATGGCGGTCGAAATGCTCGACCGCAAGATCGAGGAGTCGCAATCGCTGTGCAACGAACCCTTTCCGTCGCAATTGCGAACCGTACTGAAACATATCATTTTGAGCCATCACGGCGAATACGCGTACGGCAGTCCGAAACTGCCGATGCTTCCCGAAGCCGTGGCGATCCACTACCTGGACAATTTGGACGCGAAGCTGCAATTCTTTGACAGCTTGATTCAAGGTGACGTGAACACCGACAGCAACTGGACGCCTTACCATCCTCATTTGGGTCGAAAACTATTCAAAGCGCAAGCCGCGTGTGATGTCACCGGCTCGCAATGACGGTGTGCCCAATTCAAGCTCGCGGCGGGAGACGGTCATGGATCACAGCGATCTGGAACTGCTTCTTTTGAAGCACATACAGGACGAAAACTACCGGCCGGTTAAACCGCGAGTCATCACCCGGCAGCTGGGGCTGCCCGAATCCCGGCGAGCCGACGTGCGGAAGGCGGTGAAACGGTTGGCGAGCAGGGGTGACGTTACCTATGGCTCCAATCACGTGGTTACCCCCGAAAAGCGGTCCAAGCAGCGGCGGGACGAGCTGGTGGGCATCTTCCGCCGCATGTCCAAAGGGTTTGGTTTCGTCAAACCGCGCGTGCGCACCCCTGGCGCGCAACTTCCGCCGGACATCTATGTTTCCGCGAAGCGGGCGGGCGACGCGTCGACGGGCGACTTGGTCCGCGTTCGGCTCCGTCGTCGCCGGGGCGCTGATCAAGAGAGACAGCGTGGGGAAATCGTCGAGGTCCTGGAACGCGACACCCATCAATTCGTGGGAAGCTACAAACCGCGCGGCGACCAGACCTTGGTCCGAGTCGACGGGACCGTCTTCGCCCAGCCCATCCCGGTTGGAGATCCCGGCGCGAAGAACGTCCAGCCGGACGACAAGGTGGTGATCGAAGTGGTGCGATTCCCGTCGCACAGCCAGCCCGGCGAAGCGGTCATTACCGAAGTGCTGGGGACTCGTGGTACCCCCGGCGTGGACACCCTAACGATCATCCGCGAATACGATCTGCCGGATGAGTTTCCCGAAGAAGTCTTGGAAGCGGCGCGCGAGCAAGCGGACCGGTTCGATCCAGGCCAAGCGGACGATCGAGTCGATTTGACGGGCCAAACGGTGATCACGATCGATCCGGCCGATGCTCGCGATTTCGATGATGCCATCTCGTTGGAACGGATCGAAAAGAATCACTGGCGATTGGGCGTGCACATCGCCGACGTGGCCGCGTTCGTCCCCGCCAAGTCACCGTTGGATGTCGAGGCGCGGAAACGAGGAACCAGCGTTTATTTGCCCGATCGCGTGATTCCCATGTTGCCGGAAATCATTTCGAATCACTTGGCCAGCTTGCAGCCCAACCAGGTGCGATTCGCCCGTTCCGTGTTTCTGGAATACACCCCGGAGGGCATCCGCGTGGACACCCAGGTTACTCGCTCCACCATCAAGAGCGCCCACCGCTTTACCTACGAAGAGGTGCAGGACTATATCCAAAATCCCCGCCGCTGGGAAAAGAAACTCAAGCCGAACGTGCACCAGCTGCTCGGCAATATGCATGAACTAGCCTCCCGGCTTCGCCGCCGCCGCATGGACAACGGGGCGCTCGAATTGGTTTTGCCCGAGGTCAAATTGGATCTGGACCCAAATGGCCGCGTGGAAGGTGCTCATACCGTGGAGCAGAACGAGAGCCATCAAATCGTTGAAGAGTTCATGTTGGCCGCCAACGAAGCGGTGGCGCAACGCTTGACGGACAAGGAAGTCCCGTTCCTGCGCCGCGTCCATGCCGCCCCCTCCCCCTTGAAGTTGCGCGACCTGACCACCTTCGTCCGGGAGCTGGGAATCTCGTGTGAAAGTTTGGCAAGCCGGTTCGAAATCAAGAGGGTGCTGGCCGAAGTGAAGGGCCGACCGGAGGAACAAGCGGTCAACTACGCGGTGTTGCGAAGCATGCAAAAGGCGGTTTATGCCCCCGATCCGGAACAACATTATGCGTTGAACATGGCAAACTACTGCCATTTTACGTCCCCGATTCGCCGGTATCCCGATCTCCTCGTCCACCGCCTGCTGGAGACGCTTGCCGCCGGCCGCCGCCCCCGCCATGACGCGACGGAACTCATGGTGTTGGGGGAACTCTGCTCCAGCCGCGAACAACGGGCGGAACAGGCCGAGCGTGAACTGATTAAAGTTAAATTGCTAAACTACTTGAGTACGCGCATTGGCATGACCATGAACGGGATCATTACGGGCGTGGAAGACTTCGGCTTGTTTGTTCAGGGGACGGAATTGCCCGCCGAGGGGCTGGTCCATGTCAGCTCGCTGCAAGACGATTACTATCACTACGACGCGTCCACCCATTGCTTGGTTGGCCGGCGCGATGGCAATAGCTTCCGGTTGGGAGATCTGGTGAAAGTCGAGGTCTTTCACGTCGACGTCGAGCGCCGCGAACTTGACTTCCGCGTCATTGGCAATCAGCCCAAGAAAAAACGGGCGCCCAGCGCCCAAGAGGTGCGGACCCGAGCCAAACTCCAGCGACGATCGTCGGGCAGCCCCCGCCAAGCCCCCAAAGGGCGGCATAAAGGCGGGCGAAAACGAAACCGCTAAAGGGCGATTCCCCGCGTCGCTCCTTACGGATCCAAGTCGATCAAACGCCCCCATGCTCGCCTTTTCGCGGGGGTGATGATGACTTGGAAACGTGAGCATGTTCTTCGTTGACTCGTACGATTGACTCGTACGATCTTCTCACGCGGTGACCGTTGCGTGAAAGCTCCGCCCGGCCTTTTCATGCCCACGAACCGCTGGCGCCGGGGTTTTCCGTTTGTGTAACTTTTGGGTCTTCAGACGGGTAAAGTGCTACCTGTTTGTAACCGTTGACGGGCAAGCGACCGATCTCCGCGGACGTTCGCACGTCCATTGCACGTTAGGACGGAGAGCTTTGCCAGGGGCGAATGCTGGCCTGGTAAATAGTCGGGAAGCTGAATGGGATAGCGAAAATGCGCAGTGCGAGTCTGTCGCGCAACTTGTTATTTCACGGGGTACGCCAAGAGCTTCAACACGATAGACACCTTCCGCCGTAACGTCACCTACGCCGAACACAGAGGCATCCTCAAATGCGCAACAGTCGAAACGTGAACCACCTAAGAAATTGACCTCCCCAGGGGCGAATGCCGCGGCGTACGCGCGGGCCCGCATGATTGATGGCGCGCGCGTGTCGATTCCACCTGCTCCGCGAGTCGCGCGCGTGCCGGTCCACTGGAAACTCAGGTCTGATTGGCTACAATGCGGAGACACGCGTGGCGGGGCCCCGCCCCCGGACGGTAGGATTGCCCCCCCAATACGTGCTTCCGTGTACGGGTAAATTCAGGGACGCGGTGGGGCTGCCGGGGCTTGGGCACCGCAAGGAAGGCCGCGACGCAATCGCGGCGAGGACATAAGGTCATATGGCGGACTCGCTCAAAACCCCCCTCCACGCATGGCATGCGTCTCACGGCGGTCGGATGGTCGATTTTGCCGGGTGGTCAATGCCCGTTCAATTCACCTCGATCATGCAGGAGCACGTGGCAACGCGTCGCTCGGTCGGCGTGTTTGACATCTCGCACATGGGGCGGCTGGAATTCAGGGGTCCGGAGCCGTTGAAGCTGTTGGATCGCCTGGTGACCCGCCGCGTGGCCCGGCTCAAACCGGGTGGAATCCGCTACGCGTTGGTGACCAATGAGCGAGGTGGAATCCTGGACGACGTATTGGTCTACCATTTGCGGCAGCCAAACGGCGACCCTCGCGTTCTGATGGTGGTGAACGCCTCGAATCGCGAGAAGATCATTCAGTGGATCGCGGCGAGGCGAGGCGAGGGGGACGCGGAGTTGGTCGACCTGACCAGGGAAACGGCCATGATTGCCGTCCAGGGGCCGGCGGCCATCGCCTTGGTCGCCCCGTTGCTGAATGTCAACTTGGCGGAGATGAAGTACTACACGGGGACCATGGCCCAGCTGGACGGACACGAGGTGGTGGTTAGCCGTACCGGGTACACCGGAGAGGATGGTTGCGAGCTATGGGTGGCGGCCGACGCCGCGACCACGATTTGGGAGAAGCTGTTTGCCCGAGGCGGCGAGGTGGAGGCGGTTCCGGTGGGACTGGGCGCTCGCGACTCGCTTCGCTTGGAAGCAGCCATGCCACTCTACGGCCATGAGTTATCGGAACAGGTGCATCCGTTTCAAGCCGGCTTGTCATTCGCGGTTCAACTGAAGGACCACGAGTTCGTCGGCCGCCAGGCCTTGGCGGCCGCCAAAGCGGATACAACCTACCCGGTCCGGATCGGATTGTCACTGGAAGGCCGGCGCGTCCCTCGCGAGCACTATCCGTTGCTCAGTGACGGCGCGGAGATTGGTGAAGTCACCAGCGGCACCTTCTCCCCCACGCTGCGGCATCCGATCGCCATGGGCTACGTGCCCCGTGAGAAATCGGCAACCGGCACGGTGCTGGAGGTGGGTCTGCGCGGTCGGCGGCTACCGGCCACCGTCGTCGACTTGCCCTTCTACAGCCGTGACTGACAATCAACAACTCATCGCAAGGAACCATAACGTGAAACCCGAGGATCTTCTATTTGCTGAAACACACGAATGGGCGCATGTCACGCAAGGGGAAAACGGCAAGGTCGCCACGGTTGGCCTTTCGGCCTTCGCACTTGAACAGCTCACCGACCTGGTTTACCTGGAGCTGCCTGAAGTGGGCAAGACGGTGCGCGCGGGCGACGAGTTCGGTGAGGTGGAGTCGGTGAAGGCGGTGAGTTCCTTGTTCAGCCCGGTGGACGGTACGGTGATCGAAGTCAACACGAGTTTGCCCGATCACCTGGAGACGCTGGGCGAAGACCCGTACGAGAGCGGTTGGATCGCGAGGATTGAAATGAGCGACGAGAGCAGTCTCGACAAGCTGATGGATTACGACGCGTATCAGAAACAGTGCGCGGAGGAAGGCTAAAGGGCTGCTGCGGAATAAGTTGCCGATTTGGACGCGGCGTTGAACGGCCGGCTTTTGGTATACTTCAGGCGGTTGGGTTGTTTCGGGTGGAAAGCTGCCCGACGCAAGCCGTCCTCCCGGTGGTCGGACTCGCGGTGGAGAAAGTCATCCGCGACTGGTATAGCCGGCTCGCGCGGAGGCGCCTTTTCGCGTGCCAGCTGATGGGATCGGAACTGCTTGATTCGGCTTGTGTCGTTCGTAACCGTGTACCGTATAGATTTCCCAATGATAGGTAATTCATTTGACCCATGTCCTATTTGTTGAACACTCCCCAAGATCAGCAGGCGATGCTGGAGGCGATTGGCGCCGCGTCGATCGAGGACTTGTTCGCCTCCATTCCTGAATCGTTGCGATTGCGGCGCCCGTTGGACCTGCCGCCGGCGTTAAGCGAGTTGGAATTGACGCGGCACATGCAAGAGCTCGCGGGGCGCAATGCACCGGGTTCCAACATGGCGTGCTTCTTGGGCGCTGGCAGCTATGACCATTTTGTTCCGTCGATTGTCGACAGCTTGGCGGCCAGGGGGGAGTTTTGCACATCGTATACCCCGTACCAGCCGGAAGTGAGCCAAGGCACTTTGCAGGCGATGTTCGAATATCAGACATTGATTTGCCAATTGACCGGAATGGACGTGTCGAATGCGAGCCTGTACGACGGGGGGAGTTCGGCGGTGGAAGCGGTGCTGTTGAGCATGAGTGCCACGCGGCGGTATCACAAGGTGGTAACCACCGGCGGCGTTCATCCCGAATACCGGCAGATCCTGGAAACATACCTGGCAAACCTCGACTGCGAACTCGTCACTCTCGATGTCCCGGCCGGCCGTGTTGACGTGGAGACGTTGGCCGCCGCGGTTGATGACCAGGTGGCCTGTGTGTTGGTGCAGCATCCCAACTTCTTTGGGTGTTTGGAGGACGTGGAGGCCATGGCGCGAGTGGCCCACGAAGCCGGATCGCTGTTGGTCAGCGTCTTCGATCCGATCAGCCTCGGCGTATTGCGACGTCCCGGGAAACTGGGCGTTGACATCGCGGTCGCGGAGGGGCAGCCGCTGGGAAACCCGCTTCAATTCGGTGGTCCTTATCTGGGCATCATGGCCTGTCGCGACAAGTTCGTCCGCCGGCTGCCGGGACGCATTTCCGGCCAAACCGTGGACCGTCGCGGGCGTCGCTGCTGGGTCTTGACGCTTCAGACTCGCGAGCAACACATTCGGCGTGACAAAGCAACGAGCAACATCTGCACCAACCAGGGTTTGTTCGCGTTGCGCGCGGCCATCTACCTGAGCTTCATGGGCCCGTACGGGATGCGCGAGGTGGCCGAGCTTTGCGCTCGCAAGGCCTATCATGCCGCCCGGAGGTTGACGGCGGAAGCCCGGTTCGAGCGTCGGTTTGAACAACCGACGTTCAAGGAATTCGTGGTCCGGGACACGCGAGGTCAAGTGCCCGAGCTGTTGGAAGCGGCGCGGGAGGCCGGAATCCTCGCTGGCGTGCCGCTGGGGCGGTGGTACCCGGAACTCGATGACTGCCTGCTGGTCGCCGTCACGGAAAAGCGGACGGCGGCTGAAATCGAGCGACTCGGCAACTGCTTGGCGGGCGGGAACGATGGAGCGGCGACGGGGGCCGAGTAAGCGAAACGGACATTCAATTCAACGAACCGCAATATGGCGACGATCGATGCGTAACACTCAAGCCACCCAGTTGATTTTCGAACTTTCCAAACCGGGACGCCGCAGCTCCCAATTGCCCGCTTGCGACGTGGAAACGCCTCCGTTGAGCGAGTTTTTGCCGCCGGCGGCGTTGGCCGACGAGCCCCCGCCGCTGCCGGAAGTCGCGGAGCCGGACGTGGTGCGGCACTATACCAATTTGTCCACCATGAACATGTCGGTGGATACGCATTTCTACCCGTTGGGGTCCTGTACCATGAAGTACAACCCCAAGCGGAACGAACAGTTGGCCTCGTTGCCTGCCTGGCTGGGCGCGCATCCTTACCAGCCGGAATCCACGCTGCAAGGCTTGCTGCAGTTGCTCTACGAGTTGCAGCGCGACTTGGGTGAGATCAGTGGACTGCCCGCCGTGTCCCTGCAGCCGGCGGCCGGTGCCCACGGCGAGTTGACCGCCTTGATGTTGGCGGCGGCCTATTTTAAGTCGCGTGGCGAGAAACGGACCAAGGTACTGATCCCCGATAGCGCCCATGGAACCAATCCCGCCAGCGCCCGCATGGCCGGATTCAAGACCGTGGCCATCCCGAGCACCCCCCAAGGCCATGTTGATCTCGACGCGCTGCGAAAGGAGTTGGACCATGAGACGGGGGTGTTCATGATCACCAACCCGAATACGCTCGGCCTGTTTGACGCCCAGGTGGCTGAGATCGCGGAGTTGGTGCATGCACGGGGTGGCTTGATTTATTTGGATGGCGCCAACATGAACGCGATCCTTGGAATCAGCCGTCCGGGGGATTTCGGCGCGGATATGCTGCACTTCAATCCGCACAAGACCTTCGCCGGACCTCATGGGGGTGGCGGGCCGGGAGCGGGGCCGATTTGCGTGACCGAAGCGCTCGGTCCCTATTTGCCGGCGCCGGTGGTCGGAAAGAAGAATGACCAGTATGTTCTGGACTATGACAGACCAAAGTCGCTGGGACGGGTCCGTACCTTCTTCGGCAATGTGGGGGTGCTGATCCGCGCCTATTGCTACATCCGGACGCTCGGACCCGATGGGTTGCGGCAATTGTCGGAACACGCCGTGCTCAACGCCAACTATCTGCTCAGCCGCGTGCGGCATTTCATGCCGGTGCCCCACGGAAACCGTTGCATGCACGAATTCGTGGCTTCGGCTGAACCCCTTAAACAGCGCACGGGATTGAAGCAACCCGCCATGGATGTTGGAAAGCGATTGCTCGATTTCGGTTTCCACGCCCCCACCGTATACTTCCCGATGACGGTGCACGACGCGTTGATGATCGAGCCGACGGAAACGGAAAGCATGGAAACGCTCAACGCGTTCGCCGAAGTCCTGTTCCATATAAGCGGCGAGTCGGCCGAAATGCTTCAGGATGCACCACATACCACCGTCATCAGTCGCCCCAACGAAGTCGCGGCCGCCCGCAACCCCGTCTTGAAGTGGACGCCACCGGATTGACGCTCATGCCCGCCGCGCAATTGATTCTGGACCCGCCCGCGAGTGGCCCGTGGAACATGGCGGTGGATGAAGTGCTGCTGCAAACCGCCAGTTTGAAGAATCGCCTTGCGCTTCGCGTCTATCGATGGGAAACCCCAACCTTGTCGTTGGGGTACTTCCAGAAACACGCCACGCGGCGCCGGCATGCGGCCAGCCAGAACTGTCCGAGCGTGCGGCGCGTGACCGGCGGCGGGGCCATCGTGCATGACCAAGAAGTAACCTACAGCTTGACTCTGCCAGTGACCGATCACCAATACCGGCCCCACTATTGGTACGGGCTGGTCCATTCCGCGTGGGTCGTGACGCTGCGCCAACACGGGGTCCACGCCCAGCTGTGTCCCGTGGCCCAGGCCGATCGGGAACACGAATTCCTCTGTTTTCAGCGTCGGGCCGCCGGCGATCTGCTGCTCGACGACTGGAAAATTGGGGGCAGTGCCCAACGCCGACGCCGCCAGGCCCTGATGCAACATGGCAGTCTGTTGCTCAAGCAATCAGCCGCTGCCCCGGAATTGCCCGGCGTGGAACAGGTGGCCGGCGTCGATTTAACAATAACCTCGTGGCTGGAGGATTGGATTCGGGAGCTTGGCACACGGCTCGGGGTCGATTGGGAAGCTGGCTGGCTCAGTGACGAGGAGCGGCGGGGGGCGGGCCGCCACATGCGAGAAAAGTTCGGGGCCTCCAGCTGGGCCCTTCGGAGGTAGGCCCGCCCCCCCGAAGACCGTTTTTCCCACTTTGACGGATCGCGGCGGGTCTGCTATGCTGAGGGCGCTCTGAACGAGCAGAGGAGCAAACGAAGTCCTTTCAGCTTGCACACCGGAGTAATCTTGGCCCATAATGACAGGTGAGTACGTAGCTTTTTATTTCGGCCGCTTGTCCAATGGGTTGGCTGACAGAGAACCAGTGCGGTGTTTACCTCCCTATTGTTTTTTCTCCGCCTGTTGTTGGTATCTCTTCAAAGCCCTCCACGGTTGGATGCAAGTTGTCGTTTTGACGCGGCGATCGATGGCGAGGTTCCGTCCTTATTCTGATCCGACGAGCAGATTGTTTATCATCTGTCGATCGCAGAAACGACGCTTCATAGGGACTACGGAAAATGCGTGTCAAATTGAGAGTGTTGAAGGGGGCTCAGGCAGGCCGAGAGGTGGCGATTTCGGTTTCGAAATTCCTGATCGGTCGAGGGGAAGAATGTCATCTGCGCCCTCGTAGTGACGCCATCAGTCGCCAGCATTGCGCCATCCTGATCAAGGACGGTCAAGTGATCGTTCGGGACCTGGGCAGCAAGAATGGGTCGTACGTCAACGGTCAACGGGTAGAAGGTGCGCGGATCGTTCGAGCTGGGGATGAGTTCCAGGTCGGGCCGCTTCAATTCGAGATCGTGATCGAACAGGCCATCGGCGGCGCGAAACGCCCCGCGGCGCAGGATGTCAAGGAAGTTGCCTCGCGCACGGCAGCCTCTCCCGCCGACGATCTCGACGTCGCCAGTTGGTTGGAGGAAGGAGAGGACACGGACGCGTCGCGAGCGGTGGCCACTCCCGAAACACGCCAGTTCCGAGTTCAGGACACGAACAATCTGGCCCTTGACACCAATATCGAGGGCCAACCTCAACATGACGCGGGCCAGCAAGGCCAAAAAGGGAACGGCGCGGGCCAGGAATCCAAGGAGGGGGCGGACGCGCAAGAAAAACGGTCCGCTCGCTCCGACAAAGGCGCCCCGGGCAAGCTACCGAAGCGTCCGAGCACGTTGGCCGAGGACTCGCGGCAAGCAGCCGCCGATATGCTGAAGCGGTTCTTTAATCGATAGCCACCCGAGGGACGCGCCCCGCTGTCGTGGTCCGGCTGGTCCAGCCCCTGCCGTGTCCGACCGGTAACACCCCAAGAGGGGCCGTGGGCTGTCGGCGTGAAGTCGGCCAAAGGATCGAAGCGGGCAGCTTGATTGGCGGCACGCGCGAGGGGAGGCTACTGCAAAGCCCGGAAACGTCCCAGGTGTTGCCCGGGAGGATGGTTGCGCTCGTTGCCAAACTGGTTCAGCGGTCTCGAGGGACGCGTTGCCGGAGGCAATGGAGAAAGCCACGAGATCTTTATCCTCGCCCCTTATACCGCTCGCGGATGACTGTCTCCGCCGCGAGTCCGACCAACGGGAGGACGGCTTGCGTCGGGTCGCTTTCCACTCGGAAAAATTCGACCGCCTGAAATATACCGCTCGCGGATGACTGTCTCCGCCGCGAGTCCGACCAACGGGAGGACGCCTTGCGCCGGGCCGCTTTCCACTCGGAAAAATTCGACCGCCTGAAATATACCGCTCGCGGATGACTGTCTCCGCCGCGAGTCCGACCAACGGGAGGACGCCTTGCGCCGGG
>JBNJEM010000020.1:0-29210 GCA_051745935.1 Planctomycetota bacterium
ATAGTTGCCCACCGAGCCCCGCGGGATCTTCCGAGCCTCTGGGCTTGCCGGAAGGATTGTTAGGCTCCCTGAGGTCTTCGCCAGTGCTTAGCCGTTGGCCGCGTTCGATCCGATAGAGAATTCGTTGCTTCTCGCGATTCTGACTCGCGAGAAATCGAATCCGCCCCTGGTCGCGGCGGAGCGACGCGCGGTCAAGTACCGTTCGTGTCCCGCGCCCCTGCCCCATGCCCGCCGACCTTCGCCTCCACAGCCCCCATTCGAGTTCCAGGTGGCGCGGACCGGTCTACCCTGCGTGATCCTCAGGAGTTAGGATAAAAGTCGAAGGGTTGAAGGGTTGGCCAAACGCCATGCGGGGGGTGGGGCCGCGGCGATTCCGCCGCCGGAGCGCCGTGCGGCGTCAACTGGATCATGAATCGTCCGCGTGAGTTTTGTGGTCGAAGGCAAGTACGTGGGGGTGTCCGCCTGTAACGTACGTATGTGCCAACTTCAGCTGAAGCCCTTGAGCAGGCACTCGTCGAGTCGGACGCGGGTGAAGGTATCACGTGGGGCTTTTTCCGTTTTTCTTACGACACACCGTTTGTCAGCCGGTAACACAACCTGGTTTTTACCTTCAAGAGGTCTTGGGGGGGCGAGGGAATCCGACTGGTTTTGTTAGGGCTTTTTCGCGTAGGCCGGAAATCGTCATGTCAGACCAACCAGAAGCAACGGGAAACGACCGGGAGAGGTCGTCCAAGTCCGTTGTCCGTTCGAAACGAAACGCACCGATTGGCACGCTGTTGCTGGCGGGGCTGGCTGTTGCATTGGCCGCTGTGGTGGTGGTGATGATTTTCACCCCGGCAGAGGAACCCAATGGGGTCGGGAAAGGCCAGACGTACGCGGTGGCCGAGCAAGGGGATGCCTCACCGAAAAAAAATGCACGGGGGGCTTTTGGTCACGCGGAGGCCAGCCAGCCGCCCGCGGGGGATGGTGCCGAGCCGACGATCCAGTTGCCAAGCGTGGCGTTGCCGGCCAGCGCCGAGCAGCTGCAGACGGAGGCCGAACAAGTGGCGGAGTCGCTACGGCAACAGCATCCCAACAGGCCTCGCGCGCTGCATGTCGCGGCGATGTATCATTCGCAGGTTCGGGAAACGGAAAAGGCGAAGAAGCTGTGGCGAACGTGCATTGAAATGGATCCCAAACAGGTCGCTTATTACGTTAATCTCGCGGCCATTGCCATGGATCGGGGCGATAGCCAACTCGCGGCCGATACACTCCAGCAGGCCATCGATGCCGGTTTGACCACACCCGATGTGCAACATCATTTGGCGGTTGCACTCACCAAACTGGGGCGTTGCGAGGAAGCGGAGGATTTGATCCGAGAAGCTCTCCAGGCGGAGCCGGAAGCACCGGCTTATTGGACCGTGTTGGGGCAGGCCCAATTGAAACTAGGGAAGGCGAGCGAAGCGGAAACCAGTTTGAAAAAGGCAATCGATTTGGGATCGAAAACGGCCAGGATCTATTTCGCGCTGGGCAATGCATTGGCTCGCCAAGACAAACAAGAAGAGGCGGCCAAGTATCGGGAACGGTTCAAGGAGCTGAAAGAAAAGGATCCCCTCGATAAGCAAGAACGGTATGAGGTGCTTTCCACGGCCGAAGCGCGGCGAACAGCCGTGACGACGTTGTGTGAAGCAGCGCTGGTCTACAGGAATCAACAGAACTCGCTGGAGTCCGAGCGGCTGTTGATGCGGGCGATCGTGCTGGACCCCTCGAATCCGGCGCCTTGCAAGATGCTGGCGGAACTCTATCTCGATGCCGGACTGCTTGCCGACGCTCGAGTCGCGCGCGAGCGGCTGATTGAGTTGGAGCCCTTCCGGCTGATGAACTATTTGCGTCTGGCCAGGCTCTGTGCCGACTTGAACGAACCGGAATCGGCGGAAGCCGCCCTCAAGATGGCCTTGGCCATTAAGCCTCGGGCCATCGAGGCCTATGCCACGCTTGCCCAGTTCTACCTGGAACAAAACAGAGCGGAACGTGCCAGATGGTACGCGCAGGAAGCCATCCGCCGCCAGCCCAGTGCCGAAGGCTACCGTTTTCTAGCGAAGACCTGCGAGGCCATGGGGGACGACGCGGCGGCAAACGCCGCCCGGGCCACCGCCGAAAGCCTGCAGGACAATCAGCCCTGATCATGCGACAATCATTGACTTCCCGATGCTTACTCGATTTTCCCGTTTTTCTCGTGTGAAACCATGAAACAACGATGGCGATTTCTTTCCGTGGGGCTCGTTTTTCTCGTTTTGTCCGCGTGGGGGGCTTTCGCGGCCGAGCCGCCGGATTGTCCAATCCACCTGGTTGACATGACAGCCGATTCCGGAATCACATTCCGTCACAATCATGGCGGATCGGGGCAGGGGTACATCGTCCAAGGCATGGTGGCCGGACTCGTGTTATTCGATTACGACGCGGACGGCTACATCGATATCTATTTTCTCAACGGGGCGCCGCTGAAAGGCACGGTGCTGGACAAGACGCCGCGAAACGCACTCTACAGAAACAACGGAGATGGAACGTTCAGCGACGTGACCGAACAGGCCAGCGTTGGAGACGCCGGGTTCGGATTAGGCGTCACGGCGGGTGATTACGATAACAATGGATTTCCGGATTTATATCTTAACAACCATGGGCCCAACGTGCTTTATCGAAATAACGGGGACGGCACGTTTTCCAACGTGACCGAATCGAGCGGCGTTCGAAACGGCGACACAGTGGGAGCGGGAGCCTCGTTCTTGGATATTGAAGGCGATGGGGATCTTGACCTCTACGTTTCCAATTATGTCGATTTCACGTATGAAAACCACGTTCCCATCATCATTGACGGGCACGCGTATCAAGCGGGACCGCGCTATTACAACCCCGTGCCCGACACGCTTTATCGCAACAACGGCGATGGTACGTTCACCGACATCAGTGAAACCTCCGGCGTGGGGGCGCACGCGGGCCCCGGGATGGGGATGGTTTGCGGGGACTTCGATAACGACGGCGACACGGATGTCTTTATCTGCCACGACGGGCAAGCCAATTTCTTGTTCCGAAACGATGGCCATGGCAACTTCGAAGAAGTGGGGCTTATGGCCGGCGTGGCCTACGATTTCGATGGAAAAGAGAACTCCAGCATGGGGGTCGATTGCGGGGATTACAACAATGATGGCCACCTCGACCTGTTCATGACCGATTACCAGGTGGAGATGCCCGTGCTTTATCGAAACCTGGGAGGTGGATTCTTCGAGGATGCAACCAGCGCCGCGCGAATCACCAATGACTTCTACCCACACGTCAATTGGGGAACCGGGTTTGGCGATTTTGACAATGATGGGAATCGTGATCTGTTTGTCGCCTGCGGCCACTTCGACCGGATCGAAACCCTTGATGACCGCACCGCCTTGAAGATCCCGAATTTTCTACTCATGAATACCGGAAATGGCAAATTCGTGGATGTGTCCAGTCGATGTGGTGATGGGCTGAAGATCGTGGAAAGCAGCCGCGGAATTGGCCTGGATGACCTGGATAACGACGGGGACCCGGACGTGGTGATCCTGAATTCCCACGCCCCTCCGAATGTCCTGCGAAATGATTCCATGACTGACCACCATTGGCTCCAAATCCGAGCGATTGGCAGGGAGAGTAATCGCCAGGCTGTCGGAGCACGGGCACGAGTGGTTGCCGGGGACCTGAAACAAGTGGCCGAAATTCACAGCGGAAGAGGATATCAAAGCCATTTCGGCACCAGACTCCAGTTCGGCCTGGGAGACCGCGATCAGGTCGATCGGGTCGAGATCCGCTGGCCCGGTGGACGGACAGAGCAGTTCCGCGACCTCCAAGTCGACCAGCTCGTCACGCTGGTGGAAGGCGAGGGCACCCGATCAGAGACTCTGGCGGTCGACTGAACCAGCGAGCGCGATTGAGCTGTGAGATCAGTTCGGTACGCGTGTGTGGTCTCGTCATTCATGCTTGCGTATTCCGGACATTTGGGGGGCTTTGCGGCGTCAGGGGACCGGAAGCAGAAACCGCTGATGCATGCGAATAGACCCTGATTTGAACAAATTCCAGCATCCCCTGTTGTTTCAGGAGCTCCGCGTTCAGCAGGGTTCATCGGCGGTCCGTCGTTTTTCATCACGCGGCGTTTCCTCCAGTTGTCGTTCGTGCCGGCTTGGATGTCCCCTACGTCGGGTTCACGATCGGGTCGCAACCGACGCAGCCCCTGTGGTCCTTCCGGCCTCTACTTCTGCAGGGGGAGGCGTGCGTCGCGTGGCAGCTCGCTTCGTTCTCGTCCTACCGCAGCCCCCCCATAGTGCCGCATCTAGCGTAACTGCAGCTGAGCCCAATCGCGGCCGATACTGTCTGGTAAGGCTTTTCCCTTTACAGTTTAGCCACACCCGGCCTGGCCGCTCGCTGTATCGAAGTTTTGGGTTGGTAGACATTCACTGGTTGATTTGCTTGGGAAAAAAGAGTAGGGTAGAAGAAGTTAGCAAGGGGGGAGTGTTGCGCGTAACTGTGGGTATTGGCGTTATATTTTGCACGTTGCGTGGGGGGCCGGTACTTTCTTGCTGTTTTGGGTGCGTGCGTGACTAGTTCCTATATTTGAGGCGGCGCCTGGGAGGATTTTTATGGTACGTCTTTTTCGTAAGAGGGGATTTACCCTCGTTGAATTGCTGGTGGTCATTGCGATCATTGGCATCTTGGTTGCGTTGCTGCTGCCGGCTGTGCAAGCGGCCCGAGAAGCGGCCAGACGAATGTCGTGTTCGAATAATCTGAAGCAGTTGGCGTTGGCCAACCACAACTACCACGACGCTCATCAGTCGCTGCCGACGATGGGGGTACGGGGTTTAGGGGAAGGTACCGGCTGGGTTCATTCCGGCTACATTTCCCTGCTGCCGTTTATTGAACAGGCACCGTTGCACGAGGGCATCATGCAGCGAGCCAGGCCCAGCGGTCCTGGGCTTCCGACGCCGTGGTCCACGGGGAACTCGGATTTCCACAACAGCTATTGGAAGGTTGATATCGACACGATGATCTGCCCGTCCGAAGGTGGCGAGCCGCCGAATCGAGGCGAGAGTCCGTCGCTCATCAGTTACCGGTTCTGTGTGGGAGATGACTACCACCAAAACCATTTCCGACCGGACCAGGGTCGGGACAATCGGGGCGTTTTCCAGGTCGAGCGCTGGCTTTCCTTCGCCAGTATTTCGGACGGAACGTCCAACACCGTGTTGTTGGGTGAGTCGTCCATTGGGGTCGGGGGGCCAGCCGATTTGAAGGGTGGTGTCGCGTTGAACATGCGGGACTGGAACCCGGCGGCCTGTCAGGCTCGGTACGATCCGTCGACCAAACAATTGACCGGGGACGTGCGTGCCAACTTCAGGCCTCCGGGAGGTCGTCTGTGGGACGGGCGCCCTTACTTCGTTGGGTTTTCCACGCTGGTGCCGCCCAACGGGCCAACGTGCCATTGGGGTGGCGTTGACGGCAACGAGCATATGGGAACGCTTTCGAGTAATCATCCGTCTGGCGGACAAGTTGCCATGGCCGATGGCTCGGTTCACTTTATCACGGAATCGATCGACGCCGGAAATCAGGCTCACAACGATGTGGCCAATCCAAGCGGTCCGTCGCCATATGGCGTGTGGGGCGCGTTGGGAAGTCGCCGCGGCAGCGAGTCGGTGTCGCTTCCGTAAGTGGCCAGTGGCTGGTGTTGTTCGCTAAACACGGTTTTCGCGCTCGGTGCCTGGAGTGCCGAGCGCGTTTTCTTATTGGCAAGTCAGCGTTTTGTCGGAACTCGGCATTGCGGTGCCTCGGACCACGCTGGATGACTTACCGCCGTGACTTGTGAGCCCGGGTAGAGCAGCCGTTGTTGGCGTGGTATATTTCAGGCGGCTGGATTTTTCGGGGTGGAAAGCTGCCCGACGCAAGCCGTCCGCCCGGTGGTCGGACTCGCGGCGGAGAAAGTCATCCGCGACCGGTATAATTGGACAAAGCACGTGTTCTTCCCAGCCTCGCAATGTGTCGGCTGGCGTGCGTGGTGTCGCGCGGTACGAATTTTGGAAAGCATTTCCGGTATGAACGGTCGGGACGGGGTGCGTTTGTAACTGTTGGGGGATGGGGTCACGCTTGCCCGGCAGCGGTATGAAGCGATCCGATCCAGTTAATGCGAAAAGCGAGAGGAGCGTGTATTATGATGCGAATATCTGTGGTGGCGCTGTGTGTCGTGTGCTTGACTTGCATGGGGTGTGGTCCGGGCGGCCCGGAGTTGGGAAAGGTCTCGGGAAAGGTAACCATGGATGGTGAGCCGTTGGACAACGCGCTGGTCACGTTCAGCCCCGTGGAGGGCGGGCGGTCGTCGAGTGGCAAGACGGACGAGAATGGCAACTACACATTGTCTTTTGCCGATCGCACGGGGGCCGTTGTCGGAACGCACAAGGTCAGTGTGACCACGTTGACGGAAGTAGAAGGAGAAGATATGTCGGAGGTGGGTTCGGATAGCGACGCCTACATGGAACAGGCCATGGGCGGCGCGTCCGATTACGACAACGCCACGGTGACGGAGCAGATTCCAGCCAAATACAACACGGAAACTGAATTGACGTTTGAAGTGGAAAGCGGCAAAAACACGCACGACATAGAGCTGAGCAGCAACTGATTGCCTTCGAGCGTGTTTTGAAACGGCATAAGATGGCCCGCCGAGCCCGTTTCCCGGCAGAATGAGCCTCCGAGCCCGTCGAGGCGTTCCTTGCAACGGCGTCCGTGAATCCACTTCGAAACAGCCTGTTAGAGGGTGTTGCTCATGTAACCACGGAAGTCGCGCAGGGAATATCGAATATCGAGCAAGGAATTTCGAATGATGAAGTTGGGCGGAACACTGATCAACACGGGTGAACCATGATCTCTCTCGAGCCGGTGTCCTTCGTGGCTGAAGCAGACCCCGCCGTTGCATAAAACACGGGCGGAAGAGCCCGTTCAACGTTGCCCGTCGAAGAGCGCGTGACGCTATCAAGCGCGACACTCGCGAGAATTGCATTCTCCGATTGTAACCGTTCACGGGCAAGAGACCGATATCCGCGGACGTTCGCACGTCCGTTGCGCGTCTTGAAGGAGCGCTTTGCCCGGTGCGAATGCCACGGGCTTGTCCCGTGGTCCGTTACGTTCCACGCTACCGACGGCCAGGCGTGGTGTGTCGGGCCGGTTTGTAGCGGCGAGCGTGAACCACCACGGGACAAGCCCGTGGCATCCGTGCGGGCTGCCGTGTGCAGGCCGTGTAACAGCCCCCGTGAACGGCTACCTCCGATTCATGCGACGCTGGGGTAAACCTAAGGGGCCATGACAAGACCAGTCAGATTCGCTTTCACCTGGGAAGTATTGGGAGAGAGACCACGTTTTGTCACGGGCTGTACAATGGTCGCCGCTCAATTTCCGCCGAGAACAGGGTGCCGGAGCTTGTGAGACGAAGCCTGAACAGCGGTGTCCAACGTGGTTCAGCGGAAGCTCGAGACGACGCGGCCGTTTTGTCTAATGAAAAGGCGTTGGTTGGCCTTTAGGTCCGTCACGCACGTGCTGCCACCGCCGATCCACGACACCTCGACGCGCTCCACCTGATCGGCACCTCCCAGGCCAAAATGGAGCCGCGTGCCGAAGTGGCCCTGGTATCCCCGGCCGCTGTGGACTTCCGCCAGCTGGCTTCGCCCGGACGTCACCACGCGAACATGGGCGCCCACGGCATCACGACTACTGGTGGTTCCCTGCAGCCGGATTTGCAGCCAGCGTGAAGATCCGGAACTGTCGTTGCGAAGAATGGTGGGAGTGCTGTTGGCGTTGAGTATCACGACGTCAACATCTCCGTCGTTATCCAGGTCGGCAAACCCCGCTCCCTTGCTGGCCTCCACCGGCAACAAGCCGTTTCCGCACCGGTCCGATACGTTCGTGAACGTGCCATCGCCCCGATTGAGCAACAGGACGTTACGGACCCGCACCCTGGTCCGATCGTCGATGTGGCGGATGTTATCCATGAAATGACCACAGGCGACAAACAGATCGCGATGCCCGTCGTTGTCGAAGTCGACCATCCCGGTCCCCCACGTGACATGGGGAAACGTTTCGTTGGCGATGCGGGCGGGTCGCGTGCGGTCTTCAAACAGCCCGTTACCGAGGTTACGATAGAGCACCGGCAATTCGGACGAGTAGTTGGTCATGAACAGGTCCAGCTGGCCATCGTTATCATAATCCCCGCAATCGACTCCCATGCTTCCGTTCTCATTGCCAAAGCCATCAAAGGCCACGCCCGCAACCAATCCCACTTCTTTGAAATGTCCTTGGCCATCATTCTCCAGCAGGAAGTTGGGCAGATGGTCATTGCAGACAAAGACGTCGGTATCGCCATCGGAATCAAAATCAAAGCAGACCATTCCCATTCCAGTGCCAGCCACGGCTCCCACGCCGGACTCTTGCGTCACGTCGCTGAAAGTCCCGTCACCGTTGTTGCGAAACAGGGTGTCTGGCACCGGATTGTAGTCGGCCGGACCGGGGTGAAAATGATGAGGGCCGATCTTGCGGACGATATGATTGTCGTAGTTAAAGTCCACATAGTTGGCCACGTACAGATCCAGGTCGCCGTCCCCCTCGATGTCAAGGAACGATGTTCCCGCTCCCACTCGGTTTCCATTGCCCACCCCTGCCTGGTTCGTAACATCCGTGAAGGTGCCGTCGCCATTGTTGCGATAGAGCACGTTGGAACCGGAATTGTTTAGGTACAGATCCTGATGCCCATCGTTGTCGAAGTCACCCGCCGTGACACCTAGACCAAATCCACGGTCCTCTACCCCCGCCTGGCTTGTCACGTCCGTGAAGGTCCAGTCTCCATTGTTGCGATATAGCGCGTTCGGCGGAGCACTCTCGGATGTACCCGGCTCCGGCGCGCCGTTGAGGAAGTAAATGTCGACATAGCCATCCCCGTCATAGTCGAAAAGCGCGACACCAGCCACCACGCTTTCAATGATGTAGCGCTCACCGGTTCCACCGTCCGTATGCCGGAAGTCGATGTCAGTTCGGTCCGTCACATCAGTCAGTTTGATATCGCACACCGGGTCCGATTGTGCGCGGGCACGACTCGCGAAAGTCAAAAACGCCACGATGATCAGGAACCGATAGCAGACGGAACAGGGTTTTCGCATCACCATCCAATAACTCATTACACATTACACATTACGGTATACGCGCCAGTTTCAGTTTTCAGTGAGCCATGGCGATTAAACCAGGAAAGGAAATCTTGCGGTACCAACCTCTCCGAAATTCGGCGAGGGCCGAGGCGCTCCAGCCGAACGGGCCCCCGCCCAACGGACTTCAAACGAACATATTCGAGGTCTGCTCCATTCGCGCGGAACCCATACACCGCGAAACGCGGAATCCGTAAAAAAACCATCCCGGACTCCCATGTTCCGGGGGCGCGTTTGAAGCGAGAAGCGGCCTTGTTGTACCGGTCGCGGATGACATTCTCCGCCGCGAGTCCGACCAACGGGAGGACGGCTTGCGTCGGGCAGCGTTCCATCCGGAAAAAACCAACCGCCTGAAATATACCGGTCGCGGATGACATTCTCCGCCGCGAGTCCGACCAACGGGAGGACGGCTTGCGTCGGGCAGCGTTCCATCCGGAAAAATCCAACCGCCTGAAATATACCGGTCGCGGATGACATTCTCCGCCGCGAGTCCGACCAACGGGAGGACGGCTTGCGTCGGGCAGCGTTCCATCCGGAAAAATCCAACCGCCTGAAATACATGAGTTTTTACAGCCCGTAACAAACCCTGGCTTCCGAGTCCAAGACCCTCTGGATAACACCCGACCTGCACGGTCTTGTTATGGGGTCTTAGTGTTTTCGCACCGCTGTCCCGTGCTCTTTCAACCACAAGACCTGGTTGGCCGGTATGGATTCAAACACGTCAGTTTTCCCACCGATCCATCGTACTTCAACGCGGTCAACGTGTTCTTGGTTTCCCAAGCCGAAGTGAAGCCGGTTTCCGAAATGGCTCTGATAGCCGCGGCCACCGTGCCGTTCGGCCGTTTGCGTTACGCCGCCAGCGATCACGGTCACTTGCGCCCCGACGCCGTCCCGATTGCTGGTTTTGCCGCGGAGTTCAATTTGCAGCCAGTGGTGATCCGTGTGGGTATCGTTCCGCAAAACGGTCGGTACTGTCTCGGTGTTGAGCACCACGACGTCGATGTCGCCATCGTTGTCCAAGTCGCCGAATGCGGCCCCCTTACTGCATTCGACGACTGCCATGCCCGGCCCGGCCTGGTCCGAGACATCCAAGAATCGCCCATTTCCTTGGTTGTGCAACAGCAGGTTAGGGGCTCGATAAGCAGCGCGATTGTCAATCTCTCGAACGTTTTCCAGAAAGTGCCCGCAAGCCATGAAAATATCTTGGTGCGAGTCGTTGTCGAAGTCCACCAGTCCGGTCCCCCAATTGGTGTGAGTGAACGCGGTGCGCCCTGCTCCCGTTGAATTCGTGGCATCATCGAAAAGGCCGTTGCCCAGATTGCGATATAGGACGGGGAACTCACCCGTGTAATCGGTCATGAACAAATCGAGCAGCCCGTCGTTGTTATAGTCCCCGCTGTCGATTCCCATGCTGCCGTTAGCCACCCCCTGGTTATTGCATGCCAATCCGGCCAACAGCCCGACTTCCGTGAACCTGCCTGTCCCATCATTTTGGAATAAGTAGTTGGGCATTGCGTCGTTGCCGACGAAAATATCCGTGTCCCCATCCTGCTCGTAATCGAAACAAATCATTCCCATGCTGGTTCCCGCCACGTTGGCGATGCCCGACGAGTCACTCACATCGGTGAACGTCCCGTTGCCATCGTTGCGATAGAGGGTATCGGCGACGGGCGGGTAATCTTGAGGTCCGGGCGGATAGGGATACGCCTCCGCAGCCACCACGGCGTGCCGCTCGTACGTGAAATCCAGGTAGTTGGCGGCGTACAGATCCAGGTCGCCATCTCCTTCCATGTCCAGGAAACAGGTTCCCGCGCCAAATCGGCTGCCACAGCCGACTCCAGCGTCACTGGTCACATCGGTGAACGTGCCGTCCCCGTTGCCGCGGTACAGCGTATTCGGGCCGAAATTATTGATATAAAAATCTTGGTGGCCATCGTTGTCATAGTCGCCAACCGCGACCCCCAAACCGTAGCCCTTGTCTCCCACGCCGGCCGCGGCGGTCACGTCGGTAAACGTTCCATCGCCGTTGTTTCGGTACAGCGCATTGCGGGGAATCTCATCCACCGTGGTGCCTTTCAGGGGCGCGCCATTGAGGAAATAGATGTCGACCAGCCCGTCCTGGTTGTAATCCCACAGAGCCAGCCCGGCAACCATGAACTCCACCGTATACTGTCGCCCGCCGCCGCCATGGGTATGTTCAAACGCAATTCCAGTGCTCGGCGTTATATCGACCATTCGAATGGAACACTCGGGGCGTGCTTGTGGTTGGCCTCCCCAGACCCAACCCCCGTGCAATAGCAGCAATAAGGCGGCGCGGACGGCTCGCGCAGGAGGCGACGGACGGAGTTCACTCGATCGGGAACAAGACGAATGGGACGAAGTGTTTTCGGTATACATGTCGAACACGTGATGGGATCTTTTTTTCCTGTCTTGTATTGCCGGTGAGTCACGGCGATATCAGACGATTCCGCCGCGTCTTTCCCCGGCACCGCGTGGGCATGTGCGAACTCTTCGTCATTTGCATCATCAGAATGAAGGCCAACGGCGATTTGTCCGTTGGCGGCCGTTGTCTCATGGAGATCGCTCGACTGTTCGAGGCCCCGAGGAGGCCAAACGCCCCGCCTCCCGTCGTGCCTTCTTGGCAGCTTCCATCTCGCCCTGCCGCTCACAAATCACCGCCAACACGGCATACCCTTGCGCGGTCGGTCGGCGCTCGATAGAACGTTCGGCGAATTGGCGAGCTTCCGCGAGATCGCCGGCCTGAAGCCGCACCTGGGCCAGACCAATGTAAGGGAGCACATGATCGGGTGCCAGTTTTCTGGCATGTTCCAATGCGGACTCGGCCGTTTTCCAGTCGCCCATGTGAGACGCAATGCTGGCAAGATTCAGGTGGTAAATGACGTGCTCTGGCTGCAACTCGACAAGTCGTTCCTGAACCACCATGGCGTCAGCCCCTCGAGCACGTTTTCGGTAGTACGTCACCAGCTCGTCCAGCACCTGTCGATTGTCCGGGGCCAAGGCGTTGGCTCGTAAGAAGAGCCGTTCCGCCGCCGCGTCCCGTCCCTGTTCGGCATGGATTGCCGCCGAAGAGGTGAGGGTGCTGACGACGACCGGACGCAGCGCCTGCTGGTAAATGGCCTGAAACGGTTTGCCCTTGCTCGGCCCCGTCTCCTTCTTCTTCAATTCCGAAAATTGCTCGCGATACTCAGTCGCCTCCTCAACTTTACCTTGCCGCTGACAGGCATTGGCGAGCGCGAAATAAACCTCCGAAGACTTCTCCCCCAACTCAACGGCCTTGAGCAGACTTTGTTCCGCCGCCTCGTACTGTTGTAGCTGATTCTGGGTTTGCCCCAACAACAACCAGTTAATGGCAACTCCCGGAAAGGCCTCGACCCCCGCTTGGATGACGGCTTCCGCCTTTTCCACGTCCCCCACCTTGGAATGGGCGGACGCCAGCCGATAATAAAGTTCGGCCGAGGAACACCCCTCCGCCAATGCTTTCTCCAGCATTTCAACCGCCTTGGCATCCTCCCCTTTCTCCGACATCAGGGTCGCTAACCCCAAGCGGGGGCCCAGATGCCGGGGATTCAATTCAATGCACTTCCGCCACAGCTCGCCAGCCCTGGCCGTTTGATGAAGCTTCACGTACGCGCCGGCCGCCACGTGCAGCGCGTGCGGGCTTTGGGGAAAACGGGATTGAAGGGCCTCGATCTCTTGGACCAACTCCGCTTGCAGTTCTTCGTTGGGTATCTCCGCCGGGCTGGTCGCGAGCGCCACGGTGGGCCCGGGAACAGCCGTCTTCTTCGGAACCGGCTTCGACTTGGTTGGCGCCGACGACCGCTCGGCCGGGGGCGTTAGCAGCAGGACGACAAGGACCACGCCGAGCGCCACGACGGCGCAGAAGAGTGCCAGCTTTAAACAGCGAGCCCGCCGTGAAGCATTCTCCCCCGCACCACCAACATCATTAAACTCCGCCTTGTGATTGCTCATCGTACACCTCCCCAAAATGGCGGTTTGACATGCCGTATGCGGCAACGGAAGAAGAAAGTAGGCCACCAGGCTTCAAGCGATCCATATTGAGACCTTGTCTCCTTCCGTAGCCGTTCACGGGTGGCGTTACACGGCTTGGACACAGCAACCCGCATGGATGTCACGGACTGGTCCCGTGGTGGTTCACGTTCGCCGCTCCAAACTGGTCGGCGTGAAATGCGCATCGCTTTGCCACGAGGTCTTGCTCGTTTCATTCATCTCCGGCTGCACCTTTGTCCAGTGTTTTCCCGGGCACGGTACCCCGTGAACTTGCCGGGGTTGCCGCGGGGGGTGAACTGGTGGTAAACGACGGGTATTTTCCCCATCGCAGGCTGCCTTGTCCGTGGAGCACGAAATACCACAGCAGCCCGACAACGGCCACGAACCCGACCAACGCTTTCATCCCCCAATTGATCAGTTCCTGTCCTAATTCCTTCACTGGCGTCATGGCGTAGGCCACGTCCTCTTGGACGTACACAATCAGGCCGCTATCGTGGACGGATGTGTCGCTTTCCACCCCTCCACGTCGCAGCTTGACCGGCGCCTTGGCTGCTATCCAATTCCGAGCGTCATCGGTTCTTGCAGCCCGTGACAAAACCTCCTTCCCGCTCCCAGAAGTCCCTGGGCGAGAGGACCCCCGAGCGGTTTTGTCATGGCGTCCCCGTTTTGACCATTCGAATGGGTCATTCTTGAAGACAAGCCGATTGGTTTCCGGGTCAAGAGACACTCGAAACTGGCTGAGATCCTTTTCAACCGCGTCATCCGCGTCATCCGCGTCATCCAATTGGTCACGTTGCCCGAGTTCGACTTCTCTGAACATGGGATGATCGAGCACCATGCCCTGGTAATTATTCTCGCGATTGTCGACGAGGACCGCGAATCTGGGAAAGTATCCGGGCATGCGTTGATCAGGTTTGCCCGAGTCCAGTTTGTTGTCGGCATCGAAGTTCAGGAGGTCGCCAACGATCTCCCCCACTTCAACGGTGAGGACAAGGACCGCCAGCAGTTCATCGGGCGCGTCGGGCTGGAATAGCGGGGTTGAAACCGCGATTTTCCATCGCTGGTTGACTTTGCTCAACAGCGGGGAGGAAAGCGACGTTCGTTCCACATGCCGCTCCGGTAACGGCCGGGCATCTCGATCCTCCAGGTCCCGCAGGCCGCCGTGGCAATAGGACCGGAAGGCGAAATTGTCTCCCACCGTGACCTTGCTGCCACTTGGAAACGCCCCGGCCAAATGCGTACCACGCGGTCCACACACGAATAAACTGACGATTTCCGGAGGCGACCGGTTCTCGAGTGGTCCGATCTCTTGCTCGTACAGGGTATCAACTTCCCGCTGCAGAGCCTCCCGAACTGGATTCTCCAGGAACTCTTGCTTGCGTCGTTCCTTGTCCTCGGCATCCTGCCCGGGATCAGCCAATTCAATCAAGTCCGGCTCCAGCTGATGAACCACCCTGGAGATGGCGTCGCGCAGTTCGGCATTTTGGGCCGTCCCTTCAATGGCCCGATAGTAACGGTCGATTTTCGCGGCCACGCTGGCCGCCACGAATTTCGCGGCGAAACGGCTGCTTTGGCTAACTCGTTCCTCGACGGCCACCCTGGTTTTTTGGAGCGCCTCGTCAGCCGCTCGTCCCCCGAAAAACCACATCAAAGCCAAAAGCAGCAACGGTCCGAGCACGCCCAACAAGAGTAATGGACGGCGAGCCCGTGCTTGGTCTCGGGCATGGAGCGTATCCAAGACTGATTGAACATTGGGGAATCGCTTTTTGGGATTTGGATGCAGGCATTGATCAATGATGCCCGCCAGAACTCGATCAACCCCCGGTACTCGGCGATGTTCGTCGGGCGGCTTATTGGTCGTAATCCACTGCCGATAAACCCGCAATCGGCTGGTTAAATGAGACGCTTCTTCAATCTGTTTCAGCACGTCATCGCTGTAGTGCGGTGGCTTGCCCACCAGCAGATAATAGAACAACGCGCCCAACGCGTACACGTCCCAGCTCGCATCCGGCACGGCTTCCAAACTCGCTTGCTCGGGCGCCATGTAAAACAGAGTCCCGAGCGAGGGAGTCTGTTCATTGCTTAACCGCGACTGCCCGAAATCCGCCAGCCGCGGCTGGTTATCTTGATCCAGCAAAACATTGCCCGGCTTCAAGTCGCAATGCAGAATCCCCTTGGCATGGGAGTGGTTCAAGCCAGTGGCAATCTCGCGAAATAACTCGACCACCTGTTCAATCGTTTGGGAGTCATCACGCTGGCTCAAACGCTCCAACGAGCCGTTCTCGATATACTCCATCACATAATAGGGCGGATCGGCCTGCCAACCGACGTCCAACACCTGCACGACGTAGCGATCAGCGGACAGCAATACCAGCTTTTCGACCTCGCGGGAGAGCAGCGACCAGTCCACTCCCCCTTGATGCTGGTAAAACTTCACGGCAATTTGACGTCCCGTGTTGCGATCCAACCCAATCCAGACTTCACCAAAAGCGCCCGATCCGAGAAACCGGGTCAGGTGATAACCAGGAACTTGGGTCGGGGGGCGGGTATGCCGCAAGCTTAGTTCTCGGGCCTGATGTTCGTCGTCGCCAAATTGCAGTTCCGTGTGATCATCGCTCATGTCAGTGTGGTCTCAAAATGGCCCGATGCGCGTTGGCCAACAGAATGCACGAATTATATTGACGACAGATGCGGTTGATTTGTTCAGGTTTTTCAATATGCCCCATGCCCAGTGATTCCACGGCCCCCTCGTCCAGCTGGCTTAACAGGAAAATGTGCGAGGCATCTCGAGCATCGCCCAGCAAGTGCGCGGCAACTGAATCCTCCCAATGCGTGCTCCCTGAGGGCGTCAGCAAGGTCTCTCCGTCGCCGCCCCCGCCCATCAACCGTTCCAAGGCGGGACCCGGTTCACAGGAGAGCTCGGTACAGAGGACGATCGTCCCTTCCGGAAGGCAGGCTTGTTGAGCAGCGTGCAATGCCCGTCCAAGGTTCTCCCAGGACTGATTGTCCAATTGCCCCTCAATCGTGGCCACCACCAGCTCGGCCCTCCTCGACACGTCGTAGGCCCAGGTTGCATTAACCAAGGCCCGGCCTTGGCGCGATACGTGTTCGTCCAAACCCGCCAGAACCCGCAGCACCGATTCGCCCGGCCCCGCGACGACTTGCAAAGTCAGCTGGACTCCCAGCAACCAGGCAATTTCGTTCGCTTTGTCCCATAAATGCCGTTTCTGATCGCCGCTCGCCATGGCGTCAGGACCGCGAAATTGGTGTTGGGTTTCCGAATCTGAAAACGTGGGACATAGGCCAGCATGCGGGCCCGTGTAAAGCAACGCTGATTCAGGCCGCAAAAGATTCACGGGGATGACCAGATCGGCGTCGCAAAGCAGTCGATTCAACACCACCGGGGTCGCGTCTTTGGAAGCGGCCAAATAGGCCAGCTGTCCTTGGTCGTCCGGGTCATGGACCGCGAAATTGACCTGTCGAGCACTGGTGGGCAGCTCGGCTGTTATCTGGTCAGTGGGCAGGTGCCGCCGGGTCTGCAGTACCGTGATGTGGTCGGGCTCGACAACCGTGTCCAGTAACGCCCCCACGACGCCCGCCACAATTTCACCGGACCGCGGCACATCGGGGTCAATCGCTATCACCACCCGATCCCCCGGCACCACCGCTTCCCCCAACGGCGGAAAACTCACCGGATTCGACAACGCGCCCGCCACCGCCTCAGCCGGGTCGCTGACCACCGTGCCAGGCACCTCGGTACAATCAGCCACCAGGGCCTCGGCGGGCAAATCCAATCGCAGCGTCGATGAGGTTCCATATCGAAGTCGGCGTTTCTCGCTCATATGCCCCTTAACCCGAATACCCGTGCCAAAAAACTCTAACCAAACCACTCACGTGCCCCGCCATCGAAGGACTTGGAAGCGGGAACCGTTTTTCCAACCGGCTGCAAAACTCGAACCAAACCACTCGCGTGTCCCACCATCGAAGGACTTGGAAGCGGGAACCGTTTTTCCAACTGGCTGCAAAACCTGTAACATGACGACCCGATCAGCGAGTGCCATGCCCGGGCACCGATGACAGCCGCGCCCCGGCAGACCGCCCCAATCCCAAGCCACTTCGCGTCCCCTAGCTCCCGCTGCCTGCCGACCTTTCCAGCTGCCCTGTCGCGGATTCTGTTTGTTGAAGATTCCTTCCCGTCCAACCGAAAAAACGAAGCATAGCACTCTGCTCACGCCACGGTCAAGTTGCAATCTCAGGTCACATGAGAAACCTCTGGGAACTAGGCAAAAACAGTGGTCTAGGTGAACGGCGGGTTTTGACTCGGCCCGGGCGGCCCGCTACCGTTGGCTGGTTGACACGACGCAGCACCCGGACGCACCGCGCCGCTTGGAACGTGCTTTTGTAACTTTTTAGCGAACTGAAGTAAGGCTCTTCCAGGCAATGAGGGTTGGACAACGGCCCGCGTGGAGCGTGATTTGTGATCACGAAGCGAGGATTCTATTTCAGACGGCTAAAGTGTTACGCGCTTTTCCGTTGCAATCCGCACCGCCAAACCAAGGAGATTTTGCCGTGTCACGCCTTTTTCAATTGCGGCGTTTGCGTTGGGGGCAGGCGTTTTGTCTAGCGAGCTTGCTTATTTGGAGCGGCTGCGACCGCCCCTCACAACGCGCGGACCCCAAACCGAAGTCGACCGCCGAGGACGTCATGGAGCAGCTGTTGCATGCGTATCGCGGCGCTGATTGCTATCACGACAACGCCCTGGTCCGCCTCCAGTATCATCGTAATGGGAAAAGCTACAAAGATGAAGCGCCACTGGCCGTCCGTTGGCAAGCCCCCAATCAGCTCAACGTACGGGCCTACCAAGCGGAAGTGGTGTGTGACGGCACCCAACTCATGGCCCGCATTCATGATGAAGCAACGGGAGACTTCGATGGTCAGGTGGTGGTCCGCCCGGCCCCCGACAATTTGACGCTGGACCAGTTGTGGGGGGAGGATGAGATTTTGAGTTTGTCATTTCGCCAAGGACTGGCCGGTTACCCGATACAAATGGACCTGCTCTTGTCGAATTCGCCGTTGGCCGCGCTGAGAACCGACAACGCTCGACAGTCGCTGCTTGCCCCCCGGCGGCTCGGCGGTCGCGTCTGCCACCGCCTGAAGGTGGACACGGACGACGGAACGTTCATATTATGGGTGGACCAAGAGGACTTTGTCGTGCGTCGCGTGGAGTACCCGGCGGCGACGTTCGCGCCGGAAGTGGCTCGGGATGAATCCGTCGATAATGCCCGGTTGACCGTGGAGTGTCCTGAAGCTTCATTCGAGCCCCCCGCCTCTCCCACCGATATGTTTGCGGTAAACATCCCCTCCAATGCCAAACGCGTCAAACAATTGATCCCGCTCCCCAACGAATTGCCATCCGATCTGTTCGGGAAGAAAGCCACGCCGTACCAGTTCAAGCTGCTCTCCGGAGAGTCGTTTTCCAACCAATCGCTGGGCGATCGCATCAAAGTCCTGGTCTGGTTCAACAACCATCCCGCCTGTGAATCGACGGTTCAGCAGTTAAACCAAGTGTACCAACAGTATCAGGATCAGGACAACGTCGCTATCCGGGCGATCTGTGTTGCCGGACCGAGTTTCGATGACCAAAAGATCAGGGCGTTAATCCAGGGTTGGCGGGTTGATGTGCCCGTGGCCCGGGACCCTCATGCCGTGGGCCGAGATCTCTTCAACGTGCCCTGGGCCCCGACGCTCGTGGTTTTGGACGGCCAGGACGTGGTGCAGATCTATGAGGTGGGGGCCAACCCGAACCTCGTCGCTGAATTGCCTCAGGTACTCGAGCAGCTCCTGGCAGGCGACGACGTGGCGGGCACCATCCTTGACCAGTTCCAGAAAGAACGCTCGCGCTACGAGCGCGCCTTGCAACGCGGTAGGCCCCTGCCATCCTCGGAAATGGCGGAGGATCCGGCGACCCGGAGTCCAACCTCGCCGCAAGTACTCCAGATCAAACCGCTGTGGACCAACGAGTCACTCGAGGAAACCGGCAACGTGCTGGCTATTCAAGACTCCCAAGATGAAACTCGGTTTTTGGTGCACGAAGGCTGGCGCACGATCACTGAAATCAGCGACGAAGGCACCGTGTTGGCTCGACACGAATTGAACTTGCCCGCTCGCGCCGCGATTACTCAACTGAAGAGCCGCACGGACGCGAACGGTCACAGGTATTACGTGGCTTGGTCGCGACGCAATCCACAAGTGCACGTTTTCGATGGTCAGTGGAAACGTGTTCTCAGCTATCCAGCACGGACGGAGGACGCCGAAGTCGAGGACGCGATGTTAAGCGACTTGGATGGCGATGGTCAGTTGGAACTGCAGGTCGGATTTTGGAAAACGGCGGGGGTGCACTGCGTATCGCTGAGCGGCGGTAAGCTCTGGGAAAACCAGGAAACCACCCACGTCCTGTCGCTCATGAAAGCCACGCCAGTCAACGGTCATTCCGCGTTGTGGGTGTCGTCCGCGTCGGGACACGTGACCCAATTGGACCGTCACGGCCGGGGCACGTCCCTCGATCAACACACCGGTCAACTGACTCATCAGCTGTTCCGTGCCCCCTCGGCGGAGGACTCCTCGGTCCCCTATTGCGCGATCTCCTACGGCCTGGAAGGGCGCCGCCTGGCCCTCGGGCTGGGTCCCGAGGGGGATTCGAAGTGGCGATATAGTCTGCCGGCTGGAGCATTTGCCGCGCAAGTGCGATTCGTGACCTCCGCGCGGCTGTTGGACGAGAACACCAGCCATTGGTTGATTGCCGGAGCAAACGGGAGTCTGCATATCATTAGCCAAGACGGGCGGATGACCGACCACTTCCAGGTCGGCCAGAACATCGCCGGACTGGCCGGTGGGCGACACGACTCCGCCGGTATCTTGGTGGTCAGCCATCAAGATGGCCTGCAAGCGTGGCAGGTCTTTCCCCCCACGACCGCCAGTAACACGACCGCCAGTCAGGAGTAACGATGCAGACTCCGGAACTGGACCCCGTGACGCAAACGATGAGCGTCTTGGCGCGTAACATGCGCGCACGGTGCGCGCCTCCTTGAGGTGAGCGGCCAACGGGAGCGCACTACCCCTGTGCGGGGTTCCCATTTGGTTGGCGGCCCTGCCGCCTTAGGGTTGGACTTCAACGGCTGCTTGGCATACCACGAAGACCTTCTCTGGCAAGCCACTCGCTACGTGCCCTCCACACGAGAGGCCCAGAATCTCGCACGGCGATTTGAAAACCACGGTGAGAGTTACATCCAATTCATTACGACACCTGGAATTGATCCGACTAACAATATCGCGGAACAGGCAATTCGATTTGTTGTGATTGATCGGCATGTAACGCAAGGATCTCGAAGTGAAGCGGGGCAGCGCTGGCTGGAACGTATTTGGACGACCATTGCCACTTGCACTCAGCAAGGTCGATCCGTATTCGAGTTCCTTGTTGACTCCGTCGTTGCTCACTTCTCAGGAAACGATCCCCCATCCCTGATTTTCGACACATCTTGAACGCGGTTCCGCCGCCGGCAATCGCACAATCTCAACTGCACAATTTGAGTCGTGCGATCCTCGAATGCCTAGCCACTACGTGCTCGAAATGGGCCACTACCGGCATCAGCATGCCTTCTATCCCGTGAAGGGCTACCTCAAAACCTTCCGGCTTATCGGAGTTGCTCTGCAGAATCGGTGCAAAGCGGTTGCCCAATCGCCCGGGACCGTGCGGTAGCCAGACTTTTTGTCTCGCCGCCAGATGCCAAAATGCTTCCGCGCTGCCTCGTAGAGCTGTCGGTCCCGTCGCATGTTGCGCTGTGCCCACATGTCGTTCCCGTTACACGTCCTTCATTTCCGTGAACGAATGTCGCGCAATTCCGCTTGACCATTCAGGGACTGGTCGATTTGGAAATCTTTTGTTCCCATTCGGAAAAGGTCGTTGCCAAATCCGTCAACTGCTGGGGATGTTCATCGGCGAGATCCCGCGTTTCGCCGATATCCCGTTTCAGGTGGTACAGCTGCCATGGCTGTTGAGGTTTTTCTCGGACGATTTTCCATGGGCCCTTCCGCAGGGCGGCATGGGTGCGGTAGCGGAAATAGAGCGAGTCATGGGGCGACGCGGCACTCTCGGTTAGCACGGGAAGCGGATCTTTGCCATCGAGCACGCGATCCGCCGGCACCGAGGCACCGGATAGTTTGGCGCAGGCGATCAACAAATCGGGGGACCATAGCGGTTGTTCCACCACGCAGCCGGCGGGAATTTCCCCTGGCCACCGCGCCAACGCCGCCACCCGCAAGCCACCCTCCCAACAGGTGACGCCACCGTGGCGAAGCGGCTCGTTGGACCCGACGTCGATTCCCTTCCGGCCCAGCTTGAATGCTCCGTTGTCGGAGTAGAAAAAGACAAACGTGTTCTCGATCTCCCCCGCCGACTCCACGGCATCCAAAACGCGGCCAATTCCTTTGTCCAACGCCGTGACCACCGCCCGGTATCGCTTTTCCGGATCGGGTTCATCTGGTGAAAGACCATAAACTGAAAAAGCCCAATCAGGCGCTTGCCACCGGACCGGCTGTCCGGGCTTCTTGTTCTTGGCGTTGGGAAAGTGCGGCGCGTTGAAGGGCAAATAGCAAAACCACGGCGTGCCGGAATCCGAATGGCGCTGGATGAAGTCAATGGCGGCATTGGCGAACAGTGTGGTTGAGTATTGACCGTCCGCGTGCAGTTCGCTCGTGCCCTGAAACAAGTCGTGCTTGCCACCATACACGTGATGGTAGTAGTCCATGTTGCCGGAGGCATGGCCCACGAACTCGTCAAACCCGCGCTCCGTCGGTCTCGAGCCGCGAGCGAATCCAATATTCCATTTCCCAAAACATCCGGTCGCGTACGGCGTTGGAGCCTGTTTCAGAAGCTGGGGGATGAGGATCTCGTCATGATTCAACCCCGTGCCGTAGTTGCCCTTGATACCGGGCAGCTGATAATCCAACCCATGTCTTTGAGCAACGCGGCCGGTCAGTAGGCAAGCGCGAGAAACCGTACAGGTGGGGCCGGCCGTGTAGAAGCTTGTCAACCGCGCCCCCTGCTTAGCCAACCGATTCAGCCGTGGCGTTTTAATGGGGGATTGTGAATTGAAACATGGCAGATCCCCGTAGCCCAGGTTGTCCGCCGTAATAATGAGAATGTTCGGCCGCGTTTCGTTCCCCGAAGGCGTCTTGTTGGCCGCGTCCGTCGACGGGGTCCAAATCATGAAGACCATTAAGCCGACAACAAGACGCGGAATCTTACGCCATATCTTGCGCACCATGTACATGAACACTGAAAAAACCCTCCAACTTTCCGAGATGTCACCGGGTGGTATCGTGCCCAGTTGGCAGTCCGTCGCGCTCCCCCCGCTACATTTACCCTACGAAGATCACGCCGTCCCGCCCAGCGCCACGCCTGGCTCACGCCGGGAGTTTCCAATCACGTCGCTCTAATGTTGTTCAAACCGGCCAGTCGATCATCCGCCGATGTTACTGCCGCCGATGTTACTGCCGGTCCTATTGCTGTTGAGCCAGTGGGTGTCCAGAAAGAGGTTGCTTCATCCGTCCGATTTGTTGCATGCGACGCTGCATTTGTGTTTCCATGCTTTCCGGATGGATCCGTTGCCATTGCCACTGACGTGGTTCGGATCGACGATATCCGAAGACGTGCACGATGTCGGTTGCATTGTCGCGAATCGTGCCCTGATACTCATACGCCCCCGACGACAAAAAGATTTCGCCGCGTGAATGGATTGGGCGACTCAGTTCACGCTCCCTGCCACCCGCTATTGGAATCTTCCGCACCTCGATTGTCGCCAACTCGGCGGCGGACCATTGCTTTCCCTGTAGATCGCGATGCACGCTTTTCACCGCTCCTGTTCGCAACGCCTCGGCAAAGCCGCTTTGCATGGCCCGGCATTGAAATCCCCAGATGCCGAGTGCCGCCAACGGGATTAACAGGATCACGCCGGTCGCCACGAGTGCTCGTTTGTCCACGTCGCCCCCCCCATTTCAACTGCATGACCTTTCGCAACACTCGGATCGTCCTCGGAGCTCGCGATCTTTGAAGCAAACGTTCGGCACGGCCCGCTCGCGGCCCCGCCGCCAGTGGTGCGCCCCAGGCTGCTAACGATACAATTCTTCCTTCTTTCCTTTCTCTTGGTCACCGACCACTCGTCGTCGGTACCAGCTCGGCGAACGAATGTCAAGCCCCGTGGCTATAAATCCGCCCGTCACGCCACCGATTGGCGCACTGGTGGGGTACACTATGTTTACAGTCCGCGACAAAAAAGAAACTGCCATTTATGTGAGTGAGAGGCAACCATGAAAACCACCTTGTCACACCGAATACTGGCCGCCGTTTTTCTGGCGGCGATGCTCGTGGGGGGCCCCGTTGTCGGGGGCGAAAACCGGCATGGCAATGCAACGTCCCTGCAGCCCTGCCGGATCCGCGTCGTGGAGAAGTCGAGCGGGCAACCGGTTCCGCTGGTCGAACTGGTTACCACGCACAACGTCCGTTTCGTGACGGACAACGCCGGGGTCATCGCGTTTGACTTGCCGGAATTGATGGGACGGGAGACATGGTTCCATGTCAACGGTCATGGATACGAGGTGCCCGAGGACGGGTTCGGATATCGCGGTGTCCGTCTCACTCCAACGTCGGGCGGCGAGCTTGAAATTCAGGTGAAACGCACCATTATCGCCAAACGGCTTGGCCGGCTGACCGGAGGCGGACTGTTTGCGGAGAGCCGCAAGGCCGGGCTGGAACCCGATGGCCAAGAGTCGGGGGTTCTCGGTTGCGATAGTGTTCAAAATGCGCTCTACTGCGGGAAGCTGTTCTGGGCCTGGGGCGACACCACGCTGCCGCACTACCCACTTGGCATCTTTCACATGACCGCCGCCGTGACCGCGCCGCGGCCGCTGGAATCGTTCGAACCGCCCCTGCGTCTCAAGTTCGACTATATTCGCGACGACTCGGGCAGGCCTCGGGGAGTGGCTAAAATGCCTGGCAAGGGCCCGACATGGCTCAACGGCCTCGCCGCGTTGCCTGATGAGACTGGCAAAGAGCGGTTGGTTGCCACGTATCGAAAGATCGAACCGCCGCTAGAGACCTACGAGATCGGCCTGTGCGTGTGGGACGATCAGACATCGAGTTTTAGTAGGCACCGGGTACTGTGGAACAAGAAGGATTCCCGGGGAAAGATGCCGGATGCACCAGAGGGCCATCCGGTTTTTCAAGAAGATGAGCAGGGACGCCAATGGGTGCTCTTCGGCGACCCCTTCCCGGAATTGCGATGCCCGGCGCGTTTCGAAGCCTGGGAGGATCCTTCGAAGTGGCGGCACCTGGAGGCGCCGGAAGCGGTGCGGTCGGCTTCCGGGGAACAACGCATCACGCCCCACCGGGGTTCGATCAGCTGGAATCACTTTCGGGAGCGGTGGGTGGCCGTTTTCGTGGAACACGGCGGATCCCCCTCTGTCTTGGGCGAACTTTGGTATGCCGAGGCGGATTCCCCGACCGGTCCCTGGGGGCCCGCCGTGAAAGTTCTCTCCCACGAAAACTACAGCTTTTATAATCCCAAGTTGCATTCCGGCTTCACCCCGGATGATTCGTCGGTTTTGCTCTTCGAAGGCACCTACACCCAACAATTCGCCGATGACCCCACTCCGACACCTCGTTATGACTACAACCAGATCTTGTACCGCTTGGATCTGGACGACCCGAGACTGAAGGCGGCCCACTAGGACCCCTCAGAAAAACCATTCAGGTTTCCTCTTAGCCAGGGACTTTTAGGAGCGGGAACCACGTTCTATACCGGGCGCGGATGACTTTCTCCGCCGCGAGTCCGACCAACGGGAGGACGGCTTGCGTCGGGCAGCTTTCCACCGGGAAAAACCCAACCGCCTGAAATACATTACGGGCTGCAAAAACTTAGGATTTCGCCCCGCGCAACAGGCATCCCCGACTGCATCCAGCTCGCTTCGGGCGCCGGCAAGCGTTTTCAGAGAATTCTGGCCTGCCCCGCCGCCGCTGGTAGCCTGCATCTTGGTTGACAGGCCCTCCCGCCGGGGATCTTTGTTATCATAAGAGGGGCCGGTCGCATTTCGCCGCGTACTTGAGGAGTATTAACCATGGTTGAAAACCGAACACGCTGGACATTAGTTAGCGGTATCTGTGCCGCTATGCTGGTGTCGTTTCAAATGGCGGTTGGGGCTGAAGGGGGAAACCAGCACGACGACGAGGCATCACGGCGCGTTTTGTTGATTACGGGCGAAGACTATCCTGGCCACCAATGGCGAGAGACCGCTCCCGTCCTGCTGGCCGAATTGTATCGGGATTCGCGACTTACCGTCGACGTTTTGGCGGACCTCGAGTCCTTGCAGTCGACCAAGCTCGATCATTATGCCAGCGTTGTGTTGCACTTCAAGAACTACGACCCGACGGTTCCGGGGCGGGACGGGTTCGACAATCTGGCCAACTACGTGAAACAGGGCGGAGGCTTGGTCCTGTTGCATTTTGCCTGTGGGGCATTCGAGGAATTCAAAGATGATTTTGAGCCCTTGGCTGGCAGGGTATGGTTCGGGCAGCAGCCACCGCCCGGCCGGCACCAACACGATCCTCGCGGGAAATTCACGGTAAGTATCGCCCGGACGGATCATCCCATCACCCAAGGCATGAAGGATTTTGAAACCGTGGATGAGTTGTATACGTGCCTGGAGGGCGAGGTGCCCATCACGCCGCTGGTCACGGCCGTTTCCAAGGTGGACGGAAAGACATATCCTATCGCGTTCGTGTTATCCAGTGGCGAAGGGCGTGTCTTCCACTGTGTCCTGGGCCACGATGTCAAAGCACTGTCAGCCGCCGGTCCGGCTGAATTGATTCGACGCGGAACGGCCTGGACCGCCGGTCTCGATCCGGCGCCACGGGGCGAGAGCAGCCGATAGTGAACCGGACCACGTCGCTGACCGTCAACCGCGACGGCAGCGATCTGGGCCGGTGTTTCCCGGACGGGTGGGGCGGATCACATTTCGATTGGCGCGACGGCGATATACCGGTCGTGGATGACTTTCTCCGCCGCGAGTCCGACCAACGGGAGGACGGCTTGCGCCGGGCAGCGTTCCACTCGGAAAAATCCAACCGCCTGAAATATAATCTGATGATCGGATTTAACTCCACGTTCACGAGCCAACGCCAAGTCTACTTCTTGAAACTGACGTTTGGCCGCTGAACTTCAATAACCGGCCCCACAAAACCGATAAGACACCGATTTGTTCCAATGTCGCAATCCGCTAAACAGGTACCGAATTTCGAGGAGTTGAACTGATGCGTCTGACAGGTTTCATTACGATCATGTTTGGTCTTGGTGTTCTATGGGTCGCGCCCCTGCAAGCGGCGGATCAGGCCGCTGCTCGACAAGCACTTCAAAACGCCACGTCCTTTCTGCGATCGATCTCGACTAACGGCGGCTACGTGGGGATCTACTCGCCGGACCTGAAAGAACGATACGGAGAGGCGTTGTACGAACGAGCGAGTGGAACGCAGATCTGGGTACAGCCACCGGGCACGCCTAGTGTCGGGCAGGTGTTTCTGCGCGCATACCGCGTAACAGGCGAGCAACGGTATCTGGACGCGGCCCGGGAGGTCGGGCGAGCCTTGGCCTGGGGGCAACGCAAGGAAGGGGGGTGGGACCATCGCGTCGACGTGGCTCATCTTAGCCCGGACGCCAAAACTCCGGAGCGTAAGAGCGGCCACTGCACCTTCGATGATGACATCACGCAGGGGGCCATCACTTTCCTCATGGAGCTTGACCAGAAACTGGACGAACCTTGGCTCGAGGACTCCGTTCAGCTTGCCCTTGAGTTCATGATGGAGGCCCAGTTTGATAATGGAGCATGGCCTCAGTGGTACCCGCTGCGCGGCGGCTATCATGATTATTACACGTACAACGACAATGCCATCAATGACTGCATTCGCGTGATGCTCGAAGCACATCGCCTTTATCACGAGCCGGTATATCTCGAGTCGGCCCGGGACGGCGGGGATTTCATCATCGCCTCCCAGCTACCCGCCCCTCAAGCCGGTTGGGCCCAACAATACTCGCATGATCTCGAGCCCGCCTGGGCCCGCGGCTTTGAACCCCCCGGCGTCTGTAGTGCTGCCACGGCGAGGAATATGCGTACCCTGATCGAACTCTACCTCTACACGGGCAGCGAGAAATACCTTCGCCCAATTCCCGACGCCATCGACTGGCTTAACCGCTCAAAACTCGCGCCCGAAGACATCTTGGAAAGCGAAGTCGGGCAATCAGTGGACGACGACGACGCCTTCTGGGCCCGGCTCTACGAGGTCCAAACCAACAAGCCAGTTTACGGGGACCGCGAAAACCCTCGCGAAATGATTTACGATATTCGCGAAGTGAGCGAAAAGGAACGCAGTAGCTATGGCTGGCAGGGAACGTTCGGTGTGCCGGGGGCGATCCGGTATTATCGGAAGGTAAAGCAACAGGGCCGGAAAGAAATCTTGCGCCAACGCCGGCAAACCCCGTCCGAGCAAAGGCTTAAACAGCGAGCCGCATCGCTGGAGCCACGCGTTGATCAGGTGATTTCGCGGCTTGACCCCAAGGGTTTCTGGCTGACTGATGGCATGTTGAGAATCGGAACGTTCGTCCGAAACATGAACCTCCTCTGTGACTTTCTCGAATGTAGCAGATCCGGATCGTCGTCCGATGCGGATTAATCGCCGGGGGGCGCGCACGGGCACCGATCGCGTTGGTTACCTGCTGGACATGGTATCGTGTTGCGACGCTCGCTCGGCCGGTCCGATACCTGCGGACGCCAAGCCGTTTCGGACGGCGGAGGGTAACGGATAATAGCAAGCGAATGGATAAAGGACAATTAGAAAAGGAACGTGCGATGATGTCTGTCATGTCTCATTGGGGCGATCGGTTACGGCAGTGCGTGGTGTATTGTTTGGTGATTGTGTTTTTCACGTGGGGTACGAGCGAGATTTTCGCTGAAACGCCGGTTGAATTGCTTCGCAAGGAAAACATCGCGGGTGGCCTCGTGGTGCAAGTGGGCTGTGCCAACGCCGTGTCGATTTCAAAACTGCGATTGGGGGAAGGATTTCGCGTTTTGGGTCTGGACACCAGCGCCGAGCGTGTTGAAGAGACGCGGCGTGAAATGCGAGAGGCTGGCGAATATGGCCAGGTCAGCGCCGATGAATTCAGCGGCGACCGATTGCCGCTGACCGATGGTATCGTGGATGTATTGATTGTCGCGGAACGGTTTGGGTTAAACGATCGCGAGATTGAACGCGTACTCTGTCCCGGGGGGGTTGGGTTTGTCGCTGACGAGGGCAAATGGAGTCGGATGGATAAGCCCCGTCCCGGCAGCATCGATGCGTGGACTCACTTTCTTTACGATTCATCCAACAACGCGGTCGCGGATGACGACGTCGTCGACCTGCCACGTCGTTTGCAGTGGACCGCCGGGCCCCGTTACTCGCGTCACCATGATCACATGGCGAGCGTGAGTGCCATGGTCAGCAATGGCCCCCAGGTCTTCACGATCTTGGATATGGGCTCCCGGTGGTCGATCTTCTTGCCCGCCGATTGGCATTTGGTGGCGAGAAACGCGTTTAATGGCGCGAAGCTATGGGACAAGCCCATGGGTAAATGGTTCACGCACCATTATTCGCTCAAGAGTGGTCCCGGTGATTTGCCTCGCCGTCTGGTCGCCGTGGAGGACAGGGTCTATTTCACGCCGGCCCTGGACGCACCGGTGGAGAAGGTAGACGCGGCCACGGGGAAGACGTTGCACCGCTATGAACAGACTGCCGCGACGGAAGAGATTGTTTACGACGACGGGTTGCTTCTGTTGAAAGTGAACCGGCCCGAGAATCAGATCGAATTT
>JBNJEM010000021.1:0-29029 GCA_051745935.1 Planctomycetota bacterium
ACGAATGTCTTGGGGGCAAGGTTCAATATCACGGTCCGGGAGACGGCCTGGTCGCCGCCTTCCAGCTCATGGGCTACAATATAAACCGCGCCTGGCCGGGCAGGGTGAAGGGGATCGGGGGAGTCGAGTTTGACCGTACCGGCCGGATGCATGTTCAGATGCCCATTTTCGGTGTCGGCGAAGCGGGCCGGATGACCAGCGGCCCGGTTTATGCCTACTCAGACGATCTCGGCGAAACCTTTCACCGGGCTGACGGCACCCCGCTGGAGTTGCCCCTGACCGTCAATCCCATCCCCGGCCACGACGCGGACATGGATCATCACTCCACCAGGCAGTGGTTCGATCTCTGGATGTCATTGATCCGGGAAGCAGGCTGGAGCAGGAAGGGCGGCTTCGATTGGTATCAGTAAAAAGCAGGGCGGGACAAATCACACCCAGACATGGATTATCGCCCCCTCCGGACGGCGGTTACATGAGATTGGCACCGTTCGAGACAAGGATGTTGGCAACTCAGGCGATCAAAACGATGCGGTTCCTTCCGCTTTATCCTGGTCGATGAATCACTTTCCGTTTCGCTGTTCCGAGCTTCCCTTCCGCCCGTCCCCATGCAGTTTATTATGTATTCCGATCTATTTCCGGTCAAAACAGTCTTGGAAGAATTTCAGACCGGCCAACTGGACAGGCCGGATCAAAGCCGATTCCCATGCCGGTGTGCATGTCCGGGTTTTTGAAGAAGGATGATATGTGACAAGTGCTGTGACTGGTGACTGGTTCTGTTAAAATTAAGAACCCATAACAAAACCATGCCGATTTCCCGTAATCGAAGGGGTTTTGGATTTTGGAAGCAAGAGCTCGGTTTTGTTTCGGGCTGTAAACACTTGCCCTCAAACATATAAAACACCGGTGGGAACTGTTGAAGGGTTTGTTCCGAATCTATTTTTCCCTGAGAGAATATTTCCTCATCTTACCATTGCCTTCTTTGAACGGACGTTTCACTGAAAGGTGTGCTGGCGCTCGGCGCGCCCCCATGCCATCGACACCCCTCTTGTTCGCAAGGGATCACGGAGATACACACAAACCCGCTGAAGCCAACTGACCCGTCGGCCGCGCGATTCCCTTGACCATTCGATGGACGGCATGACGGGGCGCTGTCGCGCGGAACCTCTCGCCAGCGGATCGGTGTGCCGTTGGCTGAACTCAATTTTCGGCTGACAGTGAGCGCTGCAAGCGGTGGCTGTCCACTCGGCGACCTCTATTGCGCGCGCTCCGCGCTGATTTCCCGCGTCATCGGCTCCAGGCGTGCCCCGGCACGCTCTTCCATGGTCCTGTTTGACGTGTCCCGATCCCCGCGCCCTTTCCGACCCCGGCGGACTGCCACGGGGAGACTTCCAAGACACCCAAGAACTCCGAAGAGCGTTCCGAGACGCTCGATAATGCCGACAGTTGGTGGGGGGCTGCAGCGAAGATTCGACTCCGATCCGCGTCGCGCTCGAGCCGCTCTGTGTCGTCGCGGGCGGGTACGGGTATAACCGAAAGGTTCGCAGCCAGTACTGCGGCAAAGGTTTTGTGTCTTCTCGAGGGGGAACTGAGAGGAATTGTCCTAATGTCTGGGTGTCTCGATCTTTGCTACCGGCATCAGCATGCCTTCTATCCCGTGAACGGCTACCAAGATTGATTAGCCGACTGGTTGCACAAGTGGTGTGTAGGACGGGTCTCCAGGCCCGTCGAAACACCATCCATGGTAACAGAAAACACTTCGGACGGGCCTGGAGACCCGTCCTACGAGTCGTCTCCTGTTTTCGCCGTAACACCGTGAACGATCACCAAAACTCTTTGGCCGCGCTGGCGGTACGTCCTGTTGACCTGGGGGCCTTAATACGTGGGGTTGGTGCACTCCGGTGGCGACGCGCTCGACCCAGCCGGGATTGCCGACAAGGACCCGTTCCGGAATCCGGTCGACGAGGAGCTTCCCCAGATATGAACCGGCGATCATGACGGGAGCAAGCAATATGCCGGCCACGACCGCCTCTTGCGCGAACGCTCCGGAACTTCCGTAGGTCGCCATTTTCGTAATGTGCATGATAGCCGTGGAGAGGGCTTCCGTGCCGATGGAGGCGCCGCGCACGAGGCCGTAGCTGAGGAAAAACGGTGCCAAGAAGGGACCCGCGCTGCCGACCAGGGAGGGCACCCAGACAGTCAGATATTTTTCAAAGCCATTCAGTCGTTTGGTCGGTTCTACGTTCACATCATCCGTCATGATTGCCGGTTCCTATCTTGGAAACCGGACCGTCCATCGCATGTCGGCACCCGTGGCCGCGGGCGCCGTCGACGTCGTCCTCGTCCTTCTCGGAATCTTCTCTCTCGTGGCCGGATGACGTGCGCTGCGAGATTCCACCGTGAGTTGACCGGACGGGCGTTCTAAATGACCGAGCGCGATTCTGCAACAGTAGATCACGGCGTCAGGGACGCACGACGAAATACGAATCTCTGGCATGCCCAAGTGAGAATTGGCCCCGCAATAATACCCGCCCGTCGCAAGAGACCGGGCGGGACGCTCCGAAATTCGCTGTCGGCCCTCAGAACCTTGCCCTGCACCAACAAAGCACCAGCCAGTTGTAAAGAGTCGCGACGCTTCCATTCTGCTTGAGATGGCTAAAGAGTACGATTTTTCGGGTGATCCGAAAGACTTCGACAATCGGTCCGATGCGGCCAGAATTGGCAAATATTGCCAATCCTGCTAAACTCAGGGGGAAGTTGGGTCCCAAGCCGATTGAACCAAATTCGAGAGGAGAGTGCGCATGCCAACGAAGAACGTGAATTTGACCGATCACTACTCGGAGTTCGTCGACCAACTGATCGCATCCGGAAGATACAAGAACGCCAGCGAGGTGCTTCGTGCGGGGCTGCGATTGTTGGAGCAAAGAACCACGGAGGAAGAAGAAAAAGTCGCCCTTTTGCGCAGTCTTGCAGCCGAGGGATTTGAACAGATTGACCAGGGCGAAGGAATCGAGCTGCCGAATCAGCAGCGCCTGTCGGCCCACATCGCGGAGCTTGGACGCCAGGACGCCAAGACTGCCCGTCATTGAAAAGGGGGCTGACCCGAATGGCCCAATTCACACTCTCCCCTGCGGCCGAGCACGATATCACGTCGATCCTCGCCTGGACGCATGAGCACTTTGGCGAACAGGCACGTCTACGCTACGAAGCATTGCTTGTCCAAGCGATTGTTGACGTTGCCGAAGACCCCAAGCGCCCCGGCAGCGCCTTGCGCCACGAAATCTCTAGCATCGCTCGCACCTATCACCTTTGGCACAGCCGTAATTATGTCGATAAGGCTCTCGGTCGTGTTCGCCGCCCGCGTCACTTCTTGGTTTATCGCTTCACGGACAACCATCAAATCAAGATTGGCCGCGTCCTGCATGACAGCATGGACTTACCCTCCCACCTGCCGGTCGAATACCGCGTGTCCTGCGACGACCCTGGTGAACCCGGAAAGGAGCGGGAATAGGAACCAGTAAACCACGTGAGTGGTGGTTGAGGCCGTTTTGTTTAAATGGTTTGCTGCAAGGTTTGACTGCCGGTTCATCGCCGTAGCGAGGGACATTGCATTGGCAAAGCCAGAGTCTCCGCGACTTTTTTCCAGGAAGATGCACCACCTCTTTGTCTCTTCACGCCGGACCGATTCTTCTAATCGCGCTGGGATCGGCACACTCACGGCAACGGAATCGAGTCTCCCGGAAGCGGCCGCGGCGTCGGGTGGCACTGGCTGAGCGAGCGCGGGACAGGCTTCCATTTCTGACAACGCTAAACGCGAGCGGAGACCAGTGCACGGTTTCCACTTCCCTTGCGTGGTGCCATGCCCCGGTCACGGTGCACGGGCCCTCTCCCCACACTGGCTCCGTTCGCTAGATCTCAAGGGAGTTAATGCGTGGCTGATGTCGCACACCCTTTCAATCTTCCATTCCGTTCAGGAGTATATCGCTCACTCAGCCAGTGCCACCCGCCGCTTTTCGTAGTCGTCCGGCTTCATGATGACCAGGGACTCCTCGGAATCGGCCGGCTGTTTCGGGGCATCGATCCCCAACCGACCAAGCCAGTTGCCAATGGACGTGCGGCCCGGGACGACTTGGTCGACGTCCAGCCCCTGAAGAAACACGGGCCGGGTTCGCGCGGTCCCTCGAATGCCAACCGAGCAGGCCCGGATTGACCGCCGGCGACATCATGCGAGCTCCATGCGCGTGGGGACTCAGAGGAAGATCTTCCGGGAGGTTGGCGGATTGTCTGGCCTGGTCGCGTTCGCTCTCGGCCTCGACAGCCCGGCGCTGGAGGGCTTCAACAGAGTAGCTGACCATCTGGTTCACCCACGAGCAAGCTCGTGGGGGTCCCGGAAAAGAGTTAGCGGGGACGGAAAAGGGGAGTGGCGGCCTCGATCGTAACATGGTCCACATTCCCCTCTGAAGTGGCGTCGCAAAAGAAGCGTGAGGAAAATCGAAGTACGGCGGTTTGCCGCCCTCATACTGCGTATTCGTCATTTCTCTCGGGGCGAACAACAGCCAACACGGATAGGGGGAAGGCGGACCAAGTTATGACCAAGGCCGGGAGTGGCACATTTTTTCCGGCAGGTGAGGCAGGATGGATAAGGAGTGTTGGTTGTTGCGTGTGCGCAACGAGATGGCAACGGGTGTCGACGTATTCGTGACACGACGGTGGCGTTTCAAGAGGGTCAGCTCTGCCTTCGTGGGCGCCGGCGTGCGCGGAGTGTGTACTGCAGTCCCAGTCTCTCGGCCGTCACCTTGATCCATTCGCGACAGCCCAATGGTCGCCCACGTTCGGTACACCGGCGCAACGCTTCGAACTCCGGAGCGGTCAGCGGTTGATTGACACGAGTCAGCCAATCCTCGGGACGCGGTACCGGCCATGGGCAGAGCGGCAGCGCGCGGGAACCCGCGGCCACGGTGAAAACCGGGAAAACTCGCGGCGTTTTCGTCGTCGCGCCGAGCACGGTTGAAGTGGGCCGGGAATTCGATGTTTCGCTGAAAATGTTGACCGACCCGTTCCATGTGCCTCTCAACGCTTTCACGCATGGGTACCCGACGGTTTCGAGTTCCACGAGTTTTTCCTTCCGCTTCTTCGACGGAGATGCAAGAGCGGGCTGGCATTATCGAAGCGAGGTGCCCGACAAATGGCATGGGACTGTGCAGATATCGAGTGATTCCGACTACGTGGGCCCCTCTGCTTTCTCCTGCGCGGACGCCGCCGGACCCTATCCCCACGATCACCGGCCGATCGGCAAGGTGGGCCCGTTCCGGTTCACGCGCCCGGGCGTCCATTTCATCACGTTCCGCGATCCGGCCAGCGGCGTGCAGCAGACCAGCAACCCGATTTGCGTGACGCCGGAGGCACCGAGGACGAACCTCTATTGGGGCGATATCCACGGGCACACACTGTTGACCGATGGACTTCGCTCCCCGGAGGAATACTACTATCATGATGGCGGCGATCGGCGGTCGAAAGGCAGCCTGAGGGGCGGCCACGGACGGGCCGCGAACCACAACGCCATCGCTGCAAGGGACCGCAAATCAATGAAACACGTTATCCCCCTGTTTGTTGTGTTTGCATCGTTCTGTAGCCCGTCTTCCGGCGCGGCGAATGCGCCCAACATCCTGCTCATCTTCACCCGACATTCGACGAGACACCCAGAGCCGACGGCCGTGATTTCGACCTGGTGACCTGGCTGGTGATCTTGGGGGACGCACCATGAGCAAAACGATTCTGCCCACCGACTACGCCGAATTCCTGACCGGGCTGAAGGAACGTATCCGCAGCGCCCAGATCACCGCCACCCGCGCCGTCAACCGCGAGCTGATCCTGCTGTACTGGGACATCGGCCGCGCGATTGTCGAAAAACAGCAAGTAGCCCGCTGGGGGGTTCCGTGGTGGAACGTCTCGCCTCGGATCTGCGGGCCGAATTCCCGGATATGAGTGGGTTTTCCGCTCGTAATCTGCGGGATATGAAACGGCTGTGGCAGGCGTATTCAGCACCTGAATTTTGGCGACAGGCTGTCGCCAGATTGGCGTCTACGAACACAACGGCGAGCGAAATTCTTGAACAGCCTGTTCAAGAAAGGGAATTTCTGCGACAGCTTGTCGCAGAAATTCCATGGGGACATCACCTTCTGATTCTGAATAAACTGAGCGATCCCGCCGGGCGGTTTTGGCCATAAGGCCGTTCACATCCTCAGGCTCATGAGATCTGCCCGCGTCTCGCACGCGACCCTGACGATATCCGAACCGCCGTCGGTTGGTGTTCATGGTTTGGATTTCCAGCAGATTCATGGAGGCCAGCAGATTAGAGCCTTGGGCTGTAAGATGCGCGCATGCTTCGCGTGAGCGACCAACGGGAGCGGACCATTTCTGTGCCGCTTTCCTATTTGGGTAGCCGTTCACGGCCAGCGGCCGTGAACGGCTAAGTATGATCTGTCTGATCAGTCCAAAGCGAGGAACGAATATCGAATATCGAGCAAGGAATTTCGAATGATGAAGTTCGGCAGAATACGGATCAATACCGGTGAACTATGAACTCTCTGAAGGCTGTTTGTTTGCGGTTACCGGCGTTGATTAGCGGGTTGTTTCACTCCCGACCCGTGAACGGTTACCTATTTGGTTGGCGGCCCTGCCGCCTTGGGGTGATACTAATAAAAGGCCATCGAAAAACGCGTGAAGACGTTCCGCGACTGGATTTCCAGGGACTTTTCAGAGCCAGAGCCAAGTTTTGTTCCGGGCTGTTAAACCTTTCCGGTGAAACTTATGGTAAGATATTGGACTCAGTCGGCCGGGGCCCGATCGCTGGACATGTTGCCGGTTCCGTTGATCTTGGGATCGGTTTTCTTGAACTGACTGTTTGTTATCTTGACACAAAGGAAACGCACCATGAAGTTCCAACGCAGGCTGGCGTTGTTCGTTGCTCTCGTGCTGGTTGCCGCGCCGCGGATGGCGTGGGCCGAGATTAAGCTGCCGTCAATCTTTAGCGACAATATGGTCCTGCAGCGGGAAAAGCCGGTGCCGGTCTGGGGCTGGGACGACCCCTCGACGGAGGTCACGGTCGTGCTGGACGATGACAAGACGACCGCGACGGCGGACGAGGACGGCCGCTGGCTTGTGAAACTGCCAGCCCAAGAGGCTGGTGGGCCGGTTTCCGTGACGATCAAGGGCACGAGCGAGGTGACGCTGAAGAACGTGCTGATTGGCGAGGTGTGGCTGTGCAGCGGCCAGTCGAACATGGAATGGCCGGTAGCCAGAGTCAAGAACGCGGAGCAAGAAATTGCCGCCGCCGATCATCCTCGGCTCCGTCACATCAAGATCCCGCACGTGCCGGCCGACGAGCCGCAACGGGACGTGCCGTCGAAGGGGTGGGAGGTCTGCGCTCCCGAGACGGTTCCGGGCTTTACCGCGGTCGGTTACTTCTTCGGCCGCCACTTGCAAAAGAAACTGGACGTGCCGATTGGTCTGATCGGATCCAACTGGGGCGGTACGCGAATCGAACCGTGGACTCCCCCGACGGGCTTCAAACAAGTGCCCGCTTTGAAAGACTTCGCCGACAAACTCGATGAATTTCCCGCAGTGAAAGACGGCAAGGTGAATCACCAATCCCCGTTGGCCCTCTACAACGGCATGATCCACCCGCTGGTGCCCTACGCCATTCGCGGCGCGATCTGGTACCAAGGCGAATCGAACAACGGTGAAGGGATGCTGTATCACCAGAAGATGAAAGCCCTCATCGCCGGTTGGCGGAGCGTGTGGGCCGATAAAGATATGCCGTTTTACTATGTGCAGCTCGCGCCGTTCAATTACGCTCGCAATGACAAAGGCGATCCCACGGCCTTGCCGGGCATTTGGGAGGCGCAGCTCGCGACGCTGGAGGTGCCGCACACGGGAATGGCCGTGACGGTCGACATCGGCAATACCAGCGACATCCACCCGCGGAACAAGCAGGACGTTGGCAAGCGGCTGGGGCTCTGGGCATTGGCGAAGACCTATGGCCATGAAGATCTCGTCTATTCGGGGCCACTTTACAAGTCCATGGAAGTGGTGGACGGTAAAATCCGCGTTGAGTTCGACCACGTCGACGGCGGCCTGGTCAGCCGGGACGGTAAGCCGCTGACCCATTTCAAGATCGCGGGCGAGGACGAGGAGTTCGTGGACGCCAAGGCGAAGATCGACGGCGACACCGTACTCGTTTCAGCCGAGGGCGTTGATAAGCCCGTGGCGGTGCGCTATGGGTGGCACGAGGAAGCCGAGCCGAACTTGGCCAACAAAGCCGGTTTGCCCGCCTTGCCGTTCAGAACCGACAACTGGTAACCGCCCGGAAAGGACTGTCATGAAAGCCGCCGTGTTGACGGCTCCACGGACGATTGAGATCCAGGAACGCCCGGTCCCCGAGCCGGGGCCGGGCGAAGCGCGTATTCGGATCGCGGCCGTGGGCGTCTGTGGGTCGGACGTTCACTATTACGAGGAGGGCCGGATCGGCCGGCAGATCGTACAATATCCCACGCTGCTCGGTCATGAAGCGGCGGGGGTGGTGGATGCGGTGGGCCCGGGCGTCGACCTGGAGCCAGGAACCCGGGTAGCCATCGAACCGGCTGCGTCGTGCGGGCGGTGCGAATGTTGCCAAGCGGGCCAATATCATATTTGTCCACACGTGAAATTCCTGGGCACGCCACCGATCGACGGCATCTTCGAGCAATATCACCTGATGCCGGCTCATTGCTGCATCCCGATCCCCGATACGCTGTCGCTGGTCGAAGCCGCGCTTACGGAGCCGTTAGGGGTCGGGCTGCATGCCGTGGCCCTTGCTCGTCCCGCTCTAGGAGAAACCGCGGCGGTGTTCGGCTCCGGGCCGATCGGTCTCTGCACGCTGCTGGCGCTCCGTTTGACCGGCGTGAAGCGAGTGTTCGCGACCGATCTTGTTCCGGACCGTCTGTCGCTGGCCGAGACGCTCGGGGCGGATGCGGTGCTGAACGCGGGGCAGGGAGACGTGGTGGAGTGGATCCGGGAAGAAACGGGGGGCCGCGGCGTGGACGTGACGTTCGAGGCTGCTGGAGAGCAGGAGACGGTTACGCATGCCTGCCGAGCGGCCGCGGTGGGCGGGCGTGCTTTACTCATCGGGATCCCCTCGGAGGATGAACGGTGGGTCCCGATGCACGAATGCCGCCGAAAGGAGCTTCTCATGCGGCATGTGCGACGTTCCAACGGCGAAGCGGCCCGATGCTTGCCCTTGGTCACCTCCGGGCGCCTTGACCTCAAGCCGCTCGCGACCCACTTTTTCCCCTTGGAGAAGGTCACCGAAGCGTTTGATCTGGTTCATCGTTACGCGGACGGCGTGATCCGGGCCATCATCCAACCCAACGACGAACTCGCGGAAAGCTAACCGCTCCCACGCCGGATGTCCTCGGGCGAAACGCTTGGTTGTTCCGCGTAAGTCGAAACCCGTAAGGTAGCCGTTCACGGGCAAGAGACGGGTATCCGCGGGTGTTCGCACGTCCGTTGCACAGGTTGAAAAAGGGCTTGTCCCGTGGTCCATTACGTTCCACGCTACGACGGCCAGGAGTGGTGTGTCTGGCCGGTTTGTAGCGGCGAGCGTGAACCACCACGGGACAAGCGCGTGGCATCCATGCGAGCCTTGCGTGTCCAGGCCGTGTAGCGGCACCCGCGAACGGCTACAGTTTCATGGCAAGGTATCGTGTTGGCGCCGAACTGGCCCATGGGACTTCCCGTGTCCGGGTCGCGTGCGGCGTCGACCCCGGAGACGTCGTCGAAAATGGTACGGATGTAGGTTTTTTCGCGAAGCTCTTCCAAGTATTCGCGTGTCTGCTGTTCGCGGTGTTTGTCTTGAAGCTTTTCTCGGATCTCATCTTGGGCCTCTTTAAAGGGAACCCGGCCCGCTTCCCGCCGTTCCAGCACGCGGACAATATGTAGACCGCGTTCATCCTCCAGTTTTTTGCTCAGGCGATTGAGCGGCAAGGTGAAGATGGCTTCGTCGAGTACCTCGGAAACCAGACTTCCCCGAGGGGTCCAATCGTGGTAGCCTCCCTTCCAGGCATTGGTGCCCTGGGAATACTTTTTCGCCACGGTTGCGAAATCCGCGCCCCGCAAGACCTGGTTGCCCATTTCCACGAGGGCGCGGTCCGCCTCGCTTTTGCTTGGGAAGTTGTCAAACCGCACCGTGAGCTTTTCCCACTTTGCTTGAGCCGTTATCTTGTAATCCTCGATATGTTCGTGGTAATAGTCCAACAACTCGTCATGCGTGACTTCGGGCGTCTGTTCGACGTTTTGGCTGATCGTGGTTTGCACGATCATCTGCTCCCGAAACGATGTTTTTTGCATGTCGATGCTGGTGCCAAATGAACGCAGCTTGCTATCAAGTTCCCGCAGAGAGTTGACGTTGAGTTGCTTCTTGAGTCGCGGGACTTGCTCTTGGTAGAACTGTTCCTCCACCTGCTGGTCGATATTGGCCAGGACCTCGTCGAGCCTATCCTCGGGGATCGTCCGGTAAAAATCGAGCAAGACCAGTTTCGATTCGATTTTGCGCGGCAGCAGTTGGCGGACGTACAGCGCGCGCTGTTGGTCCAGCTGCTGGGGGGGGACTTGGTCCTCGGCGTCCTGCAAAGCCTGGTCGATGGTGGGCAGGATGTCCCCGGCCAGTATGGTTTGATCGCCGACGACGGCCAGAACTTCGGTCGGCGTCAGCATCCGGTTCACCAGCTTGCTGGGCACCGGCTTGACGGGCACCGGCTTGCTGGCCAGCGACTCGGCGTGAACCGCTGGCACGGCGGGGCACCACAGTAACAGCGACAGACTGGCGGAAGCGACCAGGAAATGGATGAAAAAACGAGCCACGGGACACCTTCTTCTCGGCTAATGAGAGGAGAGCGCTGGGGAGACCCCAGCAGGACGCGCAGCGGTACCGCCCTAATGTGCGGACGGATTATAGACGGCTTAGCGGGCTGGTCGCAACACTGATTTCGCGAGTTGAATAATGGCGTCCGGATCGCTAACGTCTTCCTGTATCGGAAGATATGCACTCGATTCATCCACCAACCGAAGCCGGCCTTGACGGGATCTGGCCAATTGTTCCATGCGTGAACGATCGGTGTACCGAAACACCAAGTACTCATCTTCGATGTGGATTGCGGAAATGTGCCAGCTCGCCGCGTCGATTCGCAGTTTCGCGACCTCGAGAAGGCGGTCCACGGGGGGAGGCGGGGGTCCGAAACGGTCGATCAGTTCCTGGTGGAACGTGGTCAGCTGATCGGGGGTGGTGACGCGGGAGAGCCGCCGGTAGAGGTCGATTTTGAGGCGCTGATCTTCGATGTAGTCGGGGGGAAAAAGCATGGCGCCCGGCAGACGGACGCTCACGTCGATGGATACCGGCGGCGGCATGTGCTTCAATCGCCGGACGGCCGTTTCCAACAGTTGGCAATAGAGTTCATAGCCGACGGCCGCAATATGCCCACTCTGCTGAGTCCCCAATAAGTTCCCAGCCCCCCTAATTTCCAAATCGCGCATGGAAATCGCGAAGCCGGCCCCCATATCGCTGAACTCCTCAATGGCCTGCAACCGCCGGGCGGCGTTGGGAGTAATGCTCGCGTGGGGGTCGATCAACAGGTAACAGTAGGCCCGGTGCTTATAGCGGCCGACGCGCCCGCGGAGCTGGTGCAGGTCGGCCAAGCCATAACGGTTTGCCTCGTTCACGAAGATCGTGTTGGCATTGGGAATATCCAAGCCGCTTTCGACGATGGTGGTTGCGAGCAGAATATCGAACTTCTGGTGGACGAAATCCACCATCACTCGTTCCAAATCGGCTTCGTGCATTTGTCCATGTCCAATTCGCAGGGTGGCTTCGGGAACAATGAACTTCAGCCGCTGGGCCACCAGTTCGATGTCTTCAACTCGGTTGTGCACGAAGTAGATTTGACCGCCGCGATTGAGTTCCCGAAGCACGGCATGCCGGATGATGTCCGGATCGAATCGAGTGACGTGAGTTTTTATGGTCAGTCGATCTTCGGGGGGCGTTTCGAGGTTGGAGATATCGCGCGCGCCGACCAACGACATGTGCAACGTTCGGGGGATTGGCGTGGCGGAGAGCGTCAGCACATCCACCGTGCTCCGCAATTGCTTCAGACGTTCCTTGACTTTCACGCCAAACCGCTGTTCTTCGTCGATAATCACCAACCCCAAGTTGAAGAATTTGATGTCCGGCGAGGCCAAGCGGTGCGTGCCGACGACGATGTCCACTCGGCCTGCTTCCAGCTCCTTGAGGATTTGCCGTTGTTCGCCGAGGGAACAAAACCGGCTCAATCTGGCAATATCGAACGGGAATTCTCCCATGCGTTCTCGAAAGGTCCGGTAGTGTTGTTCAGCCAGGATCGTCGTGGGCACCAACATGGCCACTTGATAGCCATTGTCGACCACTCGGAAGGCGGCTCGCATGGCGACTTCCGTTTTGCCGAACCCGACGTCTCCGCACAACAGGCGATCCATGGGGCGCGGCTCCCGCATATCGCCCTTGATGGCGTCGATGGCATGGAGTTGGTCCTCGGTTTCCTGATAAGGGAAGGCGGTATCAAACTCCTGCTGCCACTGCGAGTCTTCCGAGAAAGCAATCCCCAGTTTCAGCTGCCGCTGGGCCTGGATCTGCAGCATTTCCGCGGCCATGTCCGTGACCGCGGCCTCGGCCGCCGCTTTTTGGCGAACCCACGTTTTGCTGCCCACACGAGCCAGCGAGGGCCGGCTCTTACTCCCCCCGACATATTTCTGCACCAGCTGGATTCGCGAAGCGGGGACGTACACTTTCGCGCCGCCATGGAATTCGATCTGCAGGTGCTCTTCCTCATGCCCCTGTTTGTCGATCTTTTGGATGCCCCGATAGCGGCCGATCCCGTGTGCCAAATGCACGACGAGATCTCCCTCCTGCAACTCGAGAAAACTGTCGATAACCTTGCCGAGTCGCCGGCGGGGAGCTCGCCGGAGTTCGCTACGTTGGAACAGTTCAGCGCCGCTGATCAACACGATGTGTTGGGGAACAAAACGAAAGCCGCGGCTCAGCCGGCCAACAAGCAGATGAAGCCGGCCCTCCTGCATCAGCCGGATGGGGGCGAAAATCTCGCCCAGTCGTTGCCGTTCCGCCTCCGTGTGAGCCAAAAGATAGACTTGGTGCTCGTCGCCGATGCGATCCAATTCTCCGCGCACCTTGTCGATGTCGCCGCTCAACCGCTCGATCGACTCCAAGGGCAGTCGGCAGACGGGGCCAGCCGGGGATTGGGTAAACGCGGCCACGCTGGCGAGGGGAAACTGCATCAGACCTCGGTGTACCTGTCGAGGGTCCAGGCAGCGCTCGGGCGACTCCAACTGGCTGTAATAACGCTGCGCCTCCGCTTCGACCCGCGGGAGGTCCACCAACACAAACCAGCTGGACGGCGGGACATGATCCGTGAACGGCGTGTCGCCCTCACGTTCGGGTCGCACGACCGTCATCTCGATCCGTTCCAGGGTCTCGGTGCTGCGCTGTGTCGCGACATCGAATCGTCGAATCGATTCAATCTCATCCCCGAACAACTCGATTCGTACCGGTTGATCCCAATCAGCCGCGAACAAATCGAGAATCCCGCCTCGCACGGAAAACTCGCCAGGCAACTCCACGGCGGACGACGCGTGAAACCCGTTCCGGACCAACCAACTCTTGAAGTGAGCCGTATCCAGTTGGTCACCAATGGCCAGTTGCCGGGTACTGGCACTAATCACGTCGCGCGTGGGGGCGGCCTGCATCAAGGCGTGAACGCTCGCCACAATCACGCGGTCGAGCGGCGCGGAAGAGGCCGCGATGGCCGCTTGCCGCGACGGATCGCGCCGCGCATGGAGCTCTTTGAGCGTTCGCAGACGCTCGCCATAGGTCTCGTCGTAAACCTTGTGCTCTTCGGGCGTCGTTTCCCACGCGGGGAACCGAAGTGGCTGGCCGGCGGCAAACAGCGACGCGTCCTCAGCGACTGCATCGGCCGCGTCCTCACTGTGGCAGACCACAACGATCGTGTTGTCCGACCGCGACGCCAAGGCCGCCAGTACCAGCGCGCACCCACCTCCCACCGCGCCATCGAACGTGGCCTGGCCGCCCGCTTGCAGCGCTGCCACGGCTTCTTGGAAGTCGTCGTGCTGCTCCACCGACCGCGCCAGCTCAATGAGTGGTTGGGAGGTATCGAGTTGTGCCGTCCCCTCCATTGTGTAGCTGCTCATTACCGGATTCATTGACGTTGGCAGTATAGAGAAACACGACGGCTGGACACAAGCGTTGAAGCCAGTCGGCAACCCCCATCGCCCCCTCGCTCATCGCCATGCCTTCCCCCGCGCGAAGGGGCTTGGTCCCCCGGCCGCCGGTTCGAACCGGCCTCGGGACGCGCGCGCCGGCCACCGTTCCGTCCTTGAAACCAGGCATTCAACGGCCAATGGGCCGCAGGGGACTGAAAGCGAGTTGGAAACGCCGCTTACCGGTGGGTTCGGAGAACTGGACACACGCGGAGCGTTTCGCACCCGTTCCCTCCACCGTCACGATCTTCCCAATGCCATAGCTGGGATGGACCACGGCCATGCCTTGTCGAAATGCGTCCGGGGAAATCTTGGCGTCCTCGGAATCCGATTCGGCCATCTCGGCGGCGGTGACCAACGAGGCCCGGGCCGCTGGCGGCTCCGGATCCTCGGAACTGGCATCTCCCTGACATTCCAGCGTGGCCGAGTCGCCCCACGGCTGGTCCCCTGGAAAGCCCGCGTCCCAATCGGGGGGGAAGTCCAGGTCCGCGAGACATTCACTCTGGCAATCGTATGAACCGTTGCCCCAATCATCAACAGGTTGGTAGTCCGCGTCGAGGTAGCTAATATCCCCCACCACGTCCATTTCTTCGCGTGGCAACTCCATCAGAAAGCGGCTGGTCACCCGGACGTCAACCTTGCCCCGGATGGTGCGTTGTTGCGCGGCGCCTAGGTGGAGTTCTTCTTTCGCCCGCGTCATGCCCACGAACAGCAGCCGGCGTTCTTCCTCCACCTGGTTCGGGTCTTCCTTGCTGCGAAGATGCGGCAGCATGTCTTCTTCCAAGCCGACGACAAACACCACGGGAAACTCCAATCCCTTGGCCGCGTGCAATGTCATCATCGAGACGCAATTATTCTCCGTATCCCAATCGTCCACATCCGCCACGAGAGAGGTTTGTTCGAGGTAGGCTTCCAGCCCCCCCTCCTCGGGATGCGATTCGTCGAACTCGCGGGCATCCGTCAGCAGCTCGTCCAGGTTTTCCAACCGCTCCTCCTCCCCGGAGGCGGACAGCCAGTCGCGATAGCCGCTGGCACGGACGAGTTCACCGATGACCATCTCGGCCGCGTCGGTACCTCGCGACTGGACGGAATCCATCAAGGCGACGAATTTGGCCACCGCCGCGGCCGTTCTTTTCGACAGCGACTCGATTACTCCAGCCCGCCGGGCGGCTTCGAACAAAGGCAGGCGATGTTGGCGAGCGTAGTGCCTCAACCGGCCGACGGTGACCTTTCCAATGCCGCGGGGTGGCGTGTTGACGATCCGCAAGAACGCGGCATCATTGGCGGGATTGTTCAGCAGGTGGACGTAAGCCAGGATGTCCTTGATTTCCTGACGCTGATAGAATTCCAGGCCGCGAACAATCTGGTAAGGTACCCCCATCGTCCGGAAGGATTGTTCGAGTGTCCGTGACAACGCGTTGGTCCGGTAAAAGATGGCGTAGTCCTGGTAGCGTCGTTGCCGAGCGGCCACTTCGTTGGCGATCCGAGCGACGATCGCATCCGCCTCCAATCGAGCGGTGGGGTAGACGGAGACCCGCACCGGCTTGCCTTTTGCGCTGCGAGGCTCAAGCCTCTTTTCCTTCCGATTGACATTGTTGGCAATCAATTGGTCGGCTGCTTGCAGGATCGATTGGGTGCTGCGAAAATTCTCTTCCAATCGCACCACATGGACGCTTGAAAAATCCCGTTCAAATTCCAAAATGTTGCGAATGGTCGCGCCTCGCCAACCATAGATCGACTGGTCGGGATCGCCGGTCACCGACAGGTTGGGGTAATCAACCGAGAGGGATCTTACAATGGCGTACTGGGCCAGGTTCGTGTCCTGATACTCGTCCACCATGATGTAGCGGAACCGCTTGTCCAGCGTCCGACGCAACTGGGGATTGTCCCGCAACAGGACGGCCACGTGCATCAAAAGATCGTCGAAATCAACCGAGTTGGCGCCCAACAGCAGGCGTTGGTAATGCGGATAGACGCGATCCACCAACGTGCCGATCGCATCGCCCGGCGCCGGCTCGTATTGCTCCGGCGTGATTAAGTCGTTCTTGGCCCAACTGATCGCGCCCGCGATGCGACGCGGCGTGTCGTGGACCAACTCCACGCCAGCCTCTTCAATCGCCTCGCGCAACACCTTCATGCTGGCTTCCACGTCGAGAATCGAATAGTTCTCTTGCAGCCCCACCAGCGAAGCATGGTGGCGTAACTGTTGAGCACAAAAGCGGTGAAACGTCCCAATCCACACGTGCCGATCGGGACACAGCGCGTCCACGCGCTGCCGCATTTCATCCGCCGCTTTATTCGTGAACGTCAGGGCCACGATGCAATAATCGGGAATTTCCTTGAGCAACATATACGCGATACGGTGCGTGACCACTCGCGTCTTGCCGCTCCCCGGCCCCGCTATGATTTGTTGTGGCCCCTCAATGTGCTCGATCGCCTCGCGTTGAGATGGGGTGAGGGACGCCAAGATGTCTTCCGGGCCGCAAGATTGCCACTCCGGCGCGATGAACGAGTTTGTTTTCATGGATGTCCGTATCAACCCGAGGTTGCCCGACCGCCAAGGCCGCTTTACCCCAAAAAAGTCATGTCCGTTTGGCCGTCCGCGGCAGCGTAGCGGGGCCGCATACGGGCTCCGCTCGCGCGGGTTGCCTCCTGGAAAGGGTCTCGTGTTACGACGCTCGCTCGGCCCGGGCCATCGAAGTTCACGACCCAATCCTGTTTGGTTGCGGCCGAGGGGAGCGAGGCTGCGCTAGTCTACCGCAAGGCCAGCGTCCACCAGGCCAGCGTAGCGAATCAACGTGGATTTTTCCAGCGGACGAGGGCCCGCGCATAGAACCAGAGCGTTTTCGAAGCCTCGCCGCGAGGACCCGCCGAACGGCGGGCTGGTGACAGCACCAAGCGTGAATTTTTTGGAAAATTTCGCGGGAAACTTGTCCCGTATTCGGGAACGGCCGTTATACTGTGCCTCACGCGCCGCCGCCCGTGCCGGATGAGGGGGGGAGGCGGAGCCGAGTGAGTACCGTTACTGCAAATGTCGTTTTCGTTAAGGGGAAAGGATCACCCATGGGAACTCGCATGCGATTGAGTCGAGCCGAGGAAGCCTCGCGCAATTTGCAACAGCATCTGGAAATGAGCACGGCGGAGATCGGGCTCAGTGTTCGCACCACGAACTGCCTGGAGGAGCGCGGCATCTTCACGGTTAACGATTTGCTGCACTGTACGCGAGCCGATCTGCTAAACATCTCGAACTTTGGCGAGAAAACGCTCGAGGAAGTCTATGACGCGTTGGCGAAGATCGGTTTTGTACGCGAGAGCCAGCTTGCGGCGCAACGTTAGCTCTTGGGAAGGGGACCGCCCTTTGCCGCTCGACCCCCGCGTTTTCCGCTGTCACGGAGGGGGCGAGTGAGCCACTCGCCCCACGGGGGACGGCGGAGCCCAACCGCGCGGGGGCTCCAGAGATGAAGACGCATCACGGTTTTCCGGAAGGCAGCGACTGTGGCCCGAATTTTCCGGCTGTGGGAGAAGAAGCGAGGGGATCGTCGCACCGGTTCACAGTTGATCGGTGGCTTGGGAGAAGCTCTCTTCTTTGGCACATTGTTTCTGCTCGGGGCGCTCTCGCTGGCCTACCTCGTGGTTTCGCACGTGGTGGCGGAGGCGCCGCAGCTTTATCAGCCTGGATTTGGGTATTGGCTGATGGTGCTGGTCACCGTCTCGTTCACGCTGCTTGGCGGTAGCGGCGTGGTTTATACGGCATTGCACGTTGGAACATCGGCCGAGCGGCGTTCCGCCATGGCGCGCCGTGCCGCTGACATTGACTTGATCCGCGAGGCCTTGCCGTCGGGACGTGAATTTCCGAACATTCCACGGGATGCGAATTTGACGAACAGCCCGGGAACGAGACTGGCCTACCGCCTGCCCGTCACGCACTCCGGACCGTGGGTTCTATTCGCCGCCACGGCTTTCTTCCTGGTCTGGAACGGGATCACGGCCGTGTTGGTGATGGTGGCAATCAAGAACCACGTCGTTGGACAGCCTGACTGGTTTCTGACCCTATTCGTGCTGCCGTTCGTGGTGATTGGCATCTGGGCAACGTACTACTTCGCCCAACAAATGCTGTTGCATACTGGAATCGGGCCGACACACGTGGAAATCTCGGATCATCCGTTGGTCCCCGGACACACCTATCGGCTGTTCCTGTCGCAGGCGGGGCGGTTGCACATGCAATCCCTGGAATTGTTGTTGATGTGCGTGGAAGAAACGACGTTTCGGCAGGGAACCGATATTCGCACCGAGCGATGCTGCGTGTTCCGTGACCACGTGTTAAGTGAAAGGAACTTTGACGTTGAGCCAGGCCGGGCGTTTGAGCGTGAATGTGAGCTGTGGGTCCCGACACACGTCATGCACTCATTTCACGCCGGCCATAACGCCATCCGGTGGATGCTGCTGTTGCGAGGTCGGGCCAGATCGTGGCCCGAATTCACCCGAAGTTTTCCGGTTGTCGTCTATCCAAATGAAGCGTCCCGGAAGGAGGAATAGATGGAGCCGTTGATCAGTATCCGCATTCGCGGCCAGAACCGGCCATTTCAACCCGGGGAAGTGCTGCATTGCGAATACCAGGTCGATGCGGTGGAAGCAAAGGACATTCAAGCCGTGGAAGCGTCGTTACTTTGGCACACCGAGGGAAAAGGAGAAGAAGATTTAGGCGTGCACTACTTTGAACGCAAACTTCCATCGGACGTCGAAGATCGAGACCTGCGAGCACTTCGAAAACTAAATGCACGATTGCCCAACAGCCCGCTGACGTACCCCGGCGTCACCATTAAAATCCGTTGGTGCGTCCGGGTCCGCGCCTTTCTCCGGCCCGGTCGAGACGTCTTCTTTGAACAAACCTTCGTCCTTGGAAACGTGCCGCCGGCACAGCTGGTGCCAGATACCGAATTGACCGAATGCGTGGCGACCGAGTGAACCCATTGCCTTGCCACGACCGTTGCCCCTTGAAATATACCGGTCGCGGATGACTTTCTACGCCGCGAGTCCGACCAACGGGAGGACGGCTTGCGTCGGGCCGCTTTCCACCCGGAAAAATCCAACCGCCTGAAATATAATTGATCACGTTCGTGCCGTTCCCAAACGGGTTGAATACACGATGAACCTCTCCGGCGGAAACCCGTTCTCCACTCGCCACGTGCAACCCGGCGCCCTGGAGTTCTTGTTCCCGCCAGGCGAAAACGCCGACCGGTTGGTGGAAAGGTTACGGACGTTCGGTTGGTGGGGACAACTGCTCGGGCCCCATGGGGCGGGGAAAACGACATTGCTCCATACGCTCCGCCCCCGGCTGGAAAAGGCTGGCCGTCAGATTGAGTGGTATACGTTACGAGGCGGACAACGCCGGCTACCCAAGACGCCACGCCCCACTCGAACCGCCTCGCCGCGGAACAACTTGATCATCGTGGATGGCTATGAACAGCTGGACCGCTGGGCCCGGTGGCAGTTGAAACGTCGCTGTCGTCGCGCCGGTTCGGGATTGCTGGTCACAAGTCACGCCGACGCCGGCTTCCCCTTAATCCATCAGGTCCAGCCTTCTCTTCCCATTGTGTTGCGGTTGGTCTCGCAATTGCTAGCACCCGACGCCAGCGGACCACGCGTGTCGCGAAGCGAGTTGGCCGCCGAGAGTCCAACCAACGCAAGAACACGGGGTGCCAGCCCCCTTTCGAGCCAGAAACATTTCGCCGACAGTGGTATCAAACGGCAGGAGGTTGCTGATTGTTTTCGGGCATGGAAGGGCAACGTCCGAGAAGTCCTGTTCGAATTGTACGATTTGCATGAAACACGCTGCCGCGAAGGGCGCTGAGATTGGTGTGCGGAGACGCTGTAACCTTCGGGATTCGCATAGGATGGGGCGACCAAACCGGTCGCGCCCCTTTGGTTCCCACTGGGCCGCGGACCACGGGATCCCGGGGAGCCTTGGTTCCACACGACCGGGAGGCAAGGCACGATCGATAATAGGGGTTGCCCCGACTGAACGTTTTTCGTCGTTCCAACTGGGGGCAATGAACCCCCAAACTCCGGCGGAGCCGCTTCCGGTGGAGGCACTGTGGTTTTCCGAGGAGCCATCACCTGGACTCTACCCGGATTACCCTCCTAAACCATTTCGCGAATTTGTAAGGTATTGCCTTTGTGGCGGAGATTCCTCAGGCGTCACGAAGTGGCGCTTGGCTGACTGAAATCGAGTTTTTTCGGCGTTTCTTGTTAACTTTTTGGCCCTCGTGACCTACGATTCAGCAGGTCGGGAAGGCCCTGACGGCGTGCGTGAAGGGAGGCTAGTGGGTTGGCGTGAGGTTGCGTTTTTCTCACTGCAAGCATCTCGACACGGATGCGTTACGGAGTTAGCCCCTTGGTATCGTGAGTGCTTCGACACTGAGTTGAAACGGAGCGAGAACATGTATTCGTGGTCATGGCGTTCTACCCTCGGAACACTCTTCATCACTGGATACACGCTGTTGGGCGTCTGCCCGGCGGAGGGAGCCTCCATGTTCGATTGGCTGTTCAGCCCGTGCGCGCCCGAGAGTCCGGAGGTGGTTACGTACTCCCCGGCTCCCGCGGGGCCCGCGCCAGTGTCGCCGCCCCTGCCATCTTCAAGCCAGAGGAGGTCGGTTTCGAGCCCCGTTGTCGCGAATTCGTCTTCGTCTTGTGGTCAACCGACCGGCACCGGCCAAACCGCAGCTTCGGCCCAGTATGCTCCGAACGTGGTTTGTTCGCCGGTGACCGTCTATTCTCCACCGCCGGTTGTGCAACGGCCGGGCATTTTGGAACGTTTACGAGATCGCTTGGGATGTGATTCTTCCTCCCGTCCTCGTATCGGAGCGGCTCGTCAGACACAGTATCGTACCACATGGAAACGGGTTCCGGTAACGCAATACGAGCCCACCACGTCGACCGACGCCGTTACGGGACAACAGGTTACGGTGATGAAACCGTGTACCACGTACGCGTGGCGGCCGGTTCGTCGCCGTTGCGGATTCTTCGGCAGGCTGTTCGGACTCTGCGATCCCGCTCCCGCTCCCGCCACAACCGTCTGTGCTCCGCCAGCGGTAACGATGTCCGAAAGCGGGGTTCCCGCTCCGTCTTTCGGAACGAGCCAGCCGGGTGGAAGTGGTTCCATGCCCGGTGGGACCCCCGAACCCTATTACGCGCCCGATTCGGCGCCTTCCACCTCGCCTCCGGCAGACAATGGCAATGCGCCAACCTTGACGCCCGGAGACGGCACATCGGAGGGTTCCGGGCAATCACCGTCGCCGGCGGACACACGGCCGAGCTTGGAGCCAGGCGAGGTGCAAGGTGGGGCGGACGGCGCGGGGTCGTCCTCATCCTCCACCAATCGGAGCACGGGATTAAACTCCAACCGCCCGGGGACCACGACCTTGAGATCCGAAGGGGGAGGGGGGCGGCAGTCGAGAACGTCGCCAACGTCTCGCCAGCCCCCAACGTCTCGGCAGCCGCGGGGAAGCACCGTGCCGTTGCCCGCGGAGGAACGACCGGAAAAACAAAGGAATATCCGGAGACCGACCCCTGTTCCGGATCCGGATGCCGTGCCGGCACCGGAAGACGACAATTCAACGTCGCCCGAGTTGCTGAACCCGCAAGACCGAGTCGCCACGCGTGACGACGGCGCGGCGCGCTGGGACTACGCGCCGATTTCATGGTCGCAAGAGAAGACCGTGTCGCGCCGGCCAGTCACCACCGGCCAGCAACAGTCCCGCCGCGAGTCCCTCGACGACGGCGGATGGCACAGTATCGCCCCGTAGCCCGGTAGCCCCATCGCCCGGCGGGCCCCATCGCCCGGCGGGCCCCATCGCCCGGCGGGCATTGTCAGCTGTGTGACTCATGTGGTATGGTCAAAGCGCGTGAGCGAGCGCGTTGTTGGCGGCCATAAGTGGAATTGACAAACTGGGACGGTCTGGGAAAGGATCAGTGGAACCCGGTCAAGGGGCCGCCCCGCGCGCGGTTCGCGCCGTGGCTGCCAGTGAGCCACGTGGGGACGAAAGAACGAGATCTTTTTAGGGCGACAATGGCGTCGGGATAGCCGCTCGCGCGTTTGCGACGCTGGCGCTCACGCGTTTGGCGCCGATGAAGAACGTTCCCCACATGGTTTCCGCGCCTGGATTTGTCTGACACTCTGGGGGCGCTTTGTGCGGTGAATGCACTCTCCTCGTCGCGGTGGGCGATTGGCTACTTCTTTTTGGGGCGACAACGTCCCGCCGTGTCAGCGTCTGGCCAGCATCTGGGGGAACACGCCCAAGGCAACACATCTGAAGCAGCATCGGTTTGAAAGGAATGTTTCCGTGCAATGGTTGGCGGAATGCCACCTGACGCGCGAGCCATCCGCCGTCCGGTTCGATGGGGTGATGCCGTTTGTCGTGGCGATGGCCCGAATGGCTGGTTCGGTAAGTGAACGCGTCCGTCGGGTTAAGAAGCTCGCTTCGAACGTGCGACTCCCGGCGGTGGCAGGTGAGGGTATTATGCACAGGTATACTGAAGCAAGAGTGCGACCGATCATCCGAGTAATGCGATCATGCCCGCGAATTTAACCCCTCAATATTTTCAGGCCGAAGCGGAATACCGTCGAGCTTCGACGCCGGAGGAAGAGCTTGAATGTTTGCAGGCGATGTTGCGGGCGCTGCCCAAGCACAAAGGAACAGATAAGCTTCAGGCTGATTTGAAACAGAAGATCAGCAAGACCAAAAAGGAGCTGCAGCGGGGGCGAAGCGCGGGCGGCAAGCGGAGCAAGGGGCTACGCATTCCGCGTCAAGGGGCGGGGCGAGCCGTGATCGTGGGCGCGCCGAACGTGGGAAAGAGCCATTTGCTGGCTAGTCTGACCCGGGCCACGCCGGAAGTCGCCCTGTACCCGTTTTCCACCCGCGAGCCAGTGCCGGGGATGATGCCGTGGGAAGATGTCATGGTGCAATTGATTGATACGCCGCCCATCACACACGATGTTTTGGATTCGACAACCCTGGGGCTCATTCGGGGGGCCGATCTCGTCCTGCTTGTCGTTGACGCGGGAAGTGACGACGGGATCGAAGACGCGCAAGCGGTGGTCACCAAATTGGAGCAGACCAGTACACGGTTGGCCGAGTCCACGTATCTGGATGAAGACGATATTGGCGTCGCCTTTACTCAAACCTTTTTGGTTTTCAACAAAATCGACGATCCCGAGGCGAACGACCGAATCCAGCTTTTTCACGAGTTTTGCGACCTTCAGTTTCCGGAATACCACGTTTCCGCCAAAGAGAATGTTGGCTTGGAAGCCCTTCGCGATGCGATTTATCGCAAAATGGACGTGGTCCGGGTGTACACGAAAATGCCCAAGGAGAAGAATCCCGATCATGATCGGCCGTACACCATATATCGTGGCGGGACGTTGCTTGAAGTAGCCAGTTTGGTCCACAAGGACTTCGCGGAGAATTTCAAGAATGCTCGCGTTTGGGGCAGCCATGTCCATGATGGCACTTATGTCAAAGGGGATTATGTCGTGCACGACAAGGATGTCGTCGAGCTGCATATCTGATCGGAATCACGCTCGGTCATTTCGTTCATGTAAACGAGTATTTATATTTCAGGCGGTCGGATTGGTCCGGGTGCAAAGCTGCCCGACGCAAGCTGTCTTCCCGTTGGTCGAACTCGCCGCGGAGAAAGTCATCCGCGACCGGTATAATCGAGTATCCACCAGGAGATCACGCATGTCTTTGACACGACGCCGATTCATTGCGCGGACGGCAGCCACAGCGCTTTTCGGGGCACCGGCGATTGTTCGCTCGCGAGGGGCTTTGGCCGCCGGCCCGGGCAGCGCCAAGGGACCGGTGCCAAAAGTCCACGTGGGCGATTCCCGGGCATTCGCGAAGGTGCGGGACGTCTTCGCGGCCGACTATCCGGGGATGAAAATGAGCTCGGTCGACGTGGACGGCCAAAGTGTCCTGCGTGCCGAGCGTGGCGGGATGCGAGTTTTCTGGATTTACCAGGGCAGCGGCGAGATGTTCCTGCCCAACGGCTATCGGACGCAGGAGGGCGGGCAGGACCCGCTCCCCGACTCCTACGAGCCCGACCGGATCGATCCTGCCTTCGCCGAGACGCTCGGGGTTTTGAAAGAGGGACTCGCTTCTCTCTCGGAGGAGGCATCCGTCCACGTCGAGGCGATCCTCGAGCGGTGGGACGGCGAGGTCTTCGTCGGCGATTTTCCGGTCGAGCTCTGGAATCTCGAGCACCTCCCGCGGCCCTGGGCCGAGGACGAGCGAGTGGAGGCCGCCCTGGTTTCGCTGTTTGACTTCTATCGGGACGTGGGCTACGCGACCAAGCAGGCCGGATCCTACGAGCCGATCATGGCCGGAGACCAGGTGATTGCCCGGGGCGAGGAGGAGGTTTCGGTTCGGGGCCGCTTCCGTTGCCTGACTTTGGAGAAGACGGATCGGACGGAAAGCCACATATCGACCGCGCGGCGTTTGCGTTACCTGGTCGATACGGCGGGTGGGTGCAGCTTTGACTTCGATCCCTTTCGCCGGCTTCCGCTCACCTGGTACCTCGACCACCCGGGCCAGCGGGGCGACGGGGTCAATTTCGTCAACTCCCACGTGGTCAACATCCCGCGGGAGCTTTCTTCGACCCACTTCCACCCGGCCCAGCCGAAGATCGGCGGACTCCCCCAGACGGAAATGTACCTGGTCCTCGATGGGAAGACGCAGCAGCTCGAGGCTCACGGGCGAAAACCGTCGATCCTCGTTTTTCCGGACTTGACGGACCTGACCCAGTATCAGCAGCATCCGCTCGAGCCCGGCGACCTGGTGTACATCCCGCCCGGCGTGGGCCATCGCGGGCTCGATGTCTTCGTCAACGTGCTGACCGTTCCCGGATTCAAGCCGCACAACGAGTTCTATATCGACCAGGACATCCGCGACCGTGCGGGCGGAAAGGCGCCTTACAACGAAAACGGGCTGGACAGACGAAACTACGACCGGCTCGAGAACCTGCTGTAGAGCTACTGAAACAACCGGCTTCACGCTTCGACGACACTCTCTCGGCACGGCTGATCTCCTGCCTGCCTCTCCCATTCTTTCACCGAGAGAGTTTTGGAGGCGGGAGTCACGGTTTGTTACCGGCTGTTAACACTTCATCCAGATAGGCACCGGTGTGGCTGCCGGGCGTCCGAGCAATCGTCTCGGGGGTTCCTGCGGCAATGATTTCTCCGCCGCCCTCTCCTCCTTCGGGGCCCAAATCGATGATCCAATCCGCCGTCTTGATGACGTCCAAGTTGTGTTCGATGACAATCACCGTATTACCTTGATCCACGAGCTGACTCAACACGTTCAGCAGCATCCGAATATCGTCGAAGTGGAGGCCGGTGGTGGGTTCATCAAGCAAATACAGTGTCTTTCCCGTGTCGGCCCGTGCTAGTTGCGTCGCCAACTTGATACGTTGCGCTTCGCCGCCCGAGAGGGTGGTCGAAGGTTGTCCCAGCCGCAAGTACCCGAGTCCGACCTGGTCCAGACACGTCAGCATGCGGGTGATGGCGGAGATGTTTTCGAAGAACCGATTGGCCTCGGCGATCGACATCTCGAGAACATCCGCGATGGACTGGCCGCGGTATTTTACCTGCAGGGTTTGGCGGTTGAAGCGGGCGCCGTTGCACTGGTTGCATGTCACATAAAGGTCGGGCAAGAAATTCATCTCGATTTTGGTGACCCCTTGCCCTTGACAGGCTTCGCAGCGTCCCCCTTTCACATTGAAACTAAACCGGCTGGCACGAAACCCCAACTGTTTGGCGTCTCGGGTGGCGGCGAATACTTTACGGATTTCGTCGAACACGCCAGTGTAGGTGGCGGGATTGCTGCGTGGCGTCCGGCCAATGGGGGCCTGGTCAATTTCAATCAGTTTGTCGATCTGGCGTGCTCCGCGCAAACTCTTGTACGGCCCGGGCTTGGGCGCGACGTTTCCCAGTTTTCGGATCACCGCCGGTGCAAGGGTTTCGTTGACGAGCGAACTCTTGCCCGAACCGCTCACACCTGTCACGCAAACCAGCGCGGCCAATGGGAAAGAGACGGTAACCGCCTTGAGGTTGTTGGTGGAGACGTCCTGCAAGACCAGGGAGCGAGACTTGGCGACTCGCCGTCGCCGCGTGGGAACCGGGATCGATTGCTGGCCGGCCAGGTAGCGACCGGTCATTGAATTCTCGTTTTCACGGACTTGTTGAGGGGTTCCCATGGCCACGATCCGGCCGCCAGCCTCCCCCGCGCCCGGCCCAATATCAATCAGGCGGTCGGCATGCCACATCATGGCTTTGTCATGTTCCACCACCAAGACACTGTTCCCTTGGTCGCGGAGATCGCGGAGCGCGTCGATCAATCGCTGGTTGTCCCGCGGGTGCAGACCAATGGACGGTTCATCCAATACGTAGCAGACCCCGACCAATCCCGAACCGATGCTGGTGGCCAGCCGCACCCGCTGCAATTCGCCGCCACTCAACGTATCGGCGGGTCGATTGAGCGTCAAATACTCCACGCCCACCTGCTCGAGGAATTGAAGACGCTTGAGGATTTCCCCCACCAGCGGGTTAGCCACCGGTTTATTTTCCGACTGGAAATGGAGCTGGTCAAAAAACCGGTGGGCCTGGGCCACGGAGAGAGCCGTGATATCACCCATCGACTTCCCGCCGAGCCGCACGCTGTTGGCTTCGCGACACAGGCGAGATCCGCCACACTCCCCACAGACCACCCGGCTTCGAAATGTCTCCAATCGCTCCCGTCGCCGTTGGTCCGTGGAGGTGGCTTGTTCCTTTTCCAGCAACGCGAGCAGTCCGGGGAATCCATCACCCTTTCCGGTCCCATGCAGAAACGCGTTCCACGCCGCCGGTGTCAACGTGCTCAGAGGAGTCCGCCAGTCAAAGTTCCGCGCCGCCATGAACGGTTCCAGCTCCCTGGCCAACTTCTTCAGTTGGGTCCCGGAAAGAGGTTGCCAGGGAACGACCGCCCCGTCCGCCAACGAGCGGCCGCGGTTGGGAACCACTAACGCGGGATCAAATTCGACGCACACGCCCATCCCCTCGCAGCGCGGACAAACTCCGTAGGGGCTGTTGAAGCTGAACGTGCGCGGTTCCAGCTCTGAATAACTGATACCACAATCAGCGCACGCATAACGAGTGCTGAAGAGCACATCATGCCACGCCACCCCCTCGTCCTCCGTCTCCGCCAAGTAGCAGGCCAGCACCAATCCGTCGCTGAAACGAATGGCCACGTCAAGCGACTCACGGGCGCGCGAGCGAATTCCTTCGCGAATGATGATGCGATCCACCACGGCCTCAATGTGGTGCACGCGCCGAGGCTGCAGCTCCGGCACCTGGTCGATATCATACACCCGCCCGTCGATGCGAACCCGCACCAATCCCGCTTTTCGCACCTGAGCGAGCACGTCGCGGTGCGCGCCACGCCGCCCGCGGATCAGCGGCGCCATGATCATGGTTTTGGTTCCTTCAGGCAGCTGCATCAGCCGCTCAAGGATCTGTTCCGGGGTCTGCTGCTGAATCAATCGGCCACATTGATAGCAGTATGCTTGACCCAGCCGCGCCATCAGCAAACGCAGATAATCGTAGATTTCCGTGACCGTGGCCACCGTGCTGCGTGGGTTTGGCCCCCCAGGGCGTTGATCAATGCAAATGGTCGGTTCCAAACCTTCGACCAAATCGACGTCCGGCCGTTCTCGCTGATGAAAAAACTGCCGCGCATAGACCGAAAGCGTGTCGATATACTGACGCTGGCCTTCCGCAAAAAGCGTGTCAAGCGCCAGACTACTCTTTCCCGAACCACTCGGGCCGGTTATCACCACCAATTGCTCGCGGGGAATGTCGATGTCAATATCCCGGAGGTTGTGGACCCGCGCGCCGCGGATTCGCATCACTTCCGCCCCAGGGGCGGGACCGGAAACCGGGGGCTTTGCACCCGTGGTGACGGACATGAAAAACTCAGCACAAAAAGGGATTATATTTCAGGCGGTTGGATTTTTCCGGGTGGAAAGCTGCCCGGCGCAAGCCGTCCTCCCGTTGGTCGGACTCGCGACGGAGAAAGTCATCCGCGACCCGTATAACAACTGGTAACAAAACCTAAATGACCAAGCGTGATCTCGCAATACTCATGCACGGGAAACAAGTCCGAAGCGCGACATGCCCAAGCACGAAGGAAGTTCGAAGCCCGAAGGAAGCACGAAGCATCCAAGCACTGACGAAGCACGAATCGCCGAATGACCTGGAGCTGCGAGGTTTTCAGCATTTGCCGCGCGTCCTCGCTTCGGACGCCGAAGACCTCGCCACCCGCGCTGCGACCCTGCCCAGCGGTGTTCCTGATGCGAAAATAAGGCCACGGATGGCAGCACGGACCCACGGATGAAGAAAGAGGTCGGCAGATATTCCGCGCTCTCCCGCTGCTTACCCGTTATCCCCCTCAATCGCGTCCGTGCCGGTCACCCCCCTCGTCCCCTTGGTCCTTTCGGTCCCTTTCGGCCCGGGGTTCACCGCGCCCAGCAGGGCGCAACAATACAGTACGCACTGACTTGGAGTTTGTCCTCGCCCCAGTGCCAGGATGGCCCGAGATTCAAGCTTCCGGTTGGGCCCGATCCTCGCCCTGCGGAAAAAAAG
>JBNJEM010000022.1:0-28824 GCA_051745935.1 Planctomycetota bacterium
TGTGCCATCTGTACGTGGATTTGAACCAGATCCACGCGGGCCTGGCCGATTCATTGCCGGATTCCCGGCACTCGGGCATTTGCAACCGGATCGCGGCGGATGAGCGAACGGGCTCGCGAGGCCGCTCAGAACTGGTTCCACGGGATTGGCTTTTGCCGAGAGGTGTTCGTGGATCTGGAGGACCACACGTGATGGGCCGAATCGGCTAAGCGGGGCCGTGCCGGGCGTCTGAACGATCCGAGGATGCGCCCGGCCAAACACCCCGCCCACCTCGACCCCCTCCATTGAGGCTTTTTTGAAACGCGTCCACCCGCGTCGCGCTCCCCCTCCGCGCCGTCCCCGCTCCCCCGGCCGCTTTTCTCCCCTCCCCGGCCACTCCCACGCCCCGCTCACGCCACCACCCCCTTCGCTGGAACTACCCTTGGCCACCCACACTACGGCTCCGCTCACTCAAAACAACGGGTGTCTTCGTTTGAGGCGCCGCTCGCTTAAAATGACGGGTGTCTTCGTTTGAGGAGCCGCTCGCTTAAAATGACGGGTGTCTTCGTTTGAGGAGCCTCCCCTCCCCGGAGCCGATTTTTTGCCATCCACGGCCCCTTCCCACGCCGGAAGCCCCTCTATGGGTAACATGCAACCCGCCCGCACTAGTGCCCCCAATCGCTCAAAACGACGCAAAACGACGGGTGTCTTCGTTTGGAAGTGTTCGTTTGGAAGTGCCCCACCCATATTAGTGGATCCGATCGCTCAAAACGACGGGTGTCTTCGTTTGAGGCCTTGGCCACCCACACTACGGCTCCGCTCACTCAAAACAACGGGTGTCTTCGTTTGAGGAGCCGCTCGCTTAAAATGACGGGTGTCTTCGTTTGAGGAGCCACGGGTGTCTTCGTTTGAGGAGCCTCCCCTCCCCGGAGCCGATTTTTTGCCATCCACGGCCCCTTCCCACGCCGGAAGCCCCTCTATGGGTAACATGCAACCCGCCCGCACTAGTGCCCCCAATCGCTCAAAACGACGCAAAACGACGGGTGTCTTCGTTTGGAAGTGTTCGTTTGGAAGTGCCCCACCCATATTAGTGGATCCGATCGCTCAAAACGACGGGTGTCTTCGTTTGAGGCGCATCATTGCCCTCCGCGGGGCCCCGTCGTGGCACCCATGATGATGGGCTCGGTCGCTTAAAACAACCGGTGTCATCGTTGTTCGGAATTTTGGTGAAAAGCCCCTGAGTGGTCGTAATTCTCGCCGGTCCCTAGTGGTCTGTCAGCATTGACATTACTAGTTCTTGCCTTCGGTGAAGCAGCAAAGTTGGCCGCATCTTGGCCAAATCTCGACTAGCGCCGTACTGGTAAACTCTACATTGACGAACCACTAGGTTAGTCGTCGCGTCAAAATAAGTTGACGAATTTTGGGAGCGGAGCGCGGGTGTCTCGCCCGCATTTTCCGTGGCGGGCGAGATACCCCGCGATCCAGAATGTTCTCAGGTTATTCTGACGAGGCGTCTTAGAATCGATGATGGACTTGATGGCAGTCGACTGTGTCAAGCATGCGAGAGGGGGGGGGGCGGATTATGGGCGTAAACTGCTTGACACGGCGTCACATCCGCGCGAGAATGTGGGATGTGATGAGTGGATGGTTTAGTATACCGTGTCTATGGGCGCATTCACGTCAGGGTGGGTTGGCGGTCCGTGAAGCGGTGAGATTCATTAGTTTTATCGTGCGAGATCTAGCCTGGATTAGTGACGAGTTGTGTTGTATTGAATTTCGGTAGTTGTTTAGCCGGTCGACGCGTGTCAGGCTTTCTAGCCTGAGGGGTGTGGATCAAAACGAGAGACGGCTCGGTTTTGTTTCAAGCGAGGTCAGCTTGCGAATGGCTGACGTCCATCACGTTCGGTCGGCTTCGACCTTATGATTTTCCTGGGAACAATTCGGGCTCGGACCTCAAAGAGAAAAGAGAGGTTTGTTATGCGAAGAGGGAAAAGCACGGCATTTACACTTGTGGAACTTCTGGTGGTCATCGCCATCATCGGCATTTTGGTTGCGCTCTTGTTACCGGCCGTCCAGGCAGCGCGCGAAGCGGCTCGTAGGAGTCAATGTGTCAATAACCTGAAGCAAGTCGGCTTGGCGTTCCACAACTATCATGACGTACACAAGGTGTTTCCTTGCTTTGTGTACCGCAATGGCCAGAATAGTTTTTGGCGTGGCTATAGTGCGTTCTCGCAGGTTCTGCCGTTCATCGAGCAGCAGCCGCTGTATGATCAGATGGAAACGGATTCGGTGAATTTTTGGCACAATTGGGATGGTGGAGAGGTTGCCGCCGTCCGCAGCTCTGAAATTCCTAGTTTTATTTGTCCGTCGGATGAAAGCTTTCCCACGGCGGGTGGCTGGTCGAATGGACCAGGTTCCAACTATGGCGTGAGCTTTGGTTCCACTTTCGTGTGGGACAATTACCAAGAACAAAACGGGATGTTTCGGGCGAGGAACGATGGCAACGCGCGGAACATCGAAACCAAGCTGGGAGATGTTCGCGACGGTACCTCGAATACGTTGCTTGCCTCCGAACACTTGACCGGGGACAACAACGATGGCCGGTTGATGGCTGGCAATTCATCCGAGCCACGGATCGGTTCACCATTCCCCGAGGACATGCAGTACCCCGATCAAGGTCCGCTGAACGCCTGGGGGGCGGAGTGCGAAAGCCAAACCAACCACAACTCGGAGAATGCTAACCAGTGGATTGCTCCCGAACCGACTCAAACCGCGTTAAACACCGTGGCGCCTCCCAACTGGCAGTATCCCAACTGCCAATTCAGTGGCAGTGGTTTCTCCGCCGATCGCAACGGCGCTTACCCTCCGCGTAGCCGTCACTCGGGCGGTGTCAATTGCACGTTGGGCGACGCGTCGGTACGGTTCGTCACGGACAGCATCGATTTCAAGACGTGGCAGTTTTTCGGTTCGCGCAACGACGCGAACGCCATTAGCTTACCGTAACGCGGTGAAGCTGGGCGGTTGAAACGATTGAACTTCGACGCCCCGGCGCTCCTATCATGGCTCCGGGGTTTTCTGAGCAGTCATGATGCTGTTGGGGAACGAGCGGGGGCTGGTTGTGGAGTTCGATCCGGGCGAGAATTCTCGAGTTCTCGGGAAGGCTTAAAGCTAGAACAAAGCGTGTACCACGGGGTAGCAGGAGAATGAGTGTGAATAGGCTAGTTCGTTTATCTATTATGTTGTTCGTGGTGGCAGCCATCGGGTGCCAAGCGGGAAGTGAGCCGGTCGAGGATCCGGAATTATCCAGGAAGGACCTGATCAAACAGGATCTACAGATCGTTGTTGATAATGCCCAGCTGGGCAGCGAAATGATGTCCATCAAGAACAACCTGGAGAGCCTGAAATCGACGGACGCCGCTTTGGCGGAAGAGTTGCTGGAGGACTTGGAAAAGTTGGAAAGCCTGTCGGGCTCGGCGACTAAGTCCAAAGCCGAGGAGATGATTGCAAAGCTCGAAGGCGGGGGCTAACGCGAAGCCGGATGGGGCCGCCGTGGGGTGCTGACGGGATTTCGAGCGAGGAGATGGATTCCGCGTTTCAGCCCTTTTTTGTGTTGGAGCAACAGAGGGGGGAGCAAGAAACATGGGCACGCTTGGTGTCGCGTGATGGAACCGCGATGGTGAGTAGCTCGGCAACCTTCTTGCTTCTTGCTTGTTCGCGAGACTTTCGCCGCCCGAAGTGGCGGTACCATGCGGCGAAGGTTCGGAAACGCCCTGGGGGCGGCGTGCAGGCCGCCGTCCTGCGGGAGTAGACTGGGCGATTCATCCCCCCTCGCTGGAACGGACTAGTGCTTCGTCAAACCCAAAAGTTGGGGTGGAACCGGCTCTGCAAACGCTGCTGGGCGTACCTTGCAAGAACGCACAGGCAAAGCCAGTGGCATCCAACCCTAACATTAAGCCGTGACAGCGCACTAGGGCTTGGCGTTGAGACGGATGCTGATCGTAGTGGGGTCCGTGGCAACGAGTCTGGCATGCTGCTTCAGGTGGCTGGGAAGCCATGACCAAACCGCTCAGGCTTCCCTTCCCCTTGGTTACGGGCCGTGAATAGATACCTTTCCAATGCGCGTGTCTTTCCAGGAGTTGGCGGCGGCGCTCGTTGTGGTGTTCCCCGGGCTCAAAGTCCGAGGGATTGCTTCCGTTTTGAAGGAGAAAACGGGCGCTGAAGATTGATCGGCGGCCAAGAGCTGTTCGGCAGGGGCGCGGTGCCTGGCCGTTTGCGGGATCCTGGTGCCCCACGTCCTGGGTGGCATGGCAATGAGCTGGAGTACAAATGGCTTCAGCAAAGTTGATCATGAACGGTGCACATGACACGAAGCACACAAGGAGTCAGGGGGAAGAACGACCCCCGGCCGTTGGTGGCTCGTCGACTCGGCCAGGACGAAGAGTTTGGGCATTGCTTGCGGTCGGTCTGGCGGCAATTGCCGCGGCTTTCCTGGTTCGCGTGCATGTGATGCCCACGCTTCCTCCAAGCGCCGTGACGGAGACGGCGGCCGAGGCGTCGCCTGAGGTGGCTGCGTTGCTCCATGAGGCCGATGAGGTCGGGCGTCGGATGCTGGCTGAGTTCCCGCAAAGCCTGGACGCGCTCAACGTCATGGCGATGCTGCACGCCCGCTTTGGCGACCAGGATGACGCGATTGCCTATTGGGAGCGTTGTCTCGAGAAGGATCCACACTTCGCGAGGGCTCATTTTCACATCGGCTTGATCGCTCATGAACGAGGGGACAACGCGGAGGCGTCCAAACACTTCGCCCGTGCCACGGAAATTGACAACGCACTTTCGAATTACCCCGTGCATTGGGCAAAATCCCTGACCAACGAGGGCAAGCTGGAGGAAGCGGCTGAGGTGCTGCGAGCTGACCTGGCGCGGCACCCTGATTCGGTGGCTTCGCTGACGATCCTGGGTGACACGTATCTGCAGTTAAAAGAAGAGGCCCAGGCCAAGGCGTGTTACGAGCGGGTGGTTGAACTTGCCCCGGAGGTGACAAGCGCCCACTATGGCTTGGGCATGGCCTGTTCGAAGCTGGGAGAAGTGGACGCGGCCAAGGCGCATTTGGCAAGATTCAAGGAACTCAAGAAAGAGGATGAACAGGCGCATCGAGAGGAATTGAAAACGGAAGAGTTGGGCTTGGTGCGGGCCCGAAAAAGTGTTGCGGAAATACTGACAACAGCAGCCAAAGGCTATGTTTTCCGCGGCGATACAGAGAGGGCGGGCACCCTGTTGCGACGTGCTCGGCAGCTTTCGCCCTCCCTAAGCGAGGCGTCGCGGGTTCTGGCTTGGCTGTACGAGCGGCAGGGCCGCGTCGAAGAGGCGCTGGCAACGCTTTCGGAGTTTGTCGAACGCGTGGATGACGATGCGGCGGCGTACTTGCGCCTCGCGAAACTTCAAGCCCAAGTTGGCGATCTCGAAGGTGCCGAGGAATCGTTCCGCCGGTTAACGCGGTTGGTGCCCAACGAAGCGAGTGCTTATGCGATGCTGGGGGAGTTTCAGTTGCACGTGCGGGAAGATGCCAAGGAAGCGCGAACCGCCGCCGCGAAGGCGGTCGAATTGGACCCGACCGCGGCCCCCCACTACTTCTTGTTGGCCATGGCATGCTGGGAGTCCGGGGATTCCGAGGCGGCTGCCGAGGCCGTCGATCAGGCTATCGCATTGGCCCCCGATAACGATGAGTATCGCCGATTGCGCGCGACGATTTCCGGTCGCCAAGGGGCCCACTGAAATGACGCGTTGCCTTCCGCGATGGTTCATCACAGTCGCAGTGCCGGCTTTGCTTTGCGGCGGCCTTCTCCTTTCCCAGGGTTGTTCCCGGAAACCGGAAGGCAAGCCGAAGGCAGCCGACTGCCCGATCTTGCTGCGCGATGTCTCTGACGAGACCGGAATCGATTTCGCTCACGCCGACGGTGGCAGCGGGCAGCGGTACATTCCGGAAACGGTGACCGCTGGCCTGGCCACGTTTGACTATGACGGCGACGGGCTGATTGACATCTATTTCCTCAACGGAGCGCCGCTGCGAGGCGCCGAGTACGCGGAGACTCCTCGAAATGAGTTGTGGCGGAATGTTGGCAACTGGAAATTCGTTGAGGTGACGGAGCAGGCCGGCGTCGGTGATACGGGGTTTGGCCTAGGGGTCGCGACTGCCGATTACGACAACGACGGCCACGAGGACCTGTACGTCAACAATTACGGCCCGAACGTGCTTTACCGAAACAATGGTGACGGAACGTTCCGTGATGTGGCCGATTTGGCGGGCGTGAACTGCGGTAATAAGGTAGGGGCCGGAGTGGTCTTTCTGGACGCGAACGTCAACGGGCTGCTCGATCTGTATGTGGCCAACTACGTGGATTTCACGTACGAGAATCACATCACCCATTCTCAGCACGGGCACGCCGAATATGCGGGGCCTCGGGATTACGATGCCGTTCCCGACGTGCTTTATGAAAACAATGGCGACGGCACCTTTACCGACGTCAGCGACTCGTCGGGGATCAGGGATCACGCTGGATCCGGCATGGGAATGGTCGCCGCCGATTTCGATGGCGATGGTGACACGGACGTCTTTATTCTGAACGATGTGGCCGGTAATTTCCTGATGGTCAACGACGGGGAGGGCCATTTTGAAGAGGCCGGACTTCTCGCCGGCACCGCTTACAACACGTACGGGGAAGCGTTGGGAAGCATGGGGGTTGACTGTGGCGACTACAACAATGACGGCCGGCTTGATTTCTTCATGACCTCTTATCAGGGAGAGTTGCCTGTCCTGTATCGCAACGCGGGCAACGGGGCCTTCGAGGACGTGACGCTCTCGTCAGGCGTCGGCGAAGGGGCACTTCCCTATGTCAACTGGGGCGTCGGCCTGGTCGATTTCGATAACGATGGGCTGCGCGATGCGTTCATCGCCAACGGCCATTTACAGGATCAAATTGACAAGTACGACGACTCGACCGCCTACCAGGTTCGCAATCTGTTGCAGCGAAACGTGGGGGGAGGGACGTTCAAAAACATTTCCGACCGGTGCGGCGATGGCCTGGCGCCGGTGCGAAGCAGTCGCGGGGCGGCTTTCGACGACTTGGACAACGACGGCGATATTGACGCGGTTGTGCTCAACTCGCGCCGGCGACCGACGATTATCCGAAACGATTCGCCCCGCCGGAACCACTGGATCCAGATCCGGCTGAAGGCCATTACAGCCAACCGTGACGGCGTGGGAGCTCAGGTCCGGGTCACCGCCGGGCCGCTGGTTCAGATGGCGGAGGTGCACAGCGGGCGCGGATATCAAAGCCACTGGGGGATGCGACTCCACTTTGGACTCCGTGATCAGGAGCAAGTTGACCAGGTGGAAGTCCGCTGGCTTGGCGGTGAAACGGAAGTATTCGAAGACCTCGCAGTGGATGGATTGGTCACCTTGGTGCAAGGCAGCGGAGCTCCGTGAGGTCTGCCTGATCGCACCCTAGCTCGTGCTGCGGGATCTGTTGCCGTTCACGGGTGCCGCTACACGGCCTGGACACGCAAGGCCCGCATGGATGCCACGGGCTGGTCCCGTGGTGGTTCACGCTCGCCGCTACACACCGACCAGACATACCACTGCTGCCTGTCGGTAGCGTGAAACGTAACGGACCACGGGACCAGCCCGTGGCATTTGCACCTCGAAAAGCCCGTCCTCAATATGTGCAACGGACGTGCGAACGCCCGCGGACATCAGTCTTTTGCCCGTGAACGGTTACCGGCATCTTATGCGGTTGCATCCGCCGCGTCAAAACGCTCCGTATCCGCTCGGTGTTGAGTTCGGCTGCGTCGAGTATGGGAAACGCCAGGTTGGCGGGGCTCCCTGCTACCCGTGGCCCTACGAGTTCGGGCCCGTGCCTGATTCGCTGTTTGGCAACAACAGTGACGGAACGTTGTCCGATATCAGCTACAGTCCTCGGCGGGCGAACGAGAACGCGCCGCGGTCCAGTGCATATACACATGTACATGATCCGAGCGGGCCTTCCGGCCCCGGCGCTCACGCATTTCGAGGGCCTGGGCACATCCTTCTTCATCAAGAATCTGGCCAACCACGATTACTCCGGCCAGGACAAGGAACTTGGGATCCTCAACGAGGCCATTCTGAACCAAGTAGCGGTGCGCGCCGTTTATTGCTCGGCCAGCAAGGGCCGCGAGGTCATCAGCGAGTTCCATCCATATGGCATGGTGGTGCTGCACGCCTCGCTCTACCGTGTCCGCTACCTCGCCGACCGCGCGTTTCTGGCCGGTTTCATCGCGATCGGCTCCGAACGACTGGACCGTGCGTCGTGTGTGCTGGAGCAGACCTCCATCAAGCACCGCTTCATACCACTGGCGCGACTCGTACAAGGTGGGGCGACAAGGAACGCTATTACGTGGAGAATTTCGCCGAGGCGATCGATGCGCCGGGCGAATGGTACTTGGACCGGGAGGCGGGGATCGTGAAGTACTACCCGCCCGCGGACCAAGACATGCAAACGGCACGGGTTGTCGTCGAGTAGCGCGTCGGCTGCAGCGGATGTATCAGCACCGGATGGTCCTCGAACTCGCGCGCAAGGCTCAGCCGCTTCTGCGCGTAAGCGGCCGGGTCGACGCTGTCCTCCAGCCGTGCGAGCGCCTCCGCCTCCGTCTCGAGGGCCTCTTCCGTGTCCTCGGGGCGCGGGTATGCCAGTGCCGAGGCCTCGTAGTATTCGAAGGCCTTCAGCAACAGTTCACCGCGAGCGCGCTGCTTGTCGGTCCGCGCCTTTGCGATGGCCTCCTCCAGCCACTCGCGGCATTTGGCGATGAAGTTTTCATCTCGAATGCAGGCCCATTCCAGGCGGTTAACGTGAAAGTCACCCAGCGCCCGAAACGTATCGCGTTGTGATTCGTCCTTGCCGACTCGCAACCTCAGGGATCTCATGACGACGTCGCTGGCCTTCGGAACGTCATCCGGTAGGGGACGGGGCTGGGCGACTTCGTGGACACGAGGATTGCCCGTCTCGTCACCAATGGCGCAAGCACGGAATGCGAGTGTCAACACGAGGCTGAAAAAAAGTCCACTTCATGGCATTTCCTGTTGGTCGTTTTGTGGTTGGTGATGTCGCGCAGCCACAACGCGCTCGCTTTGGCTTGCCTCTTCCGCCAAATGGTATTATGCTGGAATGCCGCACGCAATGGAATCGCCCCAGGATTGACCTGTGGACTCAGCTCCGCTTCTTGACTGCAGGATGGGTTGCGGTCGCGTAACATCTTGAGTTCCCGTTCACGCTCAACGGAAGGAAGACTAGATATCATGCAAGTGACACGCCGCCATTTCCTGAATACGACCGTGATTTCAACGATTGGGGTGGCAGCACACGGCAAGTTGTTCCCCCCCGCTTATGCGGCGGAGAAGGCTCTGGACATTCCGGTCCGCCGCATCACGCACGGGCCAAAGCATCATTGGTTCGGCTACTATGACAAGTTCCAATTCGACCCTTCGGATCGGTATGTCCTGGGCATGGAAGTGGATTTTCAACACCGGTCACCGCGAGCCGACGACGTGATCAAGATCGGCATGGTCGATCTGCAAGAGGACGATCGCTGGACCGAACTGGGCAGAAGCAGGGCATGGAACTGGCAGCAGGGTTGCATGTTGCAGTGGCTCCCCGGCTCGCGGCACGAAATCCTTTGGAACGATCGGCGGCTTGATCGCTTTGTGTGCCACATTCTTGACACGGAGACAGGGCAAAGCCGCACCATCCCGCATCCCATTTATTCAGTCAGTCCTGATGGAAAATCGGCCGTCGCGCCGGATTTTCGGCGGATTCAAGACGTTCGACCAGGCTACGGCTACGCCGGTCCGAAAGATCCGTTTGCCGCTGACCTGGCTCCCGAGCAAACAGGGATTTTTCATATTGATCTGGAGACCGGAGAATCCCGGCTGATCATCTCGCTGGCCGACATTGCGGGCCGGGGCGCCATCCCCAACAAGGAACCCGGTATCAAACACTATTTCAATCATCTCTTGTTTTCCCCGGACGGGTCGCGGTTCATTGCCTTGCATCGTTGGCGGTATCCGAACGGCAGCCGGTTGACCAGGATGATTACGGCCAGACCGGACGGCAGCGACATCCGAATCATCGTTCCAAACGGCTATGCCTCGCACTTCATTTGGCGCGACCCGGAACATATTCTCGTCCAATCGAAAAACTGGCTGGGCAACGATCACTGGGGCAATTATCTGTTCAAAGACGAGGAGGGCGCTAGGCCGAAACAGGTCGGCCGCGACGTTTTGGATGGCAACGGCCACATTAGTTACCTGCCAGGCAACGAATGGATCCTGAATGACACCTATCCGAAAGGCAAAAAACGCCTACAGACGCTTCACCTTTACCATGTCGAGAGCGGTCGGCGAATCGATCTCGCGCACTTCCCGCTGCCTAAACCCTATACGGGCGAGTGGCGCGTGGACACTCACCCCCGCCACAGCCGAGACGGCCGGCTGGTGTGCGTCGATGCGGTTCACAAGGAGCAGGGACGACAACTCCATCTGATCGACATCCGCAACATCGTTGGCTGATGACGAAAACAAAAGCATGGGAGACACGAGTAAGGCAAACGGGGCGAGAAAAGGGATCCTTATTCGCGCGGTGAAGGGTTCGGATGGCGGATGTCCCGTAATCCAAGGGATTTTGGGGGCGAGAGCTCGGTTTTGTTACGGGCTGTAAAACCGTCACCCCGCGATATGGCGACCGGGCCGGGCCGCCTATCCAGCCGCCAATAGTGCGATATCCGAGTCGGCCTGTCCCGGCGATAGGCAATGCGGGGACGAGGCCCGAAATGCTTGACAGGCAAGGGCTTGGGTCGATGAAAAGCAGAACATCCACCGTATCCCCATGCTGATCACGGCCCGGCAAATTCGGGACCACTTGGGCACGTTGACGCTTGCCGGATGTTGTGTTACGGTACATATTCCCGGAATCGGGGACAAGGACGATGCGTTGTCGGCCTTTCGACAAGATGTCACTGATCGCTGGCCGTTTCACCGCGGGGCGATTTCGAGCGGCGCGGGACGTCGTTTTTTGAGCTCGCGGAAGCGAGCGACGGATAAGGCGGGGTCGAGAGACCGGCGCGACGGACCGGTGGCCGCCGGGCACGAGTGGTGACGGGTGGTCTTGAGGGTGGAACTTGGAACGTGGGCGATGGATTCTGAACGAGAGATTGGTGAGTGTGGGCCATGGCATATGATGTAACGTTGATAACGGGTGATGGTACCGGGCCGGAGTTGGCTCGAGCGGCGAGGACATGCGTGGACGCGACGGGCGTCGCGATTAACTGGGATGAGCAAGAGGCCGGCATTGACGTCATGGATCGCGCCGGTACGCCTTTACCGGAGAGTGTACTGGAGAGCGTGCGGCGGACCCAATGTGCCTTGAAAGCGCCGATCACGACCCCGGTGGGCACCGGTTTCCGCAGTGTCAACGTCTATCTGCGTCAAGAACTGGGGTTATTCGCCTGCATTCGACCCTGCAAGTATTACCCTGGCGTGCGGAGTTTTTTCAGCGAAGCGGGAGTTGATCTCGTGGTGGTGCGCGAGAACACGGAGGACCTCTACGCGGGGGTGGAATTCGAGGCGGGCAAACCCGAAACCGACCAGCTGATCAATTTCGTCAATTCCCTGCCGGCGGACCGCAAGATCCAGACCGCCGGGAGCGAGACGGGCGTGTCGATCAAGCCGATTAGCGTCTCCGGCAGCGACCGGATCGTGCGATGCGCGTTCGACTACGCTCGGAAGTATGGACGCCAGAAGGTGACGGCGGTTCACAAAGCGAACATCATGAAGTATTCGGACGGTCTGTTCCTGGAAACCGCGCGGCGCGTGGCCGAGGACTACCCGGATATTGAATTCGAGGACCGAATTGTTGACAACATGTGCATGCAGCTGACGCAAAAGCCGGAACTGTACGATGTCGTCGTGCTGCCCAATCTTTACGGCGACATTTTGAGTGACCTGGGGGCGGGGCTGGTTGGCGGCCTGGGGATGGCGCCGGGCATGAACGTGGGGCCCAGTGGGGCGGTGTTCGAGGCAACGCACGGCAGTGCCCCCAAATACAAAGGGTTGAACAAGGTGAATCCGACGGCCTTGATCCTCTCCGCCATGCTCATGCTCCGGTACTTAAACGAGGAAGAAGCTGCAAACCGATTGGAAAACGCCATGGCCGCCGTGATTGCGGAGGGGAAGGATGTCACGTACGACCTGAAGCCCAGCCGGGACGATCCGACGGCGGTGGGGACCCAGGAAATGGCCGAAGCGATTTGTAGGGAGATGGCGTAGCGCCACGTGGGCGTGAACGGGAAGCTTATACTTCAGGCGGTCGGATTGGTCGGGTTGGAAAGCGACCCGGCGCAAGCCGTCCTCCCGTTGGTCGGACTCGCGGCGGACAAAGTCATCCGCGACTGGTATCGTTGATTCCGCTGTTCGCGGGATCTGGAGATTCGAATTTGATGGATGGATAATGGCATGGCAAAGAAAAAAACAAAAAGAAAACCGGAGTTGCTTCGTAAGTTGCGAGAGGAAGGGTTTACGTTCCATGTTTACCCCCGGGAAACCGAGGTGTACAGAGGACGGAGATACCTGGGCACGATCGTGGGGATGAAAGAGCAAAGCGGTCGCCATTGTTTTCGGCTCTCTTGCGACAACCGAAAGACCCCCCGTACCTATCGGGGGCGAGTCCAAGCTGCCGAGGCGCTGCTGATGATCGCGGATTTGAAACGGGCCGCGACGAAAAACCGCTGGTCGCCCGAAGAACTCATCGTTCACTCGTGGGATGAAAAACCCCGGGCCTCGCAGTCGATGTACGGGGAGTGAACCTGAGTCGCGTGTGTTCGCTTTACGACCCCACGGAATTCCAGGCATTGGTCAGCGGCCGCCGCCGTGGGCTCGCTGCCGCCCTCTTGCGCGGGCTGCTGCGAGTCATGGAGGTGCCCTATACCGCCGCCGTGGAACTTCGGAATCGAGGATTCGATAGCGGTCACCGGCGCGTTCATCGCGTGGGGGTGCCCGTAATCAGCGTGGGGAATATCACCACCGGCGGCACCGGCAAGACGCCCATGGTCGCTTGGCTCGCCAACTGGTTCGCCCGCCGTGGCGCGCGGGCCACATTGATTAGTCGCGGATACCATGCCCCAGCGGGAACGGCAGGGAGCGGGGAAGCAAACGATGAATCGCGGGAACTGGCCCAGCGCCTGCCCGAGGTACCACACCTGCAGGATCCCGATCGCGTCGCAGCCGCTTACCGGGCGATCCAGGATCACGCTTGCGACCTCATCGTCTTGGATGATGCGTTCCAGCATCGGCGAATTCATCGAGATTTGGACATCGTCCTGCTCGACGCGCTTCAACCCTTCGGATATGACCACCTGCTGCCCCGTGGTCTCTTACGGGAACCGCTCCATGGCCTGGCCCGGGCCCACCTGATCGCGCTGTCCCGGGCCGACGCCATTGATGACGCTCAACGGAGGCGGCTTCGAGCGAAAGTGTCCAGCGTGGCGCCCCAGGCAGCCTGGATTGAAATGGTGCATCGCCCCCAATGGCTGCTCAACGCCAACGGTCAGTCGGTACCGATCGATCAACTGGCCGGACACCGCGTGGCTGCCTTCGCTGGAATTGGCAACCCCCGCGGGTTCCGTCATTCCTTGGGCCAGCTCGATTGCCAGGTGGTCGCCCATCGAGAATTTCCCGACCATTTCCTGTACGATCGGCGGGATCTGGTGGGGTTGCATCGGTGGGTGGCTGAGCTCGCTCCAATCGATGCGGTCATTTGCACGTGCAAGGATCTGGTGAAACTCGACACCGTGGAGCTGGGTGGATGCCCGCTTTGGGCCCTAGCCATTGATGTCGAGGTGGTGCAGGGATTTGATGCACTGGAACGGTTGTTGGAACCTCTTTGCCCCACCCGTCACTGAAGTGCGAGCACGCCCCGACCGCATGACAAAACAGGGATTCGTGCTGGTCCACGGTATCCAACCAGGTCTTGTTCTCAATCCGCACGTGATCCCAGATCGACCCTAAAGCGGCAGGGCCGCCAACCAAATAGGGACGCCGCACAGGAATGGTGCGCTCCCGTTGGTCGCTCACGTCACGGATGTGCGCACCGTGCGCCCATGTTACGCCCTAAGACTTTAAGAAGCCATAAACAAGCAGCCAGGTCTCCTTTCACATGGGGAAGTTTTGGGAGGGGGACCGCGTTGTGTTACGGGCCGTGAATCCTTGGGGATCGTTGATCGCTGGCCAGAGCGGAACAGGCGGGCCGTCCAATCGAGTAGCCCCGGCCATGAATCCAACGACATCGGCAGCGTCGGGGTGGGGTGATGAAAAACCCGAAAATTGGGTAAACCAGCGGAAGTAGGTTTACAGTGTTTGTTGCGCGTCCTCGTTTCAAACACTGGACCTCTCCCCACCCACGCCGTGACGATCATTAGAGGTGCTCCAGGTGCCATGACAGGCCCACGGATGGCAGTACGGACCCCCGGATGAAGAAACGGAAGACGCCGTGCGGCTTTTTTCACGGGTGAGCCCCGTCCGCCGTGTTCCCTTTGGTCCTTTCAGTCCCTGAGGTTTTTGATTCGACGCGGGCCAGGACGCAAGGCGCAACAAAACGGGCCACAAGGACCTAAAGTTTTTCCCCATCCCAGCGTCGGGGTTGAACGACGCTCAGCGTTTTCTCTCCGCTTTTTTCGGGGCCAAGCTTACCCAGATTATCTATCCGTGGTCGAGGCGGCCTGGGTATAATGCAGCGACAGAGTTGGCGGCGGCTTTTCATCGGGGCCGCTCCGGTCGCGGCATGGAAAGTGAGGGTCACGGATGACTCAGCAGCAGAGTGGAAGACGGTTGGTGCGTGTTTTGCAGGGACTTCAATCTCCTCATCTTCTCGTGGTGGGGGACTTGATGCTCGATCGATACACGTGGGGGGATGCCGACCGAATAAGCCAGGAAGCACCGGTGATCGTGCTGCGGACGCAACGAACGGAAGCGCGGTTGGGCGGCGCGGCGAACGTGTGCGCCATGCTTCGCGGTCTCGAGGCGGAGGTCTCATGTGCCGGGGTGGTGGGGCGGGACGAGGCGGGCGACACGGTGTCCGGGCTGTTGGACGAGGAGGCGGTGGATCGCCAACTGGTGCTGATCGATCCTTCTCGGCCGACAACGGTGAAGGAACGCTTTATTGGGTGTGCGTCCGCTCGTCATCCGAATCAGATTTTGCGCGTGGATGATGAGTCCCGCGCGATGCTGGACCGGCGTTTGGAAGATCAGTTGATTCGAAGCGTTCGGGCCTCCGTGGCGCGCTACGACGCGGTGCTGCTGAGCGATTATGGGAAAGGGGTTTGCACGTCACGATTGGTGCGGGCCATTATCGAAGCGTCTCGTGTAGCCGACGTCCCGCTGTTGGTTGACCCGCGCCGCACGGACGATTATGGCATTTACCGGGGCGCGACGGTATTGAAGCCGAATCGGGTGGAGGCGGGATTGGCCGCTGGGTTTGAGATCCAAGACGCGGAAGACGCGTTTCGAGCGGGTGAGCGGCTCTGTGACCAGTTGGAATTGCAGACCGCCATTATTACGTTGGATCGGGACGGCATGGCCCGGGTGCCACGGGGCGGGCCAGGACAATTGCACACGACGCGGCCCCGGGAAGTTTACGATATCACCGGCGCCGGGGACGTGGTGCTCGCCATGCTGGGGATGTGTTGGGCGAGAGGGATCGACCCGACGGCGGCGGTCCAGTTGGGCGGCATTGCCGGAGCGTTGGAGGTGGAGCGGCCGGGGGTTTCGAAAGTGACGCGGGAAGAGATCCGCGGGGAACTTCTGGTTCAAACGCAGGCGGCGTTTGACGGTGTTTTATCGCTTTGCGAATTGGAAGCCTTTGGGAACCTTCAGCGCCAGCTGGGGCGGAAAATTGTCTTTACCAATGGATGTTTCGACTTGCTGCATGTGGGACACGTTAAATACTTGGCGGAAGCCGCTTCGTATGGCGATGTGCTGGTGGTTGGCGTCAACAGCGATCAGAGCGTGCGCCGGTTAAAGGGACCTAGCCGGCCGATCGTTGGTGAAGCTGATCGAGCGGCACTCCTGGCAGCGCTCGACTGCGTCGACGGGGTCGTGATTTTCGAAGACATGACCCCCCATCGGATGCTTGAAATGCTGCGCCCGGATGTGCTTGTCAAAGGGGGGACCTATGGCCCCGATGAGGTTGTGGGGCGCGAGGTGGTTGAAGCCTATGGCGGGGACGTTTGCGTGACCGGGATGGTTGAAGGGATCTCGACCACGACAATCATTGAATCCATTGAACGGTTGGGATCCTCCCGGCAGGTGCTCCCGTTACCGTCGCGCCCCCACCAGGACGCCTTGGATACTTCGAGGCGCGAAGCGGGTTGACGTGACGAGGAGCGGGATTCTGAAATCTCGAACAAAGGTTTTACAAGTCCACCCTATTGTTGCATAAAGACGGTGTAGGACGGGTCTCCAGGCCCGTCTTTTACAGTGGTCGGCATCCGTGCCGCCCGGCCTTTGAGGGTGTAGGACGGGTCTCCAGGCCCGTCTTTTACAGCGGTCGGCATCCGTGCCGCCCGGCCTTTGAGGGTGTAGGACGGGTCTCCAGGCCCGTCTTTTACAGCGCATAAATGTCTTTTTGCGGTTGTTTGAAGATCTCACATTTCGTGAGATCTGCGGACACCAGATCAAGTACGATTTCGTACTTGAAAAGACGGGTCTGGAGACCCGTCCTACATATACTCTTTGCAACGTTAGGGTCCATCCTGACGAATTCTTGCGGAGACCACGGTTTCGGCGACCCCCGAACAATCCGGTCGCCTGACCGGACGTTCCGCCACGATTTGAGCGATCTTCAACGGCACGGGTGAGCAAGGCCTTACGAAAATGCGAATCGGTATCTTTTTGCCCAATTGGATCGGCGATGTGGTGATGGCCACCCCGGCGTTACGGGCATTGCGGGAGCAGTTCGGTCGGAACGCGGAAATCGTGGGCATCATGCGCCCCTACGTGCAACAGGTTCTGGCGGGGACGACATGGCTGGACGACTGCTTGGTGTATGATCGCTATAGTCTTTCGGGGATGCGTCGTCTCGTCAGCCGGCTACGGCGGCACCGGTTCGATACGGTCCTGCTGCTGACTAACTCCGCCTCGACCAGCCTGTTTGCTTGGCTGGGGGGAGCGGGTCGGCGGGTCGGTTTCGCGCGGCACGGGCGAGGCATGTTGTTAACGCATTCGCTACAACCTCGACGGGATGGTTGGAACTTGGTGCCCTGTTCGGCCGTCGATCAATACCTGGACGTGGTCCGAGTATTGGGGTGTCCCGTCCGCTCCAAAACCCCGGAACTGTCCACGATTGCCGAACAAGAGCAGGCGGCCGACGGGGTGTGGCGGCAGTTTGGGTGGAAATCGGAGGATCCGGTGGCGGTTCTTCATACCGGAGGCAGTTACGGGGCGGCCAAAATGTGGCCCGCCGAGTATTTCTCCAATCTCGCGCGACGGCTGGTCCAAGACCACCGGCTGCGGGTCTTGTTCCTCTGCGGACCGGCCGAACGCGATACGGTGGAAGCCATCTGCCGTCATGCCAATCATCCTGATATTCAAAGTCTGGCGCGGCATGAGTTGAGTATTGGGTTGAGCAAGGCGTGTGTCCGTCGAGGGCGGATCATGGTGACCACCGATAGTGGCCCCCGGCATTTCGCGGCGGCCTTTGGCGTGCCCACCGTGACGATTTTTGGCCCCACGGATCCTCGTTGGAGCCACAATTATTCACGCGATGCCATTGATCTACAGCTGGACGTGGAGTGTGGCCCCTGCGGTAAACGCACGTGTCCGCGGGAACATCACCGCTGTATGCGGGATCTAAGCGTGGATCAAGTGGCCACGGCCACGAGCGGTCTGTTGGGAGTGGCCCGTGATGGGCGGGCGGCTTAGGGACCGCTGCAAAACATATTTCAGGCCGTTGGATTCTTCCGGGTGGAAAGCGGCCCGGCGCAACCCGTCCTCCCGTTGGTCGGACTCGCGGCGGACAAAGTCATTCGCGACCGGTAGAGGTTGGGCCAAGTGCCACAGGGAGACCCGAGGGCCTTTCACCCGCCCATCGCCGACCCGGCGGATTGCCAACCGGACAGGAAGGTTGCTTCTGGGGACGGTCGCTAGCCCTCCATCTGGTTCACCAACGGCGCAAGGCCGTTGGGGTCCGGCAGTTGCGCCGGAAAGTGGCGCTGTCCAACTAAGAAGGGTCCGCCATTTTAGCCTATGGAAGCCCCAAGCCTGGACTTTTCCAAGATCAATTCATGCCGACACTGCTAGCATCCGACGAACTTACGACCGAGGCCGTATTCGCGGTCAACTGAATTCGCGCGGACCCCCGAAATCGACCATCTTCGCACCGCGCGAATGAAGCAGACCACGAATGTGCTTGTTCGGACTTAGGCAGCTTACAGGACGCCTGCGTACACTTCCCCCCGTATTCGCGTCCTCGCTTCACAAGCCGAAGAGCTTGCCACCCGCGCCGTGACGATCATCCACCGGGTGCTCCGGATACCAAAACAGGCCCACGGATGGCAGCACGGCCCCACGGATGAAGAAAGAGGTAAGGGGATATTCCGCGTTCTCGCGCTGCTTACCCGTTACCACCTTCAAATCGCGACCGTGCCGGTCCCCCGCGCCGTCCCCTTGGTCCTTCCCGTCCGTTTTCGTCCTTGGTTCAACGCACCCAGCAGGGCGGAAGGCCCAATAAAACAGAGCGCGCTGACTTGGAGTTTTTCCTCGCCCCAGGGACATGGGGCGGAAACGAAGGCACGCAAAATGAGTCAGCGGCGGCCTGCTTCTCGGGGGATCTTTCCCGACCGGCGCAAGAATTCGATGACTTGCCGGGCCAGCGCGGCGGGCGATTGATCCGTTGATTTCAACACCAACTCAGGGTGTTCCGGAGGTTCATAAGGGGCATCGATTCCAGTGAATCCCGTGATTTCTCCAGCCCGAGCTTTCCGATACAAGCCTTTCGGGTCTCGCGATTCACAGACGTCCAAGGGAGCGTCGACAAAGATCTCGATGAACGCATCCGCGGCGTTTTCTTGTTCGACCCGTTTCCGGACCGCCTGGCGATCTCGCCGATAAGGACTAACAAAAGCGGTCAGGGTGATTAAGCCCGCCGACGCGAATAAACTGGCGACCGCGCCGATGCGGCGAATGTTCTCGCGGCGGTCCTCTTCCGAGAAGCCAAGACCAAAACGCGTGGCATAGGCCGCGCCGTACTCTCGCAATCGCTCTGGAGCGGCGTTCAAGCCATGGCGAATGTTATCTCCATCAAGCAGGAACGTGTGGATTCCGGCGTGGTGTAATTGATAATCCACTTCGTTGGCCAGTGTGCTCTTGCCACAACCACTCAGCCCCGTAAACCAAATCACGCATCCGCGATGACCCTTCAGCGTTTCGCGCGCCCGGCGATCAACGTAATGCGGATGCCACGTTACATGTACTTTTTTGTCCATGGTTTCCTAGAATTTTCGTGGGGAAACAAAGGTGGTGATTTTTGTCTGTCGAAAACGTGTCGCCAAACTCAACGCAACGTGAGATGTAGCAGCGTGCCATGCCAGCAATCAAGTGTATCTTTCAGGCGGTCGGATTTGTCCGGGTGGAAAACTGTCCGACGCGGGCCGTCCTCCCGTTGGTCGGACTCGCGGCGGACCAAGTCATCCGTGACCGGTATGATCGCCGGCGGCCCCCAGGGCGATGGCCAATGCCCTGGACTTGACCGTCCCGTGCTACGTGGAGTGGGGCTGCGTTGCGTAGCAGGGCCCCCGAATGACCACGGGACAAGCCGCGTGGCGTTACACGTTTTGCAAGGCCAGGGCGGGCTTGTTCGCAAGTCGTATTCCGGGCCCGGCGGCGGCGTCCGAGTCCGCCAGTCGCTCCATCCACTTTTTTCCCCGGGGACCGCTTCACTGCACCGTCCTGAAATGACGATGATGATGAATCAGCCGACGTTCATGCATTCTCGGCATGTTGCCGAGCAAGGGCGCAGGAAATCGCGTATTGGTTTTCGTTGACGCTGTTTTTTCCCAAGCTCGTATACCTCAGGCGGGCGGATTTGTCCGGGTGAAAAGCTGCTCGACGCAAGCCGTCCGCCCGTTGGTCGGACTCGCGGCGGACCAAGTCATCCGCGACCGGCATAAAGGCTGCCTGGGTTCTCAGTCGCCTTTTCCGCGATGGGAACACTCGCTATAAGTAAAGGACTTCTGTCCGACGTTCAGCATCTGGTGTGTTGTTCAGACTTTAGACGATCAGAAACGACGCAAATTGTATCAAGCATTTCCGTTGGAAACAGCCGGCAGGGGGCCGGGAGCATCCGCTCGCGGCTTGTGCCACTTTTGTCCGACCGCAGTATACTTCAGGCGGACGGATTTGGCCGGGTGGAAAGCGGCTCGACGCAGGCCGTCCTCCCGTTGGTCGGACTCGCGGCGGAGACAGTCATCCGCGACCGGCATATATACGCCAAATGGAAGGGAGGTAGCGGAAGGCCGCCGCCCCCATTGTTCGCCCCCACAACGTGTGAGCACTGGCTTTTTCCGTTCCATTGGGATTGTTGAACTCCTCACATCTTTCCCGTCAGCGGGGAGGGTATATACCCGCGTCTGCTCTGAAAGGATCATTTCATGAGCCAGATTGAATCCAAGTTTTTTTCGGATCACCACGTATCGACTGCCAGTTCAGCCGGCGACGAGGTCTTGTATAACAAATGCCTGGCGTTGGCCCACAATTTGTGGTGGACGTGGCACCCCGACGTCATTAATCTGTTTCGGGATTTGGACCCCATTCGTTGGCGACAGCTCGACCACAACCCGATCGCGTTGTTGGGTGAATTCACCCCCGAACGGCTGGTTTCGCGAGCCGCCGAAATGGTCTTGTTCAGTCGCATCAATCATGCCTATCGGCGGCTCAAGGAATACATGTCGACCGTCCCGACCTGGGCCAAAACCCATACTGGGGTGTTGGGCGCTCGACCGGTAGCCTATTTTTCGACGGAATTCGGGATTCACGAATCGATCCCCGTCTATTCGGGTGGATTGGGGGTCCTCTCCGGTGACCATATCAAGAGCGCCAGTGGCCTGGGTGTGCCGCTGGTGGCGGTGGGCCTGTTCTACGATCAAGGGTACTTTAAACAGCATTTGGACGAGTCCGGGTACCAACTGGAAGAGTATATAGACACGAAAGTGGCGAACCTCCCGATGAGCCATGCGGTGTCCACGGACGGCGAGCCGATCATGGTCAGCATTGACACGCGGGATGGGACGTTATTGGCGAGTGTATGGTTAATGCAGGTGGGTCGGGTCAAACTTTATTTGCTGGACTGCGACGTGGACGGCAACAACCCTCAGGATCGGGAGCTGACGAGCCGCCTGTACGGTGGGGACGAGCGGACACGGATTCGGCAGGAGCTGGTTTTGGGAGTGGGCGGGGTCCGAGCGTTGCGAGCTCTTGGCATCACGCCAGGCGTGTATCACCTGAACGAGGGGCACAGTGCGTTTGCCACGTTGGAGGTGATCCGCCAGCGGATGGAGAACGATGGTTGGCCGTTTGATGAAGCACTGCGTGAAATCGCCCAGCATACGGTATTCACGACCCATACGCCGGTGCCGGCGGGTCACGATCGGTTTGATAAGAATTTGGTGGAAGAGCACTTGGGTCCGTTACGCGACGGGCTTGGGATTTCGCACGAACAGCTCATGGGGTTGGGGCGTGTCGAGCCGCAAAACGACTCGGAATTGCTTTGCATGACCGTGCTGGCATTGAAGTTGTCGCGTCGCGCCACGTCGGTCAGTTCGCTGCACGGGTACGTGTCCCGCCGCATGTGGGCTCATTTGTGGCCTTGGCGGGTGGAGGAAGAGATTCCGATTGGCCACATCACCAACGGCGTGCATATTCCAAGTTGGACGGCTTGGCAGATGAGGCAACTCTATGATCGGTACTTTCCGGCGGGGTGGTTTGAGAAGATGGGGGAGCCGGCGGCCTGGCAACACATTCACGATGTGGACCCGGGCGAATTGTGGGAAACCCATCATTCGCTCAAGAGCCTGCTCTTGGCCTTTGTTCGTCGGCGGGTGAGTCGGCAATGCCGGCGGCGCGGTGAAAGTGACGACGCGGTCGAAGCGGCTCGCAATGTCCTCAGGCAGAATGTGTTAACCATCGGGTTTGCCCGCCGATTTGCCACGTATAAGCGAGCCAACCTGCTGTTGAGCGACGAAGATCGTCTAGCCAAGATGGTCAACGATCCGGAGCGGCCCATTCAGGTGGTGTTTTCCGGCAAAGCGCATCCCAAAGACGAACCGGGCAAGCACCTGATACAACGGATCGCCACGCTCCGAAACGATCCACGCTTCGCGGGCCGCATGGTTTTCATCGAAGACTACGATATCAACGTCTGCCGGCACCTCATTCAAGGGGTTGACGTTTGGTTGAACACCCCGCGCCGACCGTTGGAAGCGTCGGGGACGAGTGGGCAGAAGGTTGTGCTCAATGGCGGGCTTAATCTTTCCATTCTGGACGGGTGGTGGGCGGAAGCGTACGATGGCCGTAATGGGTTCGCCATTGGTGATGGGACCAGCCACGTTTCCGAAGAAGTCACCGACGCTCGCGACGCTGAAATGTTGTACAGGACACTGGAAGAGCAAGTGATCCCCACCTACTACAATCGGGACGTGGATGGCTTACCCCAAGAATGGATCCAGATGATGATGAACTCAATCAGTTCACTTGCCTGGCGATTCAGCGCGCATCGCATGGTGATGGACTATACCACGACGGCTTACGTCCCCGCGGCGGGTGGACTGAGCTGTGATATGTCTTTCCAATAGTCACGGCTGGGAAATGAGTCCATGATTCGATCTGTTTTTTCCGTGTTAGTGCTGGCACTTCCGTGCGTACTGGCCGCGGGTGAAGCGTCGAGTTCCGATCCGCCGCACGTGTTTGATGTTCCCGCCCTGCAAGCCAGGCACGTCAAGTCATTGCGCATGGTCCGAGCGTTATTGCAGCGGGGGGCGTATGCGGAAGCAGAGAAGGGGCTGCGGGAAGCGGTTGAACGAGTCCCGCATGACGTCAGTTCCCATTATAATCTGGCTCGCGTTTTGGCGCTCCAAAACCGTAACGAAGAAGCACTGGACGCGCTTGAGAAGGCAGTGGAATTCGGGTTCCGGGACGCGGAGCATATCAGGAGCGATCAATCGCTACGGGCCTTGCGACAAACCGATCGATTCAGCGACATTCTGGAGCTGGCGAATCGGCCACTGGACGACAAATCGACAGGCTGGCAGTACCAGGTTAAACCGGTGACCAGCGCGGACGGCAAGGTACTCGTGGCCGCTCGCAACACGGCTTGGCAGAGTGGATCCGGGGTGTTCCACGCCTTTTTCAAATTGGATCCGTCCCGGTCCCAGCAGCCGATCAGCACCAAAGAAGGCATGGTTGGTGATCTGTTGCGAGTGTGGGACATGGAAGAAACGGCGGCAGGGAACCACGGTGATTTGTATGATAACCATGACGGCGGTCACTCGAATATGAATTACCAGGCGCTGCCGCGGCTGACGCGGGTCGAGTTTTCGCAAGAGGCTCGCCAACGAAAGCTGCACATGGGCGTGCAACTCTCATTTCTCTACTGCCGACCCAACCAGGAAAGCTCACCCTACTACGTCACCATCGGAAACTCCTCCACGGCCGTTACCTCGGGGGCGTTTTGGCGAAGTCAACCTCGCTATGCGCTGACCCAGCCACGGGGGCCCGGGATCCTTTACCGCCAGTACGTCAGCAACCATCTCTACTTCTACCCGGAACATCAGGATCATGACCCGCCCGGGGAGGGGAAGGGGCACGGCGACGTGTTTCCAGCGAATACTCCATACGTGATCATCTCGCAAGGTTCATCCGGCTCGGACCGTCCCTTCATGGATGCCGTGGGGGCCACGTTGGCGGCATTTCGACCGGGCGTCAAGAAGAAGCTGAGGATTTCGCGAACGCTGATCCCCGCCGTTCAAATGATCTTTCGTAACAGCAACAAGATGCTGGAGACGCCGGCGGATTATCTGACCGGGCGGGCGCATCCCACGGTGTTTGAGGGGGAGCAGGTCAATGAAGAGAAAATGGTCCGGATGGCTCACCGCATGACACTCGATTCGCTCCCCCCCATGCTGCAGCTCAACGTGGTCGAGGAGGATGAGGCGGTCGTGGGACGTGACTATTTTGACGTGACGTCCCGCGAACGCCTTTTCAATACGCCCTGCGCGATCGCTCGCGTCGTCAAGTCGACCCGCTATACGCGCCGCATGGTGGTTAGCGCCGAGGAGAGCAAGGATCTGGATGGTAAACCGCTCACTTATCGTTGGGTGTTATTGCGAGGCGATCCCGAGCGTGTCCGGATTAACAAGCTGAATGATTCCGGTTCAAAAGCGGAGCTGCTCGTTTCCTATCATCCCCGCCGCCCGATCGCTCCCGGCGCGAAGATGGAATCCAATCGAGTGGACATCGGCTGCTTTGTTCATAATGGCCAATACTATTCAGCCCCGGGTTTCATCTGCTTTCACTACTTGAATAACGAAAAACGCGTGTACGACGACAAGAATCGCATTCTGGTTGTCGACTATACCGATCCAGAATATAAGGACAATTACGTCGACCCGTTACTCGACTACCGCAAGGATTGGCGCGACGAGTACCATTATGACGAGCAGGGTAACCGGTCGGGGTGGACGCGAATACGCGATGACCAAGAACAGGAGTTCACGGCGGATGGGCGGCTGATACTCGAAAAGAATGCTGCCGGCGAACCGACCAAAACAACGCCGGTTCGTTACGTCGCCGAACAATCCAGCGAGCGCGAAGCGGCGAGGCTCAAGCAGGTTGTGGTGGAAGATTCACGGTAGTGCTTTGTGACGGCGTCCCGGCCAGGAATTCGGTTCGGGTGGGACTGGCGGAGCCCAGCCCGAACGTACCACGGCCCGCCGTGACCGTCGAAAAGACGCCGTGCGGGGCCATCGCCCAAGTATGGCGGAACCACGCTCTTGGCCTCCCTGAAAAGAACCTTGCTTTTACGTCTCCGAGCCACGCTCGCGCTTGATCGTTGGTACCCGTTCACGGCCAGGAGACTGATATCCGCGGACGTTCGCACGTGCGTTGCACGTCTTGAAGGAAGGCTTTTCAACGTGCAAATGCCACGCGGTTGTCTCGTGGTCCGTTACGTTCCACGCTGCGACGACGAAAAGTAGTGTCCTGACCGGTTTGTAGCGGCACGCATGAACCACTGCGGGACACGCCCCTGGCATCCCCCCTGCGGGCTCCGGTGTCCAAGCCGTGTGGCGGCCCGTGAATGGTTACGGTCGTTGTGTGTCTCCGGCGGGTCCACGACCTGCAAGTCACTTTACCCTAACGTTGCAAACAGTATATGTAGGACGGGTCTCCAGGCCCGTCTTTTACACCGCATAAATGTCTTTTTGCGGTTGTTTGAAGATCTCACATTTCGTGAGATCCGCGGACACCAGATCAAGTACGATTTCGTACTTGAAAAGACGGGCCTGGAGACCCGTCCTACGCCGTCTTTATGCAACGTTAGGGTTTACTTGGTGGGCATGGGATAGTCGCCCGCGGCATATTGAATGCCCAGCAGGAAATGCTCCAGCACGGGCGGATTCCAAAAGACCTCGTTGTTGTGTCCCAAGCCGCAATAGAAGACGCGTCCTTCCCCCCAGGTCTTGATCCAACTGATCCCGGTATCGTGGTCGGTTTCCTTCAATTTACCGACACTTCCCGTTTTCGGATCACTCGTGTCCACGCTCATCACCACCAGTTGGTTGTCGCGGGAGTAGAGCGGAGGGTCGGTCCGGTAAAGCTCATCCTTGATCTTGAACCCTTTGCCGTCGAAGGGGGCGGTCAAGGGGTGGTTCGGTTCATCCAACTTGATGGCCCAGGTTCCGCCACCGCCCCACGGGTGACCGCTGAACTTGTTTCCCATCATCTTCTGAGCTTCGGGCCACTGGTAGAAGTTATCCGCGGCGGCATGAATTCCGACCAGCCCGCCGCCACTTTTTATGAAATCCATCAGCGCTTCGCACCGGTCCGGCGTCTCCTCGGGATTGAATTTCAGGTGCGTTGTATTGTTGAGACAGACGAGATCGTATTCCTTGAGCGATTCTTTCGTGAAGACCGAATAGTCGTCGGTCACGGTCGCCACCTCAAACGCCCCCGTCTTTTCTCCCATGATTTCCAACGCTTTGTTCGCGACGGGAATCGAGCCATGGTAGAAGCCTTCGCAGCGCCAGAACACGAGCATCTTCCGCGGTTCCTTGGGTTCCACGGCTGGCTTGTCAGGCATCGCCTCGGTGATCTTCGTGGTTTCGGACTCCTCCACGGGACGCAGCTTTTCGGGTGACTCGGCGCAAGCCGAAGCCGCCCCCAATACGAATAAGCAGACGGACAACAAGCAGATGGTGATGGTGCGCGAGCGTCTCATGGTGTTAAGTCTCCTTGTCATGGTGATCTGGAGGTCAAAAAATCCGAAGACCGTTACCTTAGAGTACGCCAGAAAAACACCCTTGGCAAGCACGGGAGCGTCCGTGCTGCGAGCGGAACGCTCCAGCGATCCACCGGTGAAATGGAGACCGGCTTGCCATTGCGTTGTACTCCAACTGAGCCGGTCGCGCGTCCCCGAAAACGAGGGCGGCGGCATTCAGCCGGCAGCCCAACCGTAACCCGCCGCCTTGCCATTGAGCAAGACTGGTAGTACCCTGGCGCGTGGTAAATACTAAATACAATGGGATTGTCGGCGTGATGAAGGCTCGGCGATTGACGTGGGGTTCCTTTTATCCCCGGTTGGCCATGCCTTGCTGGTGCGGCGGAGGTGGGATTCGCGCTGGCCGTGGTTTTCAGCCGGTGACAAAACTTGGTCCCCGCTCCTAAACTGTTTTGGCGCTAGGAGCACTATATTTCAGGCAGCTGGTTTTTTCCGAATGGAAAGCTGCCCGACGCAAGCCGTCCTCCCGTTGGTCGGACTCGCGGCGGCGAAAGTCATCCGCGACCGGTATAGATGGTTCTCTTGTCGGCCGTGAAAAAAGGAGTATTCAACCATGCTCAAGAAGCTAATCATTTTGTCCGCCGTGGCGGTTCTTCTTTGGGGTGTTCGGCCGGCCCATGCCCAGCATGACGTCCACCGGAATGCAACGCACGGCATCGCTCGCAATGACCTTGAATGGGCGGAACATCAACTAAAGAAAGCCAAATCGGACGATCCGGAGACCCATTTCGTCCGCCTGATGATGGCCGTGAAACAGGATGAATTGGCCACGGCGAAAGAGTCCGCCCGCGCCGCGTTGGAGCACGGATTGCCGTTCACTCGCTTGGTCGCCGGGCCACGCGATCTTCTGGCTCCACTTTACAACACGTCCTTGTTCGAAACATGGAAATCGCGACACGAGGATCTCAAGCTGCTGCACGGTCCGATGGTCGGCGCGGTGACGGATTCAAGCGCCTCGTTCTGGGTTCGGACCGCGAAAGCGTCCGAGGTGCGGGTGGTGGCGGGCAACCGAAAATCAGAAACCGTCAGCACCAGCAAGGATTCCGACTTCACCGGGATCGTCACGTTGGAGAATCTGGAGCCCCACACCTCGTATGACTACCAGGTGTTGGTTGATGGCGAGCAAGCCACCGCCGAGAATACACACTTCACCACGTTCCCCCGCGCTGGCCAACCGGCCAGCTTCAAGGTCGCGTTTGGAGGAGGCGCGGGATATATGCCCAAGTGGGAACGGATGTGGGATACAATCCGCCGGCGTGATCCACTCGCGCTGTTCATGCTGGGCGATAACGTTTACATTGATCAGCCGAAGCATCCACTATGTCAGCGCTATTGTTATTATCGTCGGCAAACTCGCCCGGAGTGGCGAAGACTCGTGGCCTCGACGGCGACGTTCGCCATTTACGATGATCACGATTTCGGCACGAACGATTGCGTTCCGGGCCCGGAGATTGAATCCCCGCCTTGGAAAAGAAGCGTGTGGAATATATTCAAACAGAACTGGGTCAATCCCAGCTATGGTGGCGGAGAAGATCAACCAGGATGCTGGTTCGATTTCCACGTTGGCGATGTCCATTTCATGATGATTGACGGGCGTTATTATCGTGATCGCGAGACGGGTTCAATGTTGGGCCCCGTGCAAAAGGAATGGTTGCTCGAAACGCTGAAAAACTCCCAAGGGACCTTCAAGGTGCTTGCTTCTCCAGTGCCGTGGACCGAGGGCGTCAAACCCGGAAGCAAGGATCCCTGGGACGGCTTCCCCGAAGAGCGGGAGGAGATTTTCTCGTTCATCGAATCGAATCGAATTGAGGGCGTGTTTCTGATCGCGGCGGATCGCCATCGTACCGACCTTCGAAAAACGACTCGCCAGGATGGCTACGATCTTTATGAGTTCGAGAGTTCTCGGTTGACCAACCGGCACACCCATGGAATCGTGAAGACACCCGGCTTGATTTGGGGCTATAACAAAACGTGTTCATTCGCCCTCATGCACTTTGACACCGCCGCCTCCGATCCGAAAGTCGTGTTCGAATGCGTGTCGATCGACGGGGATGTCATTCATCGTCATGAGCTTCGAGCGAGCCGTTTAAGCTACCAGCAGCGCCCATAATATCAATGAACGGTAACCGTTCACGGGCAAACCACTGATGTCCGCAGGCGTTCGCACGTCCGTTTCACATTTGAGGAAGGGCTTTTCGAGGTGCAAATGCCACGGGCTTGT
>JBNJEM010000023.1:0-28373 GCA_051745935.1 Planctomycetota bacterium
ACCATGCCCTGATCGGCCTCCGCGTGTTGATGCTCCCCGCCAGCGCGAACCATGACCGGGTGCAAGGGCTCGCCGGGCGGGGCGTCGAGCCGAACCCGACAGAAGTCCTGTTCGATGGCATCCTGGCAAGCGCGGGCAAGTAATTGTACCCCCGCCTCCGGATGGGCATCCGAAGACATCAGTTCGACGATCCGGCCATCGCGTGCCGCCGCATAGGCAACAATGGGGGCCAGCGATTGATCCATGTCCAATCTGTCTGGTCCATCGATTGCGATATAGATTCGCTGTTTCCCCCAACGGCTAAGTAGCCACCGCCAATAGGCCTCCGGTCGAACCAGGCTTCCGTAGCCGGCCTGCGTTCTTTCTTCGTAGAGTCGCATGACGGGGGCACGTTCCACGTGCCGCCACAAGCGGATGTTGTATTGCTTGTGCGCATGCGGCGGGGGCAGCGGATCCAGCAAGCCATTCACTTCAGCTTCCCGTTGCTTGAGATAGGAGAGGATCTTGCGGGGGGCCGAGGCACTGTAACAATGGCGACCGTTGACGACCCAGCCGCGCCGCGCGTAAAAGTGGGGCTGGTTGGTCGCAAGGAGGGCGAGCACCGCGCCATCCTGGACCAATGTTTGGCAGGCGGCTGACAATAACGCACTCGCGCATCCCTGCCCCTGGTACTCGGGACGCGTCGCCAAGTCGGTGATCATGCCGACGGGCAAGACCAAATCGCCAAATCGCATGTCGCGATTGATCAACCGGACGTGTCCCGCGATCCGTCCCTCGTCTCTGATCAATAGTCGATCGCGAGGTTCATAGCTGGGCTCTTCCAGTTGCGCCTGAAACTCAGCCGGCGAAGGCCGGCGAAACACGGAGACCAGGAACTGGTGGATCAAAGGATGATCGCCGGGAGACGCATTGACCACCCGCCACGAGCCGCATGACGCCTCCCAATCGGCCGTCCGCGCGAAACAGGAACGGAAGTTCTCGTCTTCAGCGGATGAACGTGCCGTTTGAGTCGCCCGCCGATCATTTCCCTGGTGTTGATTATTGCTTCTGACCGGAGTCGTGGGCTTCATGAATCAGAATCCCTTCTCGCCGCGTCTTCATCTCATTGCGCCCTGCTGGCTTAAGGTTGACGATGGGCAAGATCCAATAGTCGATCTCGCAAACTCTCGGCTGGAAAAAGACAAAACGCGTATTCCCGGGAGTCCAGGATCGCCTTCTTTCTCAACTGTGATTGTAACGTGATTTGTTTATTCCACAATTGTTCGCGCCGCGCCTGTAACCTGGCACGCAATGCTTCATTCACGCGGACAATGCCCTCATGACGTTCTCGCAGACGCTCCGGTGACAGGTCCGCTTCGATCCACCCGCGTTTTTCCGCGATCAGAGGTGACGTTTCGGACGTGGCGTCGACATACAACTCGGGGTGGTAATACAACTCGCGCAATAGCCATTTCACGCGCCGGACATCCGAGTGATCAACAGTCGGTCGAGGAACTGGCAATTTGAAGGTCGCGGCCGCCGTGGCATATTCAGGGGGAGCAACAGCGAAGAAACGACGAACAAGGGCATCGGTGACCTGGTCGTACTTTGCCCCGCCGATTCCGTGGATAAAGAGATCACCCATGACCAGTCGCGCGAACAACGTGGTAATCAACGCTCGGGGACGAAGCCGAAATCCCTGGCGGCGGGCTTCGTCCAACTGCTCAACGCCGCGATGGAACCCCGCATCCGGCCCCAGGTCCAATGCAAGATGAACATCTCCTTTGTCGCTCAACACCAGTTGCCGACCAGACTGCCGGACAAAGGCCGGAAGACGCCGCGGTTGTCCGGCCGTCCACAGCCAGAATGGGACTTCGGTCCAGCCATTGTCTTCAACCAGATCGGGCACCGGATGCGAGTGGTTGCGCACCTTGTGGACGCGACGATACTCGGCAACACAGCGATTGTGAATGTCTCGAAACCGCCGGGCGTTGGCGAGCAAGTGGGTGGCAAACCACCTGAAGGCCCGAAAGCCGCAAACGGCGCCGAGCGGCAATTCCAGTGTATTGAGCCCCCACTCCCCCTCCAACCGATGTCGGGCCTGAGCCAATGCCTGCCCCACGTTGCCATGTCTTCGCCCTAACTCGACGGCGTCCGGCCAGAAGTTCCGGATCAACGGTTGGTCAACGAACGGTGAAATCGCCGCGCCCACCCGCCGCCCAAAACTCGCGAACAGCGTGGGGTCCTGGATGGCGCGTGCTTCATAGGGCATTGGGGAGGTGGGAGTATCGAAAGGCAGCGTCGAGATCCTCGGGGCCTCGACGGAGCCGCTGGGCACGTGAATCGACCTATTCCGCGCCAAATCGCTATCAATCACGAGGTTTATGGCATGCGAGCCCGTGCGCTTCGCAAGCTCGGAAAGCAGAACGTTCTTGAACCAGACGCCGGGATGAACCAACCGGGGCTGATGGCCAGCCAGGATGATAGGGGCATCCGGCCCACGGCTTTCCTCCGGTATCTCACGGTAGTCACTTGTGTAACTGGCGGCCCGCTGTAACAGCTCTTCCCGAGCCATCGTCCGCAGCCGGGGCAGGGAGCAACCGCCCATGTCGCACTCCGACATTTTGGCTTGTCGCGCGCGGTTTTCTCGCAAAAGCGTCAGTTGGTCCGCCAAACAGGGTTCCACCACCGCTTCGCCATCTTCGCTGGGAACTTGCAACGGTCGATATGCGATTGTACTGCCCGTGTCACTCATCCAGCTCCTCCACAATGGCCCACATCAACGTTGCATGCCCCATCCATCCAAGCAGATTGCAGGCTACGATCCAATACTTCATGATAATGGCGAAGGCGCGTATTCGCGTCATCGAGCGAGCCGCCAAAAGACCGGTCTTGCTCCAAGTAGATCAGCGGGACGGGTAACTCAATAATCCGCAGTCCATGAACCACGGCCTGGACCCAAAGTTCGAGCGGCATCGCATAGCCCGTCTCCCGCAATTGCAATTGCTTCAGCGCCTCGACCCGGTAGGCCTTGAATCCACAAAACGCATCGGTCAAGTCCAAGCCTAACTGCTGATTCAATCGAGCGGTCAATTGCTCATTGATAACCCGTCGTTCCCGTGGTGGTTCCATGTCACCTGCAAAGCGGTTCAAGTATCGGCTGCCGGAAACGAGGTCCGCGTTCTCGCAGGCTGCCACGAATTGCGAAATCCGTTGCGGCTCGTGCTGACCATCGCAATCAATGGTAACGAGAACGTCAAACTGGTGTTCGATAGCATATTCGAAGGCCGTGAGCAGCGCTGCCCCATAACCTCGATTTCGCTCATGCGCGACCACGCGGATATCGCCACGTTGAGACAGTAACGCGTGGGTATCATCCGTGGAGCCATCGTCAACCACTAGCACTTCCGAGCTATACCGGAGCACTTGGTCCAGAACTTGGCACAGGTGCCGCGATTCGTTGAAAACCGGTAGTGCGGTTAGCCAATACGATACCATGAAAAACTCGTCGCTTTCGGAACCAATCATCCATTGCGGGCGATATTCTCATTCGGATCCCATCTCAACAGCATTCCCAGGGCCCCGCAAGGGGGCGCCGCTGAACCCGTGCAGGCAACGCCACGGCGAATTTCAGCAGCGGAGATAGCCAAACTGGCGCCCCTTTTGGTACATTGTGGGCGGATAGCACTCGACGTGCCGGCTGGATCCACCTGCTTTCACTTGATATACCGGTCGCGGATGACTTTATCCGCCGCGAGTCCGACCAACGGGAGGACGGCCTGCGTCAGGCAGCTTTCCACCCGGACAAATCCGACCGCCTGAAAGATATCTTCACCCAAGGCCTAGATCTTTGTTCCCGGAATGGGGGGGCACACCATGACAAACATACTGGTAGTAGATGATTCCGCGGTCGATCGTACGATCGTGGGCGGCATTTTGGAACATCGTTCGGACTATTCGGTCACGTATGCGGAGGATGGCACGGACGCGCTGGTGAAAATGGAACAGTCACGTCCGCACATCGTGGTTACCGATTTGAACATGCCGAAGAAGGATGGCTTGGAGTTGGTCCGGGCCATGCGAATCCATTTCGCCAACATTCCCGTCGTGATTATCACGGCTCAGGGAAGCGAGGAATTGGCGGTGAAGGCCCTGGAACAGGGGGCCGCCAGCTACGTCCCCAAGGTGCTTTTAAACGAGACACTCATCGCCACCATCGATGACGTTTTGGGCGTGGTCAGTGTCAAACAAAGCTACAACCGGCTGATCGGAAGCATTGACCGGACCGAGTTCGATTTGACATTGGAAAATGATTTGGGGCTCCTCGACGCGTTTGTGGAGATGTTCCAACAGGTCGTACATGCCATGGGGCTATGTGACGACACCGACCAGTTCCGACTTGGCATGGCAATCAAAGAAGCCCTGCTCAATGCGGTGGTGCACGGAAACCTGGAAATGGGTTCCGATCACGCCTCGCCCGATCACGAACGTGCTTTGCCCGCCGCGGTCGAGACGCGACTGCGCAATCACCCGGAATTCGCGGATCGGCGAGTGCACGTGGGCATTCGAATCGATCCACGACAGGCGGTCTTCGTCATTCGTGACGATGGGAAGGGGTTTGACACGAGCAGCCTTCCGCGGAAAGGGGATTTCGGAACCTTGGAAGCGTCCAGGGGGCGCGGAGTCGTCCTCATGCAGGCGTTCTTGGACGAGGTCACGTATAATGATCGGGGCAATGAAGTGACCTTGGTCAAACGGAAGTGACCCGTATGCGTATTTCAAAATGAATGCTCCGCGGGTCGTGAAGTACCGGAGAGTGTCATGTCATCCGTGTTGATCGTCGACGATTCCGCCGTTGATCGTAATTTGGCCGGGGGTCTCTTGAACAATCTGCCCGACTTGCAGGTGACATTCGCCGTTAATGGTCAAGATGCATGGCGGAAAATCCAACAAGCCCCCCCCGATCTCGTGTTGACCGACCTCGTCATGCCGGAGATGGATGGCTTGGAACTAGTTGCCAAAGTGGTAAGCGAATGCCCGCGAATTCCCGTTATCTTGATAACCGGCCAGGGAAGCGAGGAGACGGCCGTGCGGGCTCTGCAAAGTGGCGCGGCGAGTTACGTTCCCAAACGTCTTATCACGACCATGCTGGCTTCGACCGTCGAACATGTACTCGAAGCTACCCGCGAAGAAAAATGCGAAGACCGGTTGATGGGGTGCCTCACGTACAATGAGACGACTTTCCGCCTTGTCAATGATCCATCCATGATTGGGCCGCTGGTCAGCTACTTGCACCGAACGGTCCGCGCGATCGGCCTCTGTGATCAAGCCAACGGAATCCGAGTATCCGTGGCCCTCGAAGAGGCACTCAATAACGCTCTCTTTCACGGCAATTTGGAACTGAAATCGGATCTGCGGAATTCATCCACCGACGCGTACCAGGAGTTCGTCAAGGAGCGAGCGCGATCCGCCCCGTTTTGCTCGCGTTCAATTCATGTCCGAGCCAGCATTACACCGGAGAGTGGCACGTTTATCGTACGTGATGAAGGACCAGGCTTCGACCCGAAATCGCTTCCCGATCCCACGGATCCCGAGAATATTGAAAAAGCCAGCGGACGCGGCCTGCTGCTGATGCACACCTTTATGGATTCGGTCGAATTCAATACCATGGGGAATGAAGTGACCATGATCAAATGTGCTCGGAAGTAGGTATCGACGGGGCCGTCCGCGACAGCGCGGCGCACCACGCGGACCGCCCATGATCGATCTCTGGTTAACCGAAAGGCCAGAGTCCGATCGGCCAAGGAACGTCTCCGGAATAACTGCGGCGTTTTTCGGAGGGTGGCAGGCTGAGCAGCCAGTGTACCGGACGATTCGGGGGTACGTTGAATTGCGGAATTATTCTTAAGCGAGCCCCAAGGTATTGGATGGAGGTTGCGGGTTTTTTCAGCGGGCGGCGGCCCGCGAGCTGCCTCACGGACCTTCGGAGCTGTTCTCGCATGGAGCGGCGCCACGCAAGACGGGGAAAGCGTGACAATAGCAACCGTTTTCAACCCTGGCGGCGTTTGTTTTCCAATTGCGGGAGAGCCGCCGGGGAAGGGTGGGCCTTTTCAACGCCGCTTGTATCAACAAAAGGAAACAAGTATGAGCCACCGCCATCGCTTACCATGTCGCGTCCTGGGGATGTTCACGTTACTGCTGGCGCCCGGTTGCGGTGGAACCGACGCGCCCACCAGCGAGTTTCCAAAAACCAACAACTCTAAAGAGGTGGAAACGATGCAATTGACAAGTAGCGAACTCGAACACGGAGCTCAAATCGATGCCCTCTATACGGCGGACGGCAAAGAGATCTCGCCGCCGCTCTCTTGGTCGGGAGCCCCCGAAGGGACCAAATCCTTCGCGTTGATCTGTGATGATCCGGACGCGCCGAGCCCCAAACGTCCGGCCCCGCAACCGTGGGTTCACTGGGTCCTGTTCAATATTCCGGCTGATGTCACTCAACTACCGCAAGGGATTAGTGCCGAAGCCGAACCCGAGGAAGTTTCGGGGGCTCGTCAAGGGGTTAATTCCTCGTCCAACGTGGGCTATCAAGGCCCCGCTCCGCCCCCCGGAAGCGGTCAACATCGCTATTTCTTCAAACTTTACGCGCTCGACACCACCCTGGAACTCGCCGCCGGTACAACCACCAAGAAAGAACTACTCGATGCCATGTCCGGGCATGTCCTGGCCCAGGGAGAACTGATGGGCGTCTATGAACGGTAACCCCATCCGCGGTTCCCGTATGGTATCTTATACTTCAGTGGGGACGGAACGGCGTGCTCGGACGTGACGACGTGACTGGATCGCTCCCCTTTCTTGCATCCCATAAGGAAAGTGCGCCATGATGATTCGCGTTGCCATGCTGCTACTGATTTGCTCGATGTCCTTGCCAGTCATGGGCGCTGAAAAAGTCCACGATGTCGTTGTCTACGGCGGGACATCCGCTGGTGTAACCGCCGCCGTCGAAGCCGCTCGCCAGGGGCGCAGCGTGGTGATGGTGTGTCCCGATGAACATCTCGGTGGGCTTTCGGCCGGCGGGTTGGGCTGGACGGATACGGGACGCAAAGAGGTTATTGGGGGCCTGGCTCGCGAGTTTTATCATCGAGTCTGGAAACACTATCAAACCGAGGAGGCGTGGCGTTGGCAGAGTCGCGATGAATACGGTAACAAAGGACAAGGTACGCGAGCGACCGATGGTGAGAAGCGAACCATGTGGATTTTCGAGCCACACGTGGCCGAGGAGATCTTTGACGCCATGATCGTCGAAGAAAAGGTGCCGGTTTTCCGCAACGCGTGGCTGGATCGTGAAAACGGCGTGAAAAAACGCGACGGCCGCATTACCGCGATTACAACACTCGCCGGCAAGACTTACCGCGGCCGGTTGTTCATTGACGCCACGTATGAAGGCGATCTCATGGCCGCCGCCGGCGTCAGCTATCACGTGGGCCGCGAATCGGCCGCCACGTATGATGAACAGTGGAATGGGGTCCAAAAAGACGCCCGGCACCACGCACACTTCTTTCCGGAAGGCATTTCGCCGTATCGCGCGCCCGGCGATCCTTCGAGTGGTTTGTTGCCGAGAATCTCGGACAAACCGCCCGGTGAAAATGGACAAGGCGATCATCGCGTCCAAGCCTATTGTTTTCGCATGTGCTTGACCCAAGTACCGGAAAACCGTGTCTCTTTCCCGAAACCCAAGGACTACGACGCCGCTCAATATGAATTGCTTCTCCGCGTGTTCGAGACCGGTTGGCGACAGACATTCCATAAGTTTGACCCCATTCCCAATGCCAAGACCGATACCAATAACCATGGCCCCTTCAGCACGGATAACATCGGCTACAATTATGACTACCCGGAGGCGAGTTATGCGCGCCGGCGTGAAATCATCGCCGAGCATGAGCGATACCAAAAAGGACTGATGTACTTCCTCGCGAATGACCCTCGCGTGCCGGAAGATGTTCGCGAGCCCATGAGCCGTTGGGGGCTGGCGAAGGATGAATTCACCGACAACGGGAACTGGCCGCACCAGATCTACGTGCGCGAAGCACGCCGCATGATCGGCGCCTATGTGATGACGGAGCACGATTGTCTCTGCCGGGCGGACACCCCCAAGTCCGTCGGGATGGGATCCTACGCCATGGATTCCCACAACGTGCAGCGATACGTGACTGCCGAGGGATTCGTCCAGAACGAGGGAGACATCGGCGTCCGGCCCCCCTACCCTTACATGATCAGCTACGATTCGCTCACGCCAAAGAAAGAACAGTGCGCCAACCTTCTCGTCCCCGTTTGCGTCTCGTCCTCGCACATCGCGTTCGGATCGATCCGGATGGAACCGGTATTCATGATCCTGGGCCAGTCCGCCGCGGTCGCGGCCGGCATGGCCCTTGACGCCGACCTCGCTGTTCAGGAGGTCAACTATCCCCGATTGAAGGAAAGACTACTCGAAAAAGGTCAGGTGCTCGAATGGAAGGGGCCAAAATCCCGCGCCAGCCGGTCCGTCCCGGCCGGGTCGCTGCCCGGCATCGTCGTCGATAATGACAAGGCGAAGCTCAGCGGCAACTGGCTGCCCAGTTCGGCGAAGGGAAAATTCGTCGGTCGGAGTTATCTCCATGACGATCATGAGGCCCAGGGCAAGAAGTCGGCCGTATTCACCGCCAAACCGCCGAGCGAGGGCACCTACGCCGTGCGATTGGCCTATGCGCCCAGCAGCAACCGCGCCACCAATGTACCGGTTATCGTGCATCACGCGGACGGAAGCACCAAAGTGACGGTCAACCAACGCGCGAAGCCCCCCATCGACGACCTGTTTATCGAACTCGGTGGATTTCGCTTCGAAGCGGATAAGCCGGGCACGGTCGAAATTCGCAATGATGAAGCTGACGGTTATGTCATTGTCGACGCCGTGCAGTGGCTGCCGGAGAAAGAAGACACGCAATAGACCCCGAAAAACTCTTCCGCTTTTCCGTGGATTACCTCGTCCGGCGGATGCACGCGAGGTTCATTAATCGCCGATGCAGTGCAGTGTTCCGTCGACGGTTGAGAGGTAGAGTCGCCCGTGGGCCACTGCCATGCCGTCGTACACGGGGGCGGCATCCAGCTTCAGTGTGCCTCGGTCCGCCCCATCGCTGGTTGCCAGCGTGAACAGAACGCCGCCGCGTCTGCCCTCATAGGCGGCCCAGGGATCGTTGCGAACGAGCTTGTCAGGCGTTCCCGCGCAGAGCAACGTGTTTCCGCCGACGGCCATCGCGGTGACACGAACTGGCACGGAGCGTGACCAGCGCGTCTTCTTCGGCCGCGGCCATTTCTTGATGAGTCGTTGTTCCTCTTGGCGCTGCTTCGGTGATGTCGACTTCCGGTCGGTTGCCACCACCCGATAGGCGTTTGTACCCGGTTCAATGTACCGCCCGTGTCCGCGGGATTCGTGAACCCGAACGCAATAGACGCCTTGTTCATCGTGCACCAGCAGTTCGCCTTGATCACGCCCATCGACGAGCCAGAGAGTGCGGTTGAACCAGGAGTCGTCCAACATCCCGGCGGTTGCGCCCACTCGCTGTCCCCAGCCCACTTTGGGCCGATCCGAACCGAACACTCGCACGTGACGCATGTAGACGCTCCGACCTTCGCTGACGAGCAGATCCAAAAAAACGCCGGTGTCGTCATTCTGGTAGCGGCCGGTATCGACTGGCATATCCTGCTGGTGAGCGATCCGGCGTTTATCGAGTACCTTGCCTGTCGAGGCATCCAAGCAATACGCCATCAAACCTCCGTCCAGGAATGAGCTGCGTCCCGCCACGGCGTAGACCTTTCCGTCGCGGACCAGCACGCTGCCGTTCAAGGGCCACGCCGATTCCAGGCTTCCATGAGCGACGACCAGCCGGTTCGTCGGCGCCGCGTGGAATCGCCAGATCAAGGCTCCATCCGACAACCGCAGGCAGTACACCCACCCGTCACGGCCGCCGAAGATAACCCGGCCATCCCACACCGTCGGTGGGGTGTCCAGGCCTCCTCCGGCTAAATAGCTCCACTTTTCGGCGCCACTTTCAGCATCCAAGGCGTGGATGGTAGGAAACGCCACGGAGGCGATAAGCACATGGTCGCCGCTTACGACCGGCGCGCTGACTGGTCCACCAGGCGAGGGAGCCTTCCATTTAACTGTCAGGTTACTCGGCGCGGGACCGCTGGCGCAGCCGGTTCGAGCCGCGTCGTGCCGGTACATCGGCCAGTCTTCCGACTTCGAACCACCGGTTTCGGATTGCGAGCTCGAGACGTTGTCGTATGCAGGGCCTGTTTCCAATCGATCACTTGAGTCCGATGCTGGAATCTTTTTCGTCTCCGGGTCGGGCCCCTCTTGTTTGGCGTTAGGCGCCAACGCGTAGAATCCGTTCAGCTTTGACGTGATATAGCAGTCGCACGGATGGGGCGTGGAATAAAGGAGCCCATTGCAGGGCATGACGCCATATCGGCACGTGCCTCGGACCCAGTGGTTTCGGTTTACATCGCCCGAAGTCCAATCGATAAACTCAACGCCGCGATAGCTTGTGAGCAGATACCGATCCGTGGCCTTATTGCGATAGCAGCGGTGGTGATGACCATAATCGAGCGCTTTCTTGGTGGAGACCCGGCGCTGCTCCACGCCGGTTTCCGGTTCCAGTCCCACGATCGACATGGTCTCCTTATCGTGGACCCAGACAAGCCCCTGCGTGACGAACACGTCCGGCACGCAGAAGTGCCCCCAGTTTCCGCATCGGTACTGCCACAGCGGATCGCCTGTCTTCGTGTCATAGGCTTGCAGCCGGGCCTTGATGACCCGCCATCCGATTCGCTTCTGGATCGGCTCCAACTGGCAGAGCAAAACCACCTCTTCGGTTGCCACCAACGTGCACATTTCGGACATGCGGTGGTGGTATCGACTGGTGTAATCGGAGTTTCGAGGCCGGGGGGAGCACCACAGTTCTTCCCCCGTGTCGAGATCGAGACTAACCACTTCCTCTTCGTCCAATACGAACACTTGATTGCCGATAGCGGCCAGCAGCAGATGAGTGACCCGCTCCAGCGGTCCGGTCTTGGTGCTGGTACCCACGAAGTCGCCCGTTCTCCAGAGCTCATTACCTGTCTTCGCATCCAGAACGGTCACGTACTTTTTCACCGGCGGTTTATCCTTCACCTTGCCTGGCCCCTGTGGTTGCTTATTAACCGAAAGGATCAGCAATCCATCCTGGTAAAGAATCTCGTCGGCATGGTCGGTTCCTTCGTAGCGTTGAACAACGTCTCCAGTGGCGGCGTCGAGTGCCGTCAGCTCCGCGTTGAAACCCAGGGTGACGTAGATGCGATCGCCGACAGCCACCAAACGTTTGGGCACGTTGTTGGGCTGGTTGAATCGTTCGTTCCAGAACGTGCTCCAGGCGCGCCATCCCCAATCGGTGATCGGCTTTCGCCACAGCTCGATACCGTTGAATGCGTCCCGGGCCACGAGGAACCATTTATCCGGCGCCGCGCCCGCCATGGCGGGTGGGGCTTCGTCAACGATGGTAAACACTCGCCCATTCGCCGAGACCATGGCGCTGACACTGGGAACGGTATTGTGGTGGCGCGACCAGAGCGGAGCGGCTTTCCATTGGAACCGCCGCGGTGGACCGACGGCCTGATCGCGCGCCACGGCATTTCCGCTGGGATCATGCAGCCAGTGAGTCCACTCATCCAGGTCCGCCGAACGGGTCTTGACTGTTCGCTGCCACCCGTCCGAGTGTTTGACGTAGGCCACGCCGCCGGGGACCAGCGCCCGGTTTACCTCCGACATGGGCACGGGACCCAAATCATGGGCAACGACGAGATTCACCAGATTATCCGCGTACGGCAACCGGGAACCGCGCAGGGCATCCACACTCACCGTTCCCCGTAGTCCCCGTGCACGAAGGTATTGACGGGCTTTCTTCACATTGGCCGGATCGGCGTCCAAACCGTGAACCAGGCATTGATTTGACGCGTGCAGGTCCGCCGTCAACCGACCGTCGCCGCAGCCGAGGTGTACGATGAGCCCACTTGAAACGCCCGTGTCCGGTAGGTTCGATCCCGTGAAGTCCTCGGCGCACAGGGTTTGAAACGCCAACGGGATACCGAGACCTGGCGGCCAGGTCAACGAAACGGTCATGAAAACCACGACGAAAACGATAGGGACACAACGTGACCGGGAGGAAAGTCTCATTTGAGTGCTCCTAGTTCCACAGCGCCACTTTGGTTGAACCAATGAACGCAAAGCGTTGCGATAGAATGTTTTAGCCCCACCGGCACAGGGCCGGTGGTTAGCGGGTTTGAAAACTAATTCGCGCCCTGTTCCCGCCCGCCCTCGCCGCTGGTCACAGGAGCGGCGAGGGCGGGCGGGAACAGCCGATTGTGTGGGGGGGATATTTATAGTTACCAAACCAACAAGCCACCGGCACAGGGCCGGTGGGGAAGTATCGAAGTGGCGCTGTGCTCCTAGCAATTGGCTTGTTTTTTACCCTGTCCCAAAATTGTACCACAGGTCTACTTCGGATGTGCAACGGTCCTCCGAGCCCACCGAAAGTGGCCCCTCGACGGGCTCGGAGGGCCATGGTACGTTGGATCGCACGGAACGCGACTAGGTCAATAACGTATCCGCGCCGTGGAATCCGGATACCGGAAGACCGGTGTTTTCGCGGACGAAATCGGCCAGCCGGTCCACTTCTTCGTCGCTCATTGGCGACACATAGCTTTCCGCGGGTGGACGGGCGACGGTGTAGATCTGGATCCATTTGAGTTGCCCGCCGGCAGCGATGATTTCCTTCAAGCGATCACAGTAGGCCCGCCGTTCGCTTTCAGGCGGACCTTCCCCATGGATGCGCATGAACAACGACTGGATGACGAGTGGCCGTTGCCGGGCCGCGTGTGAAATGTTGCTCAGGACAGTTTCGAACGGAACGGGGGCGCGATTGACCCGCTGGTAATAGCGGGAAGTCCCCGCGTCGAGCTTGGCCCAAATCTCGCCGTTGTTTTGGTCCAGAATGTCGAGCCCTTCTTGGACCTTTTCCCGGTGAAAGGTGCTGGCGTTCGTAATAAGAACCAGCGGGATCCGCGGCAAGTTCCGCTTTCGCTTCACGTCAGCGACGGCTTCCACGATTTCAGGGAAGTTACGATGCAGCGTCGGCTCACCATCGCCCGAGAAGGCGATGTTGGTGAGTTGCCGAAAGGACTGAGGCGTATCACGGAACCTGTCGCCTGAGTACAGATCCCCGGATGTGACCAAATCAATCGTCCGCTCCAATTCTTGGAGCATGCGGGCGGTATCGACAAAGCGGGTTTCCTTCGTGGAAACCCGCCTGACCTGGCAGTAGGCACAGTTGAAATTACAGACTTTGTCGGGGTTCAGGTTGATGCCGATCGAGATGCCCCCGGAACGGCGACTCAGAACCGGGTACACGAACCGATTCTCTTCAAAGTACCGTTCGTGCCGGGAGAACAAGCGATTAACGGACATATGCCTGTGACTCCTTCTCCCCCCTTTGCTCACTGGCGGCTCGACAGCTCGCCACCAGCCGAATTCGACCTGGCGGCCCCGTGCTCTTTCAGGTGATTTCCTTGGCGTCGATCCAGGACATCAATTGGCGCAGGCGCCGGCCCACTTCTTCCATGTGCTGCTGTCGATTCAGGCGGCGCTGCGTTTTGAAAGCGGGGGCGCCCGCCTTGTTTTCAAGGATCCATTCACGGGCGAACTGACCGGACTGGATTTCTTCCAGGATCTTTTTCATCTCGTCACGCGTTTTCTGGGTGATCACGCGTGAACCTCTCGTATAGTCCCCGTATTCGGCCGTGTTCGACACACTGTAGCGCATGTAGTTCAATCCGCCCTGGTAGAACAGATCCACAATCAGCTTCAGTTCGTGCAGACACTCGAAGTACGCCATTTCGGGTTGGTAACCCGCGTCCACCAATGTTTCGAAAGCGGCGCGAACCAATTCGCTGACGCCGCCACACAGGACGACTTGTTCGCCAAACAGATCGGTTTCCGTTTCTTCGGCGATCGTCGTTTGAATAACCCCCCCGCGGGTACCGCCGATCCCTTTCGCGTAGGCCAACCCCAAGTTAAACGTCGTTTCACTTGCCCCTTCACTGGTCGCGATCAGGCAAGGAACCCCTCCTCCGCTCTCGAACTCGCTTCGCACCAAGTGCCCCGGCCCTTTGGGGGCGACAAGCAACGTATCGACGCCCTCGGGGGCCTCCACCTGGCCGAAATGGACATTGAAGCCGTGTGAACACATCAAAATGTTGCCGGGAGCGAGATTATTGAGTACGCATTCCCGATACAGGTCGGCCTGGATCTCATCGGGCAGCAGAACATTGATCAGATCGGCTTCCTTGGTCGCGTCACTCAGCGACCGCGGCTCGAAGCCGTGCTTCACGGCCAGGTCATGATTGGGAGTTCCAGGCTTGTCACTCACCACCACGTTACAGCCACTGTCCCGCAGGTTTTGGGCTTGAGCATGGCCTTGGGAACCGTAGCCGAGAATAGCAATTGTTTTGTTTTTCAGCAGCGACAAATCAGCGTCGTTGTCGTAATAAATAGTGGCAGGCATAAGTCGTTCGCCTTCCGTTGAAAGTTTTCAAAATTCCCCAGGACCTTAGCCGGGGCGCACACCATGTGACGGGCCAGCGTGCCGCGGTTTACCCGCAGGGGTCAGGCGGCACCTCGTGGCCGTACATCCCGAAAATGTTCCACCGAATTCGTGCAATTCCTGAAGCAACGCAGCGTAGGGATCTCACTGGAAACCCCAAATTCGCCAGCTTTAATGGCAGTGCCCACACCGCGCGGCGCCGCGACGATTCTTCCCCAGCGGCCCGGAGCCAGTGGGGGCAACACTCGCCTTCCCAACGCTTCGCGTCCATCGGCCCAACCAAAGTGGCGTTATCCACCTGGTGGGGCCATCCAACGAAGCAATCACTCAAAAACAACTTCCGCAATTCAACGGGCCGCCAAGTCATCGGGCACACTGGCTCCGCTCGCGATCCGTGTTTTCCGTGGAAGCAATGCGTCTTGCCGCTCGCTCAGCCAGTGCCACCCTCCGAAAGAGAATGCGGAAGTTAATGATCAGCCGTCCTTAACGGGAAGCCTGTTTTTCATCCGCTTCGTTATTCTCCTTGCTCCTCCTGGCTCGAGCCATTGTTCGTGCTTCGCACCATGGCGATTCTGCCACTGCGTACCAGTTCCGTGATTCCGTAGGGTCGCATGCGGTCAATGAACGCTTCGATTTTGTTTTCGCGCCCCGAGATTTCAACCATCATTTCCTCGGAGCCCACGTCGACGATTTTGCCGCGAAAGATCTGGACCAGTTCACGCACCTCGCTGCGCTGTCCTCCGGGCGGTGCTTTGACCTTGAGCAACATGAGATCCCGCTCAACGTAATCCCGGGCACTGACGTCCTCAACGCGGACCACCGTTACGATTTTCTCGAGCTGTTTGCGCACCTGCTCCAGCACTCGATCGTCGCCCACGACAACAAATGTCATTCGCGACAGCTCCGTGGCTTCGGTTTCCCCCACTGCCAGGGAGTCGATATTGTAGCCCCGAGACGCCAACATGCCAGAGATATGGGCCAACACCCCCGGAACATTCTGTACAACGGCGGACAAAACGTGTCGCATACCTGACCATTCTCCTGACTATGACAATCGGTTTGATTTCCGACAGTGTACACAGTTCGGCGGGTTTCATGTAGCGGCCTTTCCGCAACTTCCGCGAACTTGTCCCCACGAAAACTCCGCCGAGAGCGGGTTGCGGGATGCTCTGCCGGGGGCTAGTGGCGATCAATTTCGCTCATTGCGGCCGCAACGGGGCGGACAGGGCCTCGATTTCCGCCGGCGATAGTGCACGATTGAACAGTGCAATTTCGTCCAGGCGACCTTCCCAGTTGGACTGGCGATCGCAGCGCCCACCGAAAAACATGTGGTGAAACCCAGTGGGGAAATCGGCTGGCGATTCGATGTCGATTTCCGGCGTCGATTCGCCGTTGAGATAAACTCGAACTCGCTCACCATCGCGCACGAACACGGCGTGGTACCAGGTCCAACGCTTAATCGCCGTACGCCCCACGACGAGCGACACTTCGTTGGGGGGGGCGCCATGCAAGAAGACCAGCTTGCCTGGTTCACTGGCCGTGCCGCCAATGCCCAGGTGATCGCCGTGGGGGCCCAGGCCGTGGTCGCGGCCGCGCGAGAACATCCAGCCGGTCGTTTTGCGAGCCTCGATGGGCATGCCGTTCCAGAACCAGAGTGACACGGAGTAGTGGTCGCCGGCGTTGGCTAGTCGTGTTCGCAGTCGCCCACCGGCGAAATGGGCGGCTCGATTCGTTTCCCCGCCGGTGCAGAAACGCTCCGATCGCGGCCCCTCCAGAAAGAACACGACGGCCGGTTCGTAAAAAGCGTCGTGATTGTGGTTCGTTAGATCAACCGCGAATGGCCCGGACAACTCGTCGAGCCGCCAGTAGACCTCTGGTTCGGCGTTGACGATCGCTTGGCAGGCCGGGCCGCGACTTTGTTGGAAGACACGCCGCGGCTGGCCCGCTACCTGTTCCAATAGCTGCAAGGCCGTTTCGGTAATCTTCGGCTCGGCCTGGATTTCCAAGCCGGCGGATCGGGCCGGCCAAGTATTGTAACCGCCCAGAAGATGTTGTTCGGGCGGGGGGATATAGCCATCTCCACCGTTGGCCAGCTCGATCACCATGGTCTTTGACAGCGGACTTTTCCGTTTCAGCTTGAGGCCGGTGAGTGCATAGGTTTCATTGGGCGTGGTGGCAATGGCAACGTCGCCGATACGGATCGCCTGGATGACAATTTCCGTGGTTTTTCGCTGGTGCAACATCACCTGTTCGCGAGCGTAGATTTCCTCCTTGCTTTTGGGTAGCCGGTCGCCCATCTTGTCGACGATCCGTTGGGCCCACTCCAGCCGCTGCTGGTCCGGCACGCGATATTTCAAATTCAGCCGTGCTTCCCGCATGGCCAAATCCGCGTCTTCCCGGTGGACAATTCCTTCGTATGCATCGAGCGCGATTCTTGCCAGGCCTTTCGCGTAACTCTCAACCGTCACGTCATCTTTTCTCAAGTCGGCCGGCTTCGAATAATCGCGACGCCAGATATCGCCACTACAGCCATGCGACATGATAGCGACAAAAGGCGGATCGCCCTCGTCCCGGCCCGCCGTGAGCCCTGATTCCATTTCCTCGCAAAAGAGCCCGAAATAGTCGGGGCTCAATGCCTTCACGCCACCGAAATAGTGCATGGAAAAGTTAGCAAGCACGGCGAGTGGCCGGCCGTCCGCCGCTTGAAAGGAAATCAGCGACAGTTCGGGATCCTCCGGCCCCGCCTCGCCTACGACATCATCCCAGTCGCGAGCGGCGTGCATGTTCGCGCGCACCGTGCGATTGCCAAACGGATCCTCAGCCATTCGATCGGGGCGGCGAATCCATCGGCGAGTCGCCGTGAATTCCGCCGCATTCGCGCTCGCCCAGCCAACTCGAGCCGGTACCAGGTTGGCTTCCGCCGCGACCAAAACTTCAACGAGCTTTCCGCGAAGAAAAGGAACATAATTCGAATCGGCATCCGTGCCCAAGCATCCCATGGATGCGGGCGCCGTGTGCGAATGCGTGGCCGAGATGAGTATTCCGTCAGATGACATTTCCGTTTGCTCGGCTGCCAGCCTTTTCGCTTCATCCAAAAGGGAACGTGGCATCATGCAGCTGTCGACAACCACGATGCCCAGTCGTTCTTGATCATCATCCAGAACGATCGCCCGGGCGTACAGCGGCGCGTGGACTTCGTCCGCGCTGCGGCTCCGCATGCCTCCATTGACCAGAACAGGAAGCTCAACGGGGGTCACGTCAACGATCGCCGTCCCGGCTTTGAGGTCGGCGCGCGCATTACTCGTTGGCACCAGAAGCAGAGTAGCCAGTAATAGAGTCAGCGATATCATTTTCATTCCAACGCTCTCCTGAAAATAAGTTGCGTGTCGCAAAGGAAGTGTTCCGGCGAGCCCAACCGTCAAGCATACCATTTCTCGACAGGCGAGGCAGGCTTCCCTCGCGCCGGCGCCCGGTGCACGAGCACAGCGCCATCCATTTTGGCCCCCTTGATCCGGGATTCCCTTACGGTGTTTGGCCAGCGGGAACCTGACGAACGGACACCTGACGAGGCAGCCACCCAGGCAGCAGCGAAAGTAAGGATCTGTCAAGAAATAACTGTCTGATTTAAGGGGTTCGAGTGATGTTCCCCGCTCGGGCCAGGGGAGACTCAGGTTCCTCGCTCCATTACGGCGGTTACCCGTGCTGGATGAGATGCCCCGGACTGGTTTCGATGCGGTTTTCGGTGTAAACTGCTGTCTTCAGTGAACATCTCACGGGGGAATGGCAACCTCAGAAGGACGGATGACGGAACGATGGCGAAGAGCGAATCGAGCCAGGAACAACGCTTCTCAGCGCTCTTCCAACAGGCGACGAACGGCTGCGAACCGCTACCGTACCAGAAGCGTCTCGCGCTCGTTGGTGGAACGGTTCCATATCTCCTGAATGTGCCCACGGGCCTCGGAAAGACCGCTGCCGCAGTCTTGGCATGGATCTGGCGACGCCGCTTCGCTGAAGGCAACGTGAGGTACAAAACGCCTCGGAGGCTGGTGTATTGCTTGCCGATGCGGGTTCTGGTTGAACAGACCTACGGCGAAACGGTTCGCTGGCTGGAGCGACTCGACCTGCTTGCCACCGACGCGAGTGCAGATAATGGCCAAAAGGGCGAGACAACAATCTGGGCTGCGCAACATGGAGATCATGGGAGACGCCGAATTGCTGTTCATCTGCTGATGGGCGGAGAAGAGCGAACCGATTGGGCTTTCTGGCCCGAGCGGGACGCCGTACTCATCGGCACGCAGGACATGCTCTTGTCGCGGGCGCTCAACCGTGGATACGCTGCCCGAAGGCCTCGCTGGCCAATCGAGTTTGGGCTGCTGAACAACGATTGCTTGTGGGTGTTCGATGAGGTTCAGCTAATGGGTCCGGGGCTGGCCACCGGTTTGCAGCTTGAAGCCTTCCGCCACACTGAGGTCGACGGCAGGAAGTACTTCGGCACGGAACCCCCCTGCGTGTCGTGGTACATGTCGGCAACCGCCAGCCGTAAGCTGCTCAGGTCTCGCGAATGGCGTAAGGACGGCAGTGACAAACGGCCGAAGGAGTTCGTCTTCGAGTTGTCGGCGGAGGAAAAGAACGAGACCGAAGGCATCCTCGGTCAGCGACGGCTGGCGACCAAGCACCTTGAGTGTGGATCTTGCTGGTCCATCAATGATGAGGAAGCTGCCCAACGGATTCTCGCACGGCACCAACAGATGTTGCAGGCCCTGACTGCTGCGCCGCTGGAGATTCCACGCCGCACGCTCATCATCTGCAACACCGTGGACCGCGCCCGAAATGTCCACGCCAGTCTCGCCGGCCCCTTGGGTGAGGATGCGGAAAAAGTCTTAGTCCTCCTGCACTCATGCTTTCGTCCCCCGGATCGCGTCCGGCAGCAAGACCGGCTCAAGGCGAAACTCGATATTCAGAAGGGCCAGATCGTGGTCGCCACACAGGTCGTCGAAGCTGGTGTCGATCTGTCCTCGGCGATTCTCTGGACCGATGTTGCACCGCTACCGAGCATTGTGCAACGACTCGGTCGGTTGAACCGTACCGGCGAGTTCGGGCACGGTGGTGGGAGCCACCACGGATGGACGCCGGTTGCTGTGCTGTTGGGCGTCCCGCTCCCAGCACCGCCTGCGAAGCAGACGAAGGAAGCGAGAGAGAAACACGAAAGGGAGACTACTCAGGCGTACCTGCCCTATGATCGCAGTGAATGCGAGTCAGCGGCACAGGCTCTTCAAAACGTTCCCGATGCCAGCCCGGCGAATCTCGAAACAGAACTTCGGTCCGCGCTCGACAGCGTGTTGCACCTACCGGATTGCTCGCTGCAACGCCACGAGTTGCTGGACTTCTTCGACACCGATTCCAATCTCTCGCTCGGCTACACCGATGTCTCGCCGTTCGTGCGGGGCCTCGACCCTGAAACCGACATTTATGTGCTGTGGCGCGATTGGGAGGGAGATTTCCCACCCTATGATTTTGATGTTGGCCGCCATGAGATTTGCCCGGTTCGGATCTGGAAGGTGATTGGCAAGAAGGGATTGAGCACGTGGGATCAAGGATTCGTCTGGCAAGGTCCCCAACGCGAAGATGAGCAACGACGTCGCCGGGGTTGGCAGCTAGCCAGTCGGGCCAACCTACTCCCCGGTGCGACACTCCTGCTTCCGACTCACGCCGGCGGATACGATGACACACTCGGTTGGACAGGGATCAGGGGCGCGAGCGTGCAGATCGTCGATTTGTATCGGCCTTTGAGCCGGCCAACGGATGAGGATCTTCTCTCCAGTCTCGAACGCGGATGGCAGAGCATCGAATCGCACACGACCGACGTGCAATGCTGCTGGAACAGCATTCGACAGGCACTTGCCCTCGATGACACAGAACTCTGTGCCGCCATCGACAAGACGATACTGTGGCATGATTACGGAAAAGCGGTCCGCCGCTGGCAGGCGGCCACGCGAGTTCTGGCGCACAAGGCAGGGCTTGCTTGGCCGCGCGACATAGGTCCCATCGGCAAGTTCTCCTTTTCGGAGAGTCCACAGTTGAACGGCTTATCGCGGGCGGAGTTGTATAGGGCCATTCGGGATCTTCGTCGTTCCTTTGCGCCGAAACTGCGGCACGAAGTCGCCTCGGCGCTGGCATTGCGTCAGCACCATCGGCGAGATGGCCGTGATCCAACTCTTCATGAACTTCTTGCGGAGTACCTGGTGATGGCCCACCACGGCCATGTTCGGAAGGCTCTCCGCGACGAGTTGCCGCGGGATCCACGGCGTATTCGCCGTGGCCGGGAGGAGGTACGGGGAATTCGCGAACGAACACCGGTCCCTGGGTTCGCTATTAACGGGAAGCCATTGCCGGCGACGGAATCGCTGTCGATTGCCTGTCGTCAGATGGGACGATCTCCGGATGGTTCCGAAAGCTGGACTCGAACGGTGTTGCGATTGCTTGACCACTTCGGGCCTTTTCGTTTGGCCTACTACGAAGCCCTGGTACGGGCTGCTGACTGCCACGCCAGCGCGGAACCCAAGACGAACGTTGTGATCGCGTCGCCTCGACAACTTGAGGAGACGGCGGTCGGCGCAGCGCAGGAGGAATTGGAACAATGACGATTTGTCCTCCTGTTGCGCTGCCGGGCTGCCGCCACGACGTGCTTGGCCATGCACTGAAGGCCATCGGTATCTTACGGGCGCTCGCGGAATGCGCTGCGCCAGGAGACTGCGATCCCGAAGCGGAAGGGTGGTGGAATCCCGATAACGCCTCGTTCACGATTCGCTCGGCTCGCTATCCGGATGCCGAGAGTCTCGTGACGTTCCTTGCGGAAAAGTATCGGCCGACACCCATCATCGCAGCGTGGAACAAAAGCGGCGGGGTTACCGACAAAATCAGGGTTGTAATCTCTGGCGAGGCGGCAGTACTTCAGAAGTTTGTCAAGGAAAACTCTGCGACACTGAAGGAGCTTGGTCTGACTGCGGCCGCAGCAAAGAAGCAACCGCTATCCTGGTCTCCCGATAGTTCGGCATTCGCCAAGATCAGAGACCTATTATCGGGGGAAACGCAGCTGGAGCTACGGCTCAAGGTAAGTATCGAAGCAGACGTCGCGCGGCTTAAGGCGTTCAAGTCGAAACACGAGAACCGCCTGGATGCGCTTGGCCTACCGAAGTCGAAGAGAGTACCAAGTTCCGGGAGACTAGAATTTGCCATTCGGTGGCAACATGTCGATGATCTTCAGGATATGCTGAAGAAGGAGAGTCTTCCTGCAGCAAGTACACGGAAAGAAAGCGCAAAAAAAGACGGAGTGCTCCCCAATGCCGCAGGGCTGCTAACGGACGATCAGCAGTTCCAGCAAAGCCTGGAATTGGCGAGGCAGTATGTGGCCAGCCTGCAGGGAGCCCGTGACGAAGAGGCTGCGGGAGAGGATGTGTTTCTTCGATACCGCGACCAGTTGCCAGTTGGGCTTGCCGCATCATTCGACTCGCTCTGTGCCCTCCATATCAACCAACAAAACGACAACCCTCTGTTTGTTCGTCGCGGCCGCCCTGGCGATAAGGTCAATGCCGATATCTTCCTCAACTTCTGGGACTACTTCGTAACCTATCGGAAGAATCCGTTGCCACTCGCGGAGGCTGCCTTGTTTGGTGGACGCATCGTTGGCAGCAGCATCTCCGCGGGTGACCAGAAAGGCAAAGGGACGCCTTTCTTTCCTGATGCCATCAAGAGTTATAACCAGGGAACGGACTGGGTCACAGAAGACTTTCCGTTCTGCCCGCTGGACTACTTGCTTGCCGTCGAAGGCGCGCTGGCAATGCGAGGTGCGACGTCCAAGACGCTCAGCGCGCGTTCCCGCTCACGCGCAGCGTTCCCGTTCGTCTTTGAGGGGACGGAGACGATGACCGACCAGCAGGAAAAATCGCTGCGAGTGGCGACGTCCTTTTGGCTGCCGGTCTGGAGTCAACCGACGACCTTCGGTGAACTACAGTCGTTTGTTCTCGATTGCCAGGCCCGTTTACCAGGAAGGGATTGCCGGTTCTCCAGCGACTTCGCACGTGCGATCCGGTCGCAAGGAGTCGACGCCGGTTTCTTTGCGTTTCAGGAGTTTCAATTCAAGCTCAAGGGAGCCAATGTGCCTTGGACCACGGCAGGTCGATTTGTGCCGTGTTCCGGCACCGCAATGGCGGATGCTTTGAATGAACTTCTGGCCCCCGTTGATGTTTCTGGCTTTTTCGATCAGTTTGAGTTCAACCGGGAGCGAAACGCCGATCTGCATCCGCTCCGCGCACCGGTTCTTGAGGCGATCGAGACAGCAGCCGCCGAACCGGACGCTCTGAAAATCCTCGACGTTCTGTGTGGCTTGGCGACGTTGAATGCGCGACTGGCTCGTTCCAAGTCCCTCCGCGAGAAGGTCGGTGAGGGGCGAGTCACGACGTTTGTTCCGCCGTTGCGTTGCGACGATTGGTCTGCTGCACTGCGGGACCTGCAAGACGATCCGGAATTCGAGATTGCCAGGGCGCTGGCGTCCATTCGTGGGCACGAAGAGCAGCCCGATGGAACGTACTCCGAGGTCGAACCGTTTTTGGGTTCGGTCGTTCCGCTGCGGCGAAGCAAGAACACGTGGTACTTGCCTGAACCGCCGTCTCCTCAGGCCGTCTGGTCGGGGATCGATCTCGCCCGGGATCTTGCAGCCATTCTTGCCCGACGGGTTCTTGATTCGGCGAAAGACGCCCGCCCAGCTCTCAGGGGTGTCTTCAGCGCCGACCTATCAACAGTTCTGCAATTCCTGCGAGGAGAACTTGATGATCGGCGAATCGCACGACTAGTCGAGGCCCTCAGTCTGATCGACTGGGGTTTTCATCCGAGGCGGGCTGACACCAGTATCGATGAAGGATTGGTCGATGAACATATCGATCCAGTGCCGGTTGCGTACGCAGCAGCCCGGTCGCTGCTTGAGGTCGCATCCGAATCGAAAACCGCCTATGACCAGGAACCAAGTGACCGATCAGGTCCTCGCGCCAAGGTGCAACGAACCGTCGCACTTTTTTCCCGTCAGGAACCGCGTTTGGCTGCGGCCGCGAGCGCCGAAGCACTACGCCGATTGGCAATCGTCGGAGTGCCGAATCCCTACGGCGGAGAGAGTCAGCGCGAGAAGCCAACGTTGGCGGGCCGTGATGTCGTGCAGGTCGGCGAATCCTCTGCCCTCAGCTTCGATTTGGCTCGCCGACTTGCGGCCGCAGTCCTGATTCCACTGGCCTGGCGTGACCGCTGGACGCTGTTCCGTGCCATCACACTTCCCCAGACTACCTCATAGGAGCATCGCAAGACATGGCAGAGTTCTCATTTGGCGGGGTCACGGTTCCCGAAGGGACGAAACGGTTGTACGTCACCGCGGAACTCGTATCGAGTAGCGACGACCCGCGCATCCAGCCGACCAAATTTCCAGACATCGACACAGTGATGTACCCCGATCCATCCGGCGAACACGCCCAAATCTGCCTAATCGAGTCGGAACCATCAATGGCCAATCGGCTGGAGGAAGCCTGTGTCGCCGACAAGTATACGGGTGACCTCCGGACGGAACTCGACGGCCTGCCCTACGTCAAAGTTATGCGGGGCGATCGGTTCATGACGGCATCAACAATCGATGCCCACCGTTTTGCCTCTCCGCATATCCTAGGTGCGAGTACGACTGAGCCCAACGGTAATTTCGGAAAAGACACCATGCTCGTGGATTACTTGAAATCGGAGTTGGGCGTCGACGCTGGTGACACCAAAGGCAAAAACGTGCCCGCGGCCAATGTGCCGCGAATCTTTCGACTCGCGATGGAGCTCGACCCGATGTCGCTCATTCACGGATTCCAGATCTCCTCCGAAAAGCTTTCGTTTGTTGGCCTTCGTTCCCCCCGAGCGCTAGTGGCATCGATCGTTGGCCTCAACGCGCAGCTTGTCGGTATCCCAGGGATCAAGTTCGATCCGCTCGTCACTGGCAAGGCAGCAGAAGGCCATCAGCCGATCTTCCGCAAGGAACGGATCGTGGCGAGAACGATTCAAGCCAACTTCGCCATCGACGTTCGGTTGTTATCGGGACTCGCCGTGGGACCAAAGGCGGTTGGAGAAGAAAACGACAAGCAGAAATCGCACCGAGAATCCGAAGGCCACCATCGGCGGAACCTGCTGCTTGCCATTGCGTTGTGGAAGGTGGCTCGTTTCCTCAAGGATCTGAGCGACGGGCATCGGTTGCGCACCGAATGCGATCTCGTCTTGGACTCCGCCAAGTACACGACCAAATACAAAAAGGATTGGAAGGAGGATAGTCCGCCGCACTTTCCCGTTGATCAGATCGTTGCTGACGGACAGAAGAAGGACGGGGACAATCCAGCCGAAGGTTCTTTGCAGGACTTGATCACCGAGTCAGGATTGCCCGGAAGCCGCTCGCCGCTGACCTTGGAACTCGGAGACTGAATCGTGCTGACGCTTCGCCTCAGCTTCCCTTGGGGACGGTATTACGCTCATCCCTGGGGACAGAACCCCGCCCGAATCACTGAAGCGGAATGGCCGCCGAGTCTGTGGCGACTGCTCCGCGCGATTGCTGCCGCGTGGTTTCAGACCAATCCTGGTCGCGAACCGAGTCCCGAACTGATCCAGACACTGGAAGCTCTTGGACGGGAACTGCCCACATTCGTACTTCCCAAGGTCACTTTCTCGCGCACGATCCACTACCAACCCAATTATGGTGCAACTGCAAAAAGTGATGTAGCACTGGCGAAGTACAAGCGAGTCCGACATGAAAACCACTTTGCCGCCGTCAGCGGGGACGTTGTGGTTCGTTGGCAACTCGACAGGGTCGATGACTCGGTCAGAGCAGTTGTTCGTGAAACACTCCAACAAGTGAAGGACCGAATTACCTATTTCGGTCGCGCTGAATCCATCTGCGAAGTCTCCGTCGAGGAAGACTTAGCCGAGGAACCGCCAGAGGCACGGGCGGTCCTTCGAGACGACCAGCCTTGTCGGCAGATCGGCCCTGCCTGCCGCGACGTTTTTTGCCCCAACCCGGCCGACTTCCAGGCGAGTGACCTTTGGAAACGACGTAATGATGACGCGGTAGTCGGCGCTGCCAGGAAACATCTCGTCCAAGACTTGATCGACGCTCCACAGCCTCTTCCTGATGGTGCGGCGTGGTACTCATATCGCATGCCTGCGGGTTGGCCTCAAGAGTGGGTCGTTCGTGTGGCGAAGTCACCACGACGTCGGCAGAAGCGCGACAGGATCGTCGCCCATTTTCTCGAATTCTCGCTTCAATGCCGAATCCCTGTGCCCGTGAAGCATACGGTGTCAATCGCGGAGATGTTTCGCGATGCAGCGATTCGCATTCACGGCGACCCCTCCTTTGCCTTAAGCGGACACGACCGCCCCGACAACGTCGAAGGCGATCACCTCCATGCGTTTTATTTGCCCCAGCCCAATGGGGCCGGTCAGGATCTTGTGAGGTTGCAAGTACGCTGCTCTTACGGTTTCACCCAGAGAGAAGTGAATGCGTTGATGAGTGTCGATGCGCTGCCCTGGGCGGGCGGACGTTTCCCCGCTCGCCCCGTCTTGCTCCGGCTTGAGCGCAATGTCCCGGAGCCGAGCCAGCATACAGTCTGGCAGTCGCTAACCCCGTTCGTTCCTCCTCGCTATTGGTATCGCAAGAAGTTTGCCCAGAGACGAGTGCGTGAGCCAGATAGCCCGGAAAACCAACTGAGGCGCAGTTTGACAGAAAACGGGCTTGACGCCTCATCGGCGTCAATTGTGCGCGTCGCGGTGGCGAACACTGAATGGGATGTGTGCAAGGTTCATCTCCCGAAACACGCCCGCTCGGCCAATGCCGAGCCAGACCGCCGAATCGGCGTGTTCTTGGGGATCGAATTCCCACATGCTGTTCGAATGCCGCTTCCCAGTTTCGGCCATTCGTGCCACTTTGGTCTGGGCCAATTTTCGCCAACATGACCTGCGGGGACATTAGCGCCTTTACGCAGTCCGCTCGACAAAACATTGTCGGATCTTCTTACGCGGCGAAACGAGTAACTCACCAAATGCATGAGACTACCAAACCGGCTGCCGCGAAGCAGCCACATCTTCCGGACGTAGTCCCCGACGATTGCTAGGTGCTACCTATGGCTCGCGCGCCGCATTGAGCCGCCGGGGGCGCCGCGCCCGGCGGCTCACGTCACAAGTCAGGTCGTCAAAGAGCATTTCAGGCACGCTGCCGTGCCCGGCCGGCGGATGGGCGGGTGAGCGGGAGAATCGACGCGGATGGTTACGGCACCAGCATCTTCTCGCGGACGGCCTTCTACCCCTGTTTCACGTCGGTGATCGTCTTTTCGAGCTTGGCCGGTTCGGCTTGGTGTTCGTCGGCCCTGGCCGCGCGGTCCTCGGGCCGCTCGCGCAATTGTTCGGCCTTGCTGGGATAGGAGGCGTGAACGGCTTTTATCAGCTCGCTTCCCGACCAGTTGCGCAGGTCGTGAATCCGGGTTTGAAGTTCGGTCCGCCGGCTCAGGGCGGCGTTCAACCCCTCGTTCGCATCTTCCCACTGCGCCAGCAGCGCCGGGTCGATTCAGGTTCGCGAGAGTTCGTCCTTGGCCCGCTCGCCGTCGCGGACGGCCGTCCGGCCGAGGTTCTCCGCCAGCCGCGACCGCGGCACGATGTACAGCGGCGCGTCGCACAGCTCCCGGGAGGCGATCTCATGGCACAGTTCTTCGGCCCGGCCGCAGAGGCGTTCGGTCTCAGTCCGCTTCGGTTGCATTCGAATCCTCTTCATTGGGCGTCTGGTGGGCCACGTCGATCAGTTGCCGCCACATCCACAGCGGCACGATGACCATGTCCTGCCGGCGGTAGCGCCGTACGACGAACGGCTCGTCGGTCGCCCCGACCATCCGGCAGGCCAGACCAAGCGAGCGAGCGCAGCCGGCTGATGGCGATAACCCGGTAACCCTCGTCGGTGCGGGGCAAGCCGAAGTCCGGCGCCCGAGTACACACCTCCCCGGCCCCCCACGAGCTTGTCTCGTGGGAGCCAAAGACTCACGGGCTACAGCCGGCTATGCCTCCTGAACCTCTCTATACGCCAGAAAATCTTCGCCAGCCGGCCTACCAGCTCCACCACACTTGGTGCGCCTGGCCATCACAAAATCATTTTCCGGACGACCCCGCGCAACCGTTCCTCAAGGGCTTGACATCCTACTGGGAAAATGACGGGCTCCGGATGCTTGAATATCGATGGCAACCAACCCTGATTCAGGTCACCTTCAGCGCCAAACCCCGCGTGTCGCCTGTCTTCCTCACCCCCAAAGCCAAAGGCCGATTGCAACATGCCCTTCGCGTCTCCGGCAGCCCCACGCCCTTCTGTCCAAAGGGTTCCGTGGAAACCGTCGGCGACAACACCAATGATCACGTCGAGTCATATACCGAAAACCAAGTTGTCAAACAACCGGTCGTCGATGAACGGTTTCGACAAACATTGCCACAGTTCACCGTCGTCCGCGCCGTACCGCCTGTTAGCTCACGAGTCTGATTCACCCACGAGGTGAACTCGTGGGGGTCTGCCCGGTTGGACGCCGCGGGGTTAGCTCACGAGTCTGATTCACCCACGAGGTGAACTCGTGGGGGTCTGCCCGGTTGGACGCCGCGGGGTTAGCTCACGAGTCTGATTCACCCACGAGG
>JBNJEM010000024.1:0-27719 GCA_051745935.1 Planctomycetota bacterium
CGTGAAGCGGGAAGACGAATCGGTTGCATCTACTCCAGTTCCCGCTCGGGATTGCCATCAAGATCAGTCGAGATGCCGGCTGCGCCACTCTCGGTTAGCGTCTTGTTGAACGTGCGTGCCCCGCGTGTTTGGTCCTCCCGTTGATTGGACTCGCGGCGGAGAAAGTCATCCGCGACCGGTATATTACTTTTGGAGAAAGATACCATGAAGCAGGCAACCTTTGCGATCGCGTGCGTCATTCTATGGTCCGTGCAGGCGGCAATGTGCGAAGCGCAAGACGAGCCTTCGAACACGAAGCGCCCACCCGACATTGAAGAATCGGACAAGCCGGAACCGAGTGAATCGGGTCCGCCCGAAGCGGCGGCGGGCGAAACGCCGACGGCCGAACCGGTTGCCGAATCCAAGATGGAACTGCCGGATGCCGTGGCTCGAGCGTCCGAGGCGATGTTGCAAAGGATTGCTCGGTTGCAGGCGGAGAAGACCGGGCCGATGATCGATGATCTCTGTGAAGTCAAGCACTATGGGACAGGCAACTTGCATGGATTCGGGCTTGTACTTGATCTGGAAGCCATCGTGGCCTCGAAAACCGGCGAAGAAGAGGAGGAGGAGGAGGAAGACGGGCAGACCTCGGTTGATCTCGAAAAACTGGTTGAGACGTTAAACCTGCTGAATCAATCCGGGGCGAAGGACGATACGCTGAAATCCATCGTTGCCCGGCTAGACGGCGGCGACGAGCTGACCGTGGTGGCCGTTAGCGCCGAGGCCCCGCCTGAAGGCCTTCGCCAGGGCGAGCGCATCGATTGTCAAGTGGAAAGCATTGAGGGGTCGAGCCTGGAGAACGGTCATCTTCTCCCCACGCGTCTCTCGACGCTGGGACCGGGAAAAGAGCCTGACGCGGCCATCGCCGCCGGACCGCTTAGTGACACGGGTCGGACCACCGGACCGAAAACCGTCGCCGGGGGCTGTCTGGTGGAGACCGACATTTGTGACCAGTTCACTAAAGACAACAAAATCACCTTGGTGCTCGATGAAGAACACTCGCAATTCTCCATCGCCCAGGCGGTGGTCGATTTGATCAACCTCGAGATGCAGACCGGCGATCCACCCGTTGCCAAGGCCTTGAACCGGCATAGTATCGAAGTATCCGTACCGGCGGAATACGAAGAAGACCCCGTGGCGTTCGTGACCCGGATCTTGAAGCTGCCGGCACCGGAGGCGATAGCCGAAGACCTGGGGGACTAACCCCCGTTCGGCCCGCAAGGGGGGTTCGCGCGCACTGGAGATCGCCTTGATGTCTCGAGTCGCCATGTCATCGCGAGACCGTGTCCGCAAGGCTTTAAGCCATGCGGAGCCGGATCGCGTGCCGTTCGACCTGTCGTCCACGCAGGTCACCACCATGAGCAACACGGCTTATGCCAACCTGCGCCGGTATCTGGATTTGCCGTCCGCGGCGCCCAATACAATGGATGTCGTACAGCAAGTCTGCGTGCCCCACGCGGACATCATGCAGCGGTTCCGGGTTGACACGCGAGGCCTGTTCCCCTTGGTCAGCGTCAACTGGAACGTTGATATCCAAGATGAGGGGGACACGTGGTCCTTTGTTGACGAATGGCACTGCAAATACCACATGCCCAAGGACAGGGGTTGCTACTTCAGCTTGTGCGCCAGTCCTCTCGACGACACGAGACTGACCCGGGAAGCCGTCGACGCCCTTGGCTGGCCGGATCCAGCCGACCCGCGGCGGTGGGCGGATCTTCGCAAGCAAGCGGAGCGGTTTCGCCAAGCGGGCTACGCCGTCGTGCTGCGAGGGCTCTGCGCGGGCATTTTGGAGATGGCCTGCCGGCTGCGTCCCATGGACACGTTGCTGATGGATCTCGCCATGGGCGAGCCAGCCGCGATGCATCTGCTCGCGAAGATCACCGAACTGAAGGGGCGGTTCTGGGAAGCGGCACTCGACGATTTGGGAGACGTGGTCGACGTCGTGGTCGAAGCCGACGACTACGGGACCCAGCAGTCGATGCTGGTCAGCCCGGAGATGTACCGGCGACTGCTCAAACCCCTTCAAGCCGAACTGTTCCAAATCATCCGCCAGCGTTTACCGGACGGCTTCGTTTTTTTTCATTCCTGCGGCAATGTCAGAACGCTCATACCCGACTTCATTGAAATCGGCGTGGACATCCTGAATCCAGTGCACATCAAAGCCGCCGGCATGGAGCCTCACGCCTTGAAACGCGATTTCGGTCGCGACATCTCCTTTTGGGGAGGCGGCGTGGATACCCAGGGCGTGTTGCCCCATGGTACCCCGGACCAGGTTCGGGACGACGTGAAACGCAATGTGGCGGCGCTGGCGCCAGGCGGGGGCTACGTGTTCAACACGGTGCACAATATCCAAGCGGATGTCCCGCCCCGGAACATCATCGCCATGCTGGAAGCCCTCGCCGAAATCAGTGATTACTGAATTTCCGCGGCCCGGGGGAGATCCGCGGAAAAAGCCGCGTCATCCGGAGTTCGCAACGGGATGTCACTGATTTCCGGAAATTCTGGCAATTGGGAGGGATCGAGTGTCAGGGCCCGACTGAACCACGTGTCCCGGCTATTCGAGGGCACGTAATCACGCAGTGATTGGCGGTCCACCGATTCCGCTGGCATGTTCCAGGAGAAAATCGCGCCCGGCACCGGGCTCTTTTCGCTAAACCAGTTCGGAGAATCCGGACCGGTGAGGTCGTCGAACGAATACTGTTCGATGACCTCGCGATCGCTGTTGGTTTCAACTCGCACGACCATTTTCGTATTCTTGTAATAGTTGCGCTCTCCCTGAATTTCAAGCGGGATCGCGGTGGGCGAGAAGGCCGATTCGGTGCGGATGACATAAAGGGGGACTTCGGGCGTGGTGTTTTCCGTTGCGAAGAGACAGTAATTGCACTGGACCGACACGCCCAATTGGTACGGGGCGAATTGATCGGATCGCACCAAGCAGATTCCTTGGTCAGCCGCGGAAAGAAGCCGGCTCAGAAAAACGTTGACGTGCCCGTGTTCCCAGCGCGGCTCCACGATCGTCCCGCCAACTTCGATCAGCTGCCGGGTGCTGATGAACAAACCATGTTCCCAGGAGAACGAAAAGGGGACCGCGAAATCTGATCGAATAAAGGGCGCTTGCCCGCGGGCAATGCAATTCTCCAGCCAAATTGTGGGAGCTTCCACCGTTGATGGGTCATTGTCGAACATCAATCCACCAAATTCGCCCGGGCCCACGACATCCACGAAAGCGATTCGGGCTCCCGTCTCGGCTCCCTCCGGATCCAGGTTTCGAATGGTGAAGGTGCACTCGCGGAACTCCACCCGGTCCGTGGCATCAAGCCGCAACAAGGATTGATTGAGACTCGCTCCCGCTCCTTCCGGCAAGGCCATATAGAAATGCACGCCTTGCCAAGTGACCTGCCCCCCCAGGACATGAATCATCGAGTTCGGATTGGTCGAATCGGGTGAGGCGATTGGAGAATGAAAAGCCAACACCGGCGAAAACCCGCTCGCCGCACGTATGGTGACGCGGTTTTCCGGAATCTCATCGGTCTTGATACTCAGGGGCCGCAGCACCCGAAGTCCATCAAACCGAAGTTCGATCTCCGCCAGTCGGTCTAGCGTCGCCGCATGCGAGAGGGCGGCATCCAACGACTCCACGACGGTTGCCTCCGCGTCATCCGCGAGCGGTTGCTCAGTTACCACAATCAGCTCCGTTTCCATCGCCGGGGCCGCTGCGTCTTCCGCCTTGGCGTTGTCGACGCCTTCCGGTTCTTTTGCCGCCGCCTCCTCTCCGGTGTCGTCCGTTTCCGTATCGGCATCCTCCCCATTCGTGCCGCCGTTACTCGTCGTGTCGCCGCTGGCAGTGCTGGATTGAGCTTTCGGTCCGTTACCTGATTCCGTCGCCGCCACCGTCTCTTCGCTGGTCTCCTCCAGTTCCGTTGGCTCGCCCGTCGGCTCCTCGGAATCCGTATCAACCGGCGCCCGGTCCGGCGCCCCGTCCGCCGGCCGATCCGTCTTCTCCGGCGCCCTCGCCGTCGTGTCACCCACCCGCGCGCCACGCACCGATGGGGGTGGCATGGGTGGCGGAGACGCGTCGGTTCGCGGCCGAGGCCTTGACATCGGCGGTAATGCCGCTTCATCGGGCGTTTCATCGGAAGTCGTGTCTGGCGACTTGGGCGCGGTTTCCGATGATCCCCGCTTGGCAGCGGCGCTCGCGGCCAGCCGTGGCGCTGGCGGGGCGGGCGCCGAGGTGGAAGAGTCGACCCAGCTGTAGCCGACCACGACCAGCAATAACGAAAAGACGGCGGCGGTCCAGGGCAGATGCCGGACCCACCAGGCCTCCTGATCACTGCTGCGAGTCAGCCACACCGCGCTTTCTCCCCCGATGCCCGACAGGTTCAGTCGCTCAGCCATGAGCAAGACTTCACCAATGAGTTCTCGCGGCGTCTGGAATCGTTGCTCTGGCTGCTTGGCCAAGAGTTTATTGATGATCCGGGCCACGTCTTCGTCCAACTCGGGGCGATATTTCCGCAGCTCAGGGGGGGTGTCGCTGCTGTGGCTCAATAGTTTCTGCAGAACGGTGCCGTCTGGAAAGGGAGGACGACCGGTCAGCATGAAAAAAAGCGTGCAACCGAGCGAGTACAGGTCGCTGCGAACATCCGTGTTGCGCGGGTCCCGGGCTTGTTCGGGCGAGATATAGTCAAATGTGCCCAGCGTCACACCACTCGCCGTTAGATCATCCGCCGTTGATTCCACGTGGTGCAGTCGAGCCAACCCCATGTCGACCAGTTTTGCCCGCCCGTCCACGACGATCAGAATGTTCGAGGGCTTGATGTCCCGATGCGTCACATCTCGTTCCGACGCATGTTCCAGTGCTTCGGCAATTTGCAGGGCATAGCTAATCGCATCCTCCAACGTCAGCGGCCCGTTGTGCGCCACAAGGTCGCGAACGTTCACCCCCTCGATGTACTCGAAGACAATATAGTTCCAACTTTTGTCTTCCCCCACGTAGTAGACTCGAGCGATATTGGGGTGGTCCAAGCGAGCCGCGCTTTGGGCCTCGTTTTTGAAGCGACGTTGAGCATCTTCATTGGCGTGGTCCCGCGACACCACCTTGACCGCCACCGTGCGTCCGAGCATCGTGTCCGTGGCGCGAAAAACCGCGCCCATGCCGCCGCCGCCAATGAATTGGTCCAGTTGAAAATGTCCCAGCCGCTCCCCCTCCAACGCTTCTCCCATCTCATAGGGATTGGCCGCCTGCTGAAACTTGGGGGCCGATACCGGGGGACGTCGAGAGATAATCGTCTCCTGCCCGTCCGTTCGCGCTTGCCCCGCCCGGGGCGACGCGACCGGATATTCCGACCCCGCTCCCCCAGCCAATTGGTCGCTGCGAGCCGCTTCATCGTTGGCCGGTAGGCGATGACTAGAACGATCGTCGGACACGGGCTAAACACTCACCAAAGAAAGAAAACACGTAACCCTTTAGCCGTCTGAATTAGATCCTAGCGTCGTCATCACACATCCCTGATGACGTAACCCCGTTCAATCGCACGGCCAGAGGCCGCGGGGCACGCGTTGGACCGGCAAGGATCATGACGGCGGACGGCGGCCCGGCGCTCTCCACGGGCGTCTTCAAACCCTGCCCCCCCCCCAAAAAGCCTTGCTTCAGTTCGCTCAAACGCGGACGAAAAAAACACCACCACGGGACGCACGGGACCTGCATGCCAGAGAAGCCGCGCCCCAACCGGTTCATGACGACGGCCCTCATTGGCCCAGAACACACCGGTTCCCCGAATATTCTTCGGTGATCCCTGCCATGGGAAAAGGCAATCTTGCTCGGCAACTCGTCCTTTTCCCTACGGCGCCGGGGCCGAAAAGATCGACCAAAACCGCTGCGCGCAGTATAGTCGGGTTCGTTTGAGCTGTCAAACTCTAAAGTTTTTTTCCACCTAGGGTTACGTCATTCTTGCGACGTGGGAACCGGGGGGTGTCGCCGGTCGTTGAACCGGTCACCGGTTCGCCGATTGGCGCAGGTCAGGTTGGGCGCTTGTCAATCTCTCCAGTCCGACCGCCGTGAGTCGAACAGATTGCGAGTCTAACACGACACGGCGTCATGCTCCGTCAACCGCCGCCAGCCCGGAAAGGCTGACGTACATGGCCGCCAATCGGCCGGCGGGTTACATGGAAGCCCTGACGACACCACTCAGCTTTCTTCTCTTACCTCGACCATATGGGGAGCGGGAATCAAGTTTCGTGACGGGCTGTTAAACCAGAATGCTGGATCGGCCCTTGGGCAGATCAAAGCAGATCATGAGTTGCTTCTCCTCCCGCATCCATGTTCCAGGTTCGAGGCTTCGGCTGTTGGAGACTTTTTCGAGCATGACGGGCTTGTCATTGAGTTTGATTCGCGGCACTGCATCTTCATCGGCTGGAACGCGAAGTGTAAACCGTGGCGCGGCAAACGGGGCGTTGAGGCTGAATCCAGTCCCCGTTCGTTGGATTTCAGTCAACTGCTTGGCGGCCCAGTAGCGTGCGATTTCACTCACCTTCATCCAGATAGTTCGATCGCCGTATCGTTCGTGCAACGCCGTGACCACCCGTTTGAAGTCCTCAAACCCCTTCTTCGTGCCGTTGCAATACATGCCTGGCCAGTGACACAGCATGATGGCGGGTTGCCCCCGTTCAATCAGATCGACCATGCGTCCCTCGGTGGCTTGGTCGTTGCTGTAGCGATGCCCTTCGGAATCCTCCACGCCCTGCCAACCGCCGAACCAATCGCCCGTACCGGCTGGGACGTTAACCGTCAGCCGGACGTCGTCCGTGCCCAGTCCCCGCACATGCTCTAACTCCGGTTCCGTGCTTTCGCTCCCCGTACGGACGTATTTGAAATAGTGCGGGATTTCGACCCCATAGACGTCGCGAACCGCGTCCTGGACGGCCAGGGAAAGTTCCGATTTCACGAGGTTGCCGAACCCACCCGGTGTCGTGATGCCCTCGCAGGGAAGATCGCAATTGTGCAGGATCCGGAGTGCAAAGGCGATATACGCCGCAAGTTCATCGACGCTCTTTTTTTCCCGAGGATACGAGTTTTCGATGGTGGCGGGACCGATTTCAGGGAACGGCCGTCCCGACTCCAGGTCAATCACAAGCGTATGGGTGATCAGTTCTGGATGAATATCCCAATTCGGAACCATCAGTTCCCGAACGAGCTTCAGACTATTCAACAATTCGCGATGCGACCAACCGGGCAACTCCCGATCGAGCCAGCCAACGCACGCGGGATATGGAACAATACTATATTTTCCCTTCACGCCCCGCGCCGCGCACCACTCTCCAAACTCCCGCACAAACCGATCAGGAATTTCCCGAGGCCAGGTTTTCCACGGCCGCTTGTATACCTCGCGCCCCGGAAACGCTTCGGCAAACTGAGGCGTGCAGAAGTGGCCCATGTTTACCAGACACGTCGAATCGTCAATGATGAACGACATCGGTACGCGTCCCTCCGGGTGAAGCACTTCCACCTCCCCCGCGCGACGGGCCGGCTCCCGTGCAAAAACGTCGCCCGTCGTGGCCCCAAACGCCGCTCCAGCGGCGGCCGCCCCCGTTACCCGCAGAAAGTTCCGTCGTGATCCCAACCACATGACTGACCTCCTCCAGCGAAAAACGTCCAAAAAAGTGAGTTCCGAACCGTGCTCGATGTTCACCCCGCGCAATGACAAACGCCAGGATTCACCGAACAAACCCCTAGCGTTTTACAGCCGGACACAAAACGTGCTCCCGCTTCCCCCAGTCCCTGGATGGCGCGAGAGCTGAATGGTTCGTCATGGCGTTTTCAGATATCTTGCCAGTATACCAAGAGCATCTCAAGGCCGTCGAAAACGACTCGTCGACGGCCTCGGGGGGGCACCATCGTACGGCATCTCGGGACACGCGTTACGGATGTTTTTCTTGAAACGGGTGGCACGCGGCGCAGTTCATCTTCACCGCCGGGTCGCCCTTAAATCACGTCTGGTGATTGAGCTCATTTGTCGCTCTCGCCTCGCGATATACACGTCAAATCGATGGCCATGTCGCCGCTTTGGCGTCAATTCAAATCACAATGCCTTTATTGCCCTTTACTTATACTCTGCTACTTATACTCTGCCTGCCTCTTTCAAGTCAAACCGGGAGGCGACGAGCGGCATGGCCCCCGTTTTGCAAGGCACGCGTCAAGGCAAGGGCGGCTTAGTTTGCTCAACCGTTACATGTCCCGTAACTTTTTAGCGAACTGAAGTAAGGCTCTTCCAGGCAACGAGGGTTGGAAAACGGCCCTGTGGAGCGAGCAGGCCGCCGTCCGCCGTCATGATCCCTGCCGATTCCAACGCATGGCTGAGCGGACTCTGGCCTTGCGGTTTGGCGGGATACCTCATAAGGGATTTGTGATCATGAAGCTAGGATTCTACTTCAGACGGCTAAAGTGTTACCATGTTCCTTGCCGCGTGAAACGCCGGCCCTGCCCACTGACCAGAAAACGATGCTTTTGGCTGTGAGCGCGGCCGCCACCGTCCGATGCTAATCGTACGTTGGTCCAGGCACGCTGGACGTCTCAGTCGTTCGATTATGGAGTATTCATGATGAAAAAACTTGCCATGGCACTCGCCTTCGCAACGTGTACAGTCATTGGACCGGGAATTGCACCCTTGCAAGCTCGCCAACCTCTCTATCTGATCTTGCGAGCGCCCGCTCGCACGCACGCCGGACGGGCGTACTATCCGGGTCGGAGCCAAAAAGTGCGGGCCGACACATACGCCTACGGGTGGTTTGGCGTCCGGCCGCGTCAACACGCAAAGCGGTCCACCGGCTACCATGGCAGGTACATTGAATGGGCCAAACAGTAATATGGCGATTTCACCAGCGTGAACCACCGGCCCCCCACGAGCTGGTCTCGTGGGAGCCAAAGACTCACAAGCTACAACCAGAGCCCACCCATCCCCGGCCCCCCACGAGCTGGTCTCGTGGGAGCCAAAGACTCACAAGCTACAACCGGTCTGTCAAAAGGGTTCCGTGGGAACCGTCGGCGACAACACCAATGACGACGTCAAGTCATATATCGCAAACCAAGTTGTCAAGGAACCGGTCCTCGATGAACGGTTCCGAGAAACATTGCGATAGTTCAGAGTCGTCCGCACCGGACCGCCTGTAGCTCGCGAGTCTGATTCACCCACGAGATGAACTCGTGGGGGTCTGGACGCGGGCCGGACGTCTGCAAGCTAACCACAAAGAAGCTGCGTAAAATGGGCAAACATCCGATTGCCCTGAGCCAATCATGCGCCAACCGAATTCTGGAATGACCGGGGCTTTCCCGCGATACACTCCCGAATGACCGAGGGTGGTTTCGAAACATTTGCATGGTTTTATTCTTCCGGGCGGCCCCGTCACCCCGTTTCTTGCGCGACGGGGACGATGAGCCGAAAGCAGGCCCCGCCACCGGGGGCGGTGCGAATTTCCAGCCGTCCTTGCAAAGCCTCCAACCGCTCACGGATATTGAACAACCCAAAACCGTCTGGCTGTTGCAGTCGGGCTTCAACGGCCCGCGGATCGAAATCGGTTCCCTCATCTTCAACCTGTATGGTCAGCCGCGCATCGTGAGACCAGAGCGTGACCCGTACTTGCATGCTTCCGGAATGCTTTACGGCGTTCATCAGCAACTCACGGACGGCGTCGAACAAGAACACGCGGAGATGATCCGACAGCGGCAGCAACTCGGACTGCGTGTCCACGGCAACGGCCAGCCCGTGTTTTTCCCGAAACCATGTCCCAAGCCAATCGATGATTTCGGGCAACGTCCCGTGTTGCAGGATTGGCGGGCTTAACTCGTGGGTGAGGTTTCGCGTGGTGCTCAAACATTCGCCCACTAGCTCATCCAAGCGGCTTACATGTTGTCCGATCTGTTCGGGATCCGCCTCCATGAGCACGGGCAAGCGCAGCTTGACGGCCAAGAGCAGCTGTTGGAGATCATCGTGCAGCAACCCGGCCAATCGTTTGCGTTCCCGACGTTCCGCCTCACTCAGCTCGGCGGCCAAGCGGCGGAGGTCTTGGGCTCGCCGTTCGGCCACGGCCGTTCGTTCAGCCACCTGTCGTTCGAGGGTTTCGTTCAGTTGACGAAGCGCGTCCTCAGCCCGCTGCCGAGCCGCCAGTTCATTTCGAATTTGGTACTGGCGCCGGCGCGACTCCACGGCCGCCCGCACGGCGCTGACCAGCGTCGCTGTATGCAATGGACGCTCGAGCAAGGTGAGGTGCGCGGTCCCCTCGATGCCCCCCAAGGCTTGCCATCCAGCGTCTCCTTGCCGCACGGGGAAGGTGATCACAAGCAGCGGGAAATCGGACCACGTCGGCTGGTCGGATAGAGTGGTGGTAATTCGACGCCGGGCTTCCGCGGAAAGCGTTTCTTCCCCCAACACGGCCGCCACTGCGCCCCGGCGGATCTCCTCGCATAATTGATCGACGGTCCCGCAGCATATGGCATCGAGGCCAGCTTCGGAAAGCACGCGGTGAATCATGGCCGCATCGCGGTCATGAGAGGCCAGAACCAGTACTCTTTCTTCCTCCCCACCAACATGCGCCGTGGTCGCGACGGTTTCAGCCTTGTTGCTCGTTTGGGACATCCGACAACCCTTCTCCGGTAAAATGTGGCGTGCCGGTAAAGCGCCCTTGAAACGCTCGCGGCGGCCCACCCATCCGGACGCCTTCGGGGACCAAATCATAGCTTACGGAGCGTTCGTGGAACCCAGTGCGTCGCTTGTATACGGAAATCGCCTTGGAAAGTTCGCTGGCCTACTCAAAGGCATGGAACCGGACAACCGAATCGGCGATATCGCTTGGATCGAAATGAGGGAGCCGGGACGTCCCCGGAATGTCGTGCCGGGCCCACACCATGAGCACCGCGCCTCTCCTGGCTGAAAAAGCTTAGCCGTTCATCCAGCTGAAGTCACAACAGCCGTTCATTGGGCATCGCGCTGGGATAACCGGCCAGGCCATCAAGGACGACCAGGCGGATGGTTCGATCCCGGATGCCGTTTTTCATCCGGTGGGTGAACTCGCCAGGTATCATCTCCGCCGGGGCAACCTGCTTCGTCCCCACCAGACCTCGTTCCCGTTTCCTCTCAATATCCAGCCCCAAATCCTTCGTGCGAATCAACCGAGTTCGAATCCGCTCATCACACCCGTACATGGCGGATCGTTCGCAGCGCCGCGCTTCAGTCACGCAAAACCGCGAACCGAGCGTGGTCTTTCCGGAGCCGTCCCCCCTTGCACAAGGTCAGGGTGTTTGTGGGGAAGCCCCCCGCTTGGCACGGTGTCAAACCCCACAAGTCCCACGGGGGCGAGAGCCCATTCGGTGTCGGCTTCCGCTTCCACCGTCCCGCCATTGTCGCCACACGGACTCGGTTGCAAGTGCTTCTCCATCAGTGCCTCCTGGCCACGCACGTATAACAGCCAAACCTCTCTGCTTGGCCACCATTCCTCTTCTCCCAGAGTAGCAATTCCCCGCGTGAACGCAACAGCGCCGCCCCCCAATGGACTTCCGACAGCGTGGCACCCAATGCGCCAAGCTGTCGGGCCGGGCCCGGTGTCCTTTCCCCACAACGGACTGACAAAGCAGCCGGTCAGGTCAACAGGGCGTTTTTCCCATCGCCTGGTATTCGGTTTGCTCAATCCGTGGGCGCTATGGTCCGTGGGCGCTATGGCGTGGAGAGAAGCCGTGGCGTTTTAACGGCGTCGTTTGAACGCCATCGGTTCCCGTGAAGCGTCCTTCGAGATGCCAGCACCGGCCAGTGAATGACAGCCCCCTTTCCGAAGAGGGGCGAGAGTGGTCGTTCCACGAGTTTGACACGTATTGCCGAGCGTTACGAGAAGTACGTGGCCAGAATGGCACGGGGGCTCTCGGCACCCTCGGAGGTCATCGTATTACTCAAACTGTAAGCTTCATGTCTCGACTAGCTGGTAAAGCCCGGCTTTCGGGGCCTTCGCGGCCAGGACGGCACCCGTCACGGGTTCCAATTCGATGCACCTGGACACGACCTGAAACCAGGGCTTTTCCAGCGTCTGGGCCGTTCGAAGGACGTGAAACGTTTACACTTTGAGGTATTACACTTCAGGCGGTCGAATTTGTCCGGGTGGAACGCTGCCCGACGCAAGCCGTCCTCCCGTTGGTCGGACTCGCGGCGGACCAAGTCATCCGCGACCGGTATAGAAGAAATCCGACAATTCTTCGAGCGATCCTTAATGGGAGACGTCGTCTGAGTACCCAGGGGGTTCCAGCGCCTCGAAATGGCCAATCACCGTGCACGCAAGTCGATCGCGGCACGGTATAACCTCGAACGATGCCAAGTCAGAAAGCCAGATGAGTCCCTAATGCCACCAGCCATGCGAGCGTACAAAAAGCACGAGATGGCGAACGACATTGGGTTGCTCGCGACATGCCGTCGTCCTCCCACGTCATCCTGCCGCGATCCTCCGGTTCACGGCGGTACTGGCGGAGATGTAAGAATCATCGAGGCGCGAATACGCGAATGTCTCGGATTGACCTACACAATCACAGGAGTCAAACCATGAATCAATCATTGAAGTGTCGAGCCTGTTGGCTCGTCCTGATGGCAATGGGCATGTTTTCGTTGAGTTTTGGGGCGGTGCCCGCCGCGGCGCAGAAAGAGCCCCTGAAGGATAGCGACATCACGCTTGCCGTGGAAACCGAGCTGATCTATGAAGAAGCAGTACCCGCCCACAAAATCGACGTATCGACCGAAAATGGCATCGTCACCTTGGCCGGCTCGGTGGACAGTTACTACGCCAAGCTGGAGGCGGAAAACGTGGCCCGGTCGGTGAAAGGCGTACTCGCGGTCATCAACAATATCGTCGTGCAACCGGTGGAACGAACGGATGCGGAGATTCGAGAGGACGTGGTTGCGGCGCTGTTGGCCGACCCCGTTACCGAAACGTTTGAAATCGACGTCAGCGTGGATGAAGGGATCGTCACTCTGACCGGAGAGGTCGACTCATACACGGAAAAGAGGGTGGCCGAGGAGGTCGCGGAACGGGTGAGAGGCGTGGTCGACGTCGAGAACGCGCTCAACTATGACGTGGTCTCTGGCCGAACGGACGCGGACATCCAGGCGGACGTATCCTACCGGTTGAAGTCGACCGCTTCCATTGACGCCACGTTGGTCACGGTGAACGTGGACGACGGCAATGTCACGCTCGAAGGGAGTGTCGGTAGCGCGGCGGAAAAGAGCGAAGCGGAAACCGAAGCATGGCTTGTTCCTGGCGTGACATCGATTACTAACAACCTGGAAGTGAAATGGTGGCTTGATGGCGGCAGGGATGCGTGGGGAGACGGATGGACCGACGCCGACATGCAGGAGGCCATTGAAAACGCCTTGGTAGCCAATCCCCGCCTGACGTCGTTTGACATCGTCGTCGCGGTGGAAAACGGCGTGGCCACGCTGAGCGGCACGGTTGAGAACCTGGAAGCCAAGCGGGCCGCCGAAGAGGAAGCTCAAGATACGCTGGGGGTTTGGCGGGTCAAAAACTACATACGAGTGCGACCGTCGGATGCGCGCACCGACGCTGCGATTGCCAACGACGTCCGCGATGCCCTGCGGCGGGACCCTTACGTGGATCGGTATGACATTGGCGTCAACGTGTACAACGGAAAGGTATTCCTGACCGGCGAAGTGGACTCGTGGTACATGAAAGACCTGGCCGAGGAAAACGCCGCTGGCGTTCGCGGGGTAACCGATATTCGGAACAATCTTGATGTCGATTATGAAGCTACCGCGAAAACGGATCGGGAAATCAAGGAGGACATCGAGTCACAGCTGTTCTGGAGCCCGTTTGTCGACAGTGACGACGTCACCGTCAAGGTGAGGTCGGGCGTGGCGACCTTGATGGGCACCGTGGAAGACTGGGACGAAATGCAGGCCGCTAAAGAGAATGCCCGCGATGGCGGAGCCACGTCGGTTATCAACAAGCTTGACGTCGAGCACGGCTACGGGGCTGACTAGCCGCATCCCCCTCAACCGGACGCTCACGCACGGGCAGCGAGGCACCGCCAGTGATGGGGGGGCGAGTCGATGGGGCAGTCGGCCACCTTCTTCCGCTCGCCGGCGGTGCCTCTGCTATTTTAGGGGTATGGGAACCCTCCGTGTGCAAGAGACCGGTCATGTCGCCCGGGGACAATGAGCGTCATACACCTATATTCAATCGGAAAGACGTCACCCTGATCCATGTCAAGCCTTCAAGAGTATTATGCTGAAGAAGTGGTACGGCAGAGAATGGTCGAGTTCCTTGGCGGCCACCGCTTGGAGGAGACGAGTTGCGTCTACATCACGGCGGACGATTGCTCGCCCATATGCGATTTCCGCCCTCGCCCTCCTCGCGAGCTCTGGGACTGCCTGGAGCAGGGGATGGAGGTGAAGCGGTCGCTTTGGGACCGCCGCTCCCTGGTGGTTCATGTGGACATTGAGTACGTGAATTTCGATTACCCGGCGGAGCCTTATTTGAATCCACGGCGGTCTTTGGACCTTCAACGCCCGGTGGTTCGGTTGCTTCGAGAACATCTGTTACGCTATGGCATCGCCCCGCTACACCTGCTTAGCGGTCGAGGGCATCACCTGGTATGGCGCACGGAACGGGATTCTCCCGCCTTTCGCCAGTTGGCCCACGTCGGCATGTTTTCGGACACCCTTCAAGGTATGTACCAAACGGTTCAGCCACCGGGTGAAATGGTCGGGTTGGAGACGGGGGCGGCCTTCGCGGGCGTTGGACAGGCGCTCGAATTCGTGGCGGGGCAAGTGCTGCGCGACGTTCGCCCCGGCAGCCCCATACCCGTGGAGCTCTCGGAGGTCGAAACGGGGCGCGGCGAGCGAGGTCGGGAGATCATCTGCCTCGATCTTTCAGAGTATGGCGACCCGCTGAACAAGCGAATGGTCCGTATTCCCTTTAGCGCCTACCATAAGCCGCAGCAACGTCGGGCGGCATTAGGCGGGCATGTTGTTGATGAACTGCCGCGTTTGTTTCTCGTGCCCCTGTTCGAGACAAGTGAGCAGGAAGGGTTGCGGGCAATGCGGCACGCGGAGGTCGCGGCGGACCTGGCCCGGTACGCCTCGGTCGAGATCCCCGAACAGAATGAAGGTACCTCGCGACTGACCGAGGCGTATGCCGGCTCGCGGACGGCTCGCTTTCATCAATGGTTCTACAGCCAGGAGCACGAGCCACCAGGCCGATGGCCGGAGAGCTACGACCGTACCCCGGTCGACTCGCTCCCGCCCTGCGCGCGGCGAATCCTGACTCAGCCAAATGACGCCTTGCTCAAGCCCGTGGGCATCCGGCTGCTGGTCCGCGTGTTGTTGGCACTGGGATGGCATCCGCGACACGTGGCCGGACTTATTCGTTCCAAATACGAACGGAACTTCGGCTGGGGGAACACATTCTTTCAATATGACGCCGCGACGCGGGCTGACTTCTATACTCGCTTGTTCGCTGGCCTGATCGTGGGGCGGATCGACACCCTGGAGGATTTTCGGTGTGAGGATTTAAAGGCGGTCGGCCTCTGCGGTCCGGAGACCTGCGACCACTCATTACTCCGCTTCCGCCAATCACTAGCAGAAAGGATATGCCATGAGCGCCTGGCCTGTCGGCCTATCCACGGGCTGTTTTTACCAGACCAGCATCTTTGATTGCATCGAGCAGATTCGCAACAGTGGCTTTGGGCTGATCGAGGTCTGCTCGTTCCCCGCGCACCTCGACTATCACGATCTGGACGCGGTCAGTGCGGCCCGCCGGCGGATCGATGATCTGGGAATAGAACCCTATTCGCTCCACGCGCCCTTCGCCGACGATATCGACATTACATCACTGGACGAAGGCCGCCGCCACCATGCCCGGGACGAACTGATCCGGGCAGCCGACGCGGCAGGGACGCTGGGGGTTCGTTACCTGGTCATTCATCCGGGGCCGGAAAAGGGGGGCTTCCCCGAACAGCAGCGGTTTCAACGGATGGAAAACGCCGGCGGCGTGCTGACCGAGATCTCCCATGCCTGTCGCCAACGCGATGTGGGCCTGGTATTGGAAAACATGCTCCCGCACCTGTTCTCCGGCCGCGTGCGGGAACTCTTGTGGATCCTGGGCGCCCTGGAAACCACCGACGTGGGGATCTGCCTCGATACCGGACACGCCCATCTTTCCGGCGACCTGCGCACGGTGGCTCATAAACTCTCCGGCCACCTGTGGATGATGCATGCCACCGACAACCACGGCGAACGGGACGACCATCTACCCCCAGGCGAAGGCCAAATCGACTGGCAGCGACTGCTCCGCCAAATGGCCGCTAGCCGGTTCAGCGGAGCCATTATCCTGGAAATTGCCGGACGGCATGATCAGCGGGCACTCCTCGATGGGGCCCGCCGCGCCCGGCGCTATCTCCGCGAAATCTCACGTCGAATCGACCTGACCTTGTGATCAAAAAGAACTTCGGGACGTTTGTGTACTCGCACCGTGTTTCGAGGTGGCTTCTGAAAAAGCAAACCGTTCACGGGCAAGAGACCGATATCGGCGGACGTTCGCATCTCCATTGCACGTCTTGAACGAGAGCTTTTCCAGGCGCGAATGCCACGGGCTGGTATCGTGGTCCGTTAGGTTCCACCCCATCGACCGCCAGGAGCAGTCTTTCCGACCGGTTTGTCGCGGCGAACGTGAACCACCACGGGACAAGCCCCTGGCATCCATGCGGCCGCCTGCTGTGTCCAGGCCGCGTGGCGGTACCCGTCAACGGCGACCTGAAAAGAACGCCCCTGGAACTCAAGCCAGCTCGCGAAGCGTCTTTTCCAATCGCCGGGCATCATGGATCGCGCAGGCCTCCGCATCGTTGTTGTAGTAAATGAAAACATTGCGTCCTTCGCCCCGCCAATCGTTGATGCGGCGAGCGTCTTCTTGAATCACGGCGTCGGGGTAGGAGCCGCGGTAATCGCCCTCGGGGCCGTGGCGGCGCACGTAAACGAAAGCCGCGTCGTTCGGCCACTGGGCATCGGCTGGTGGCATGTCCTGCAGACAGATCGCGGCTCGCTGACGGTCCAGCAGCTCATGGGTTTCCGAACATAACCACGCTTCGTTTCGAAACTCGATCGCAATTTTCCATCGGGCGGGATGAGTAACCGCTTTTAAATCGGTAAGAAACGCGTCGAGTTTTTCCAAATCCTTGCCCTGGTTCGCGGGAAGCTGGACCAGGACCGGGCCACGCTGGCTCACCGCCAACGCCGACAGAGGCGAGAAGAACGTTTCCAGATGCTCGCGGCAGTTCTTCAGTTTTTTGAAATGCGTGATGCCTCGCCACATTTTTACCGCGAAACGAAACCCCGCGGGCGCCTGTTGCCCCCATCCCCGCACGTGCTCCACCCCCGGCACCCGGTAAAAAGTATTGTTGACTTCCACCGAGCCGAAGTGCTTGGCGAAGTGCGTCAACCAATCCGCCTGTCGCAGTTTTTCAGGGTAGAATCGGCCGCGCCAATGCCGGTAATTCCAACCGCTGGTCCCGATGTGTACTCGCGCCCCGCTCATCTATTCTCCTCACCAACAGCCCCCTGCTCCCGAATAGGCCAAGGCGGGTTCGGTCCGCCGGACTCTCCGCCGCCAACAGAGGGAGGCTCACGTGGCTCAAGGTTTGACGAACTGATGCCCTTTCGGCCTCACCGACAGCACTGGACACTCGGCTTTCCGCACCACCTTTTCCGTAACGCTTCCAATCAGGGCGTGGGACAGACCGCTGCGCCCATGGGTACCAATGACAATCAAGTCCACCTCTTTTTCCCGCGCATACCGCACAATGTCAACGAAAGGTGTCCCCATCGAAACCGATCGAACCACATTGCTTGCATTCTCCAAGGCCGGGTCATCCCACTGTTCAAGTTCCTGGCGAGCACTTTCCTCCAGATGGAAAAAGTGGTCCGGGATCGGTGCCACGTACGATGGAAAAGACGTGGGCGGGACCACGTGAAGCAAGTGGATCTCGACCGTGAACCGGCTCGCCAACTCACACGCGTAGGCCCTGGCCTGTTCGGAACCCTCGCTAAAATCCGTTGGTACCAAGATTCGATCAAGTGTGATCATGGCTGATTCTCCCTTATTGCTTTCTATTCGAACTACCGCAACGGTTTTCCGACGTTAAACCACGTGCAAATGCGTGACGGCGGGCAGCCCCCGGCCATGGATGGCAGCCAAAACAGCGGCCATGTCCCCAGTACCGACTACAACCATATTGCTTATAAGCAAGTCGTGTTCCATTTCGCATGACCCCCGGCGGTATTGGCCGGTTGTTCCATGCACGTCGAAAACCATATGCATGTTGAAAACCAGAAGGGATCTTGCTGCCGCGACCCGTCCCGCACCCGGTAACAAAGCCGAGTTTTCGCTTCCGAAACTCCTTTGCTGGTGGGAAATCCAAATGGTTGCATACCGGTCGCGGATGACTTTCTCCGCCGCGAGTCCGACCAACGGGAAGACGGCTTCCGTCGGGCAGCTCTCCACCCGGAAGAATCCAACCGCCTGAAATATAACTTCACCCTGCAGTTGCATAACGATTGAAGTAGGACGGGTCTCCAGGCCCGTCTGTTGGCGTGCGAAACCGACTTTGATTCACTGTCTGCAAAGTTCACGAAACGTGAAGTCTGCAAACATCCGCAAGATGACCATTTTCCACTGTGATAGACGGGCCTGGAGACCCGTCCTACGTCCTACGCATTCCTTTTTGCAACGTTGGGGTTCAGATGGCTAACATGTTACCAATGGTTTTGTCATGCTCTTGCAACCCCAAGGCGAATGGGTCCTGCGCGGTGCGTACAACGACGATGCCTCCTCTGGATCTCCCGGCCAGTCGCGGGGTGGAGCCATGATAGGGACGTTCCAGTGATTTCCAGCGTCGCCGGACACGTCGCCGGCACGACAACCTGAACCGCCCCGGCGACATTCTGTCGCGGCCGACCGCCCGCGGGACAGAGCGTGGCCGGTGCCGTGGTCTGGAAATCGATCCGGATCGAAGCCGACGGCGCATCATTTGCAACCGATCTTCAACGATGTCCCGGCGCGCGAGTCGGGACGTGTCGGGGACCACCGGTTCCGTTTTGATCGGTTTCCGAGGATGCTTGTGACACTGACAACGCCATAGTGTCTAACGACGAGGAGGCTACCATGCCACTGTACGACTACGAATGTAAAGAGTGTGGCACGACGTTCACGAAGCAGGAAAGTTTTGACCAGCACGAGCGCCGCCGCAACGTGAAGTGCCCTGAATGCGGCGCCCGGAAAACGCGGAAGCTTCTGTCAACCGCCTATGTACAGACGGCAAAAAAGTCCTAGGGAACGGTTCACGATTAACCTCCGCATTTTCTTTCGGAGGGTGGCACTGGCTGAGCGAGCGCCACGACCCGTTGCTTCCACGGAAAACGCGGATCGCGAGCGGGGCCAGTGTGCCGGACGACTTGGAGACGCGTTAAATTGTGGGAATTGTTTTTGAATGATTCCTAAGGCGAGTCGGCGCTGGCGGCAATTGTTTTTCAGACGCTCGGATTTGTCCGGGTGGAAAGCTGCCCGACGCGAGCCGTCCTCCCGTTGGTTGGACTCGCGGCGGACACAGTCATCCGCGACCAGTACAACGGGTAAGTCCCAAGGCTACGGGAACTGGGCTCGGATAACCTGCTCGCGGTGGAGAAGATACTGGACCATTTTTTCCTGCGGCCGCGTAGGGGAGGGCGGTAGGGGGAAAGCAATTCAGCATGGGGGAGCGAGTTCCCTTATATCCCCCAGTTTTTCAGCTTTCGTTGCAAGGTTCGCACGGAAATATTGAGCGATTTGGCGGCACGAGTGCGATTGCCTTGGTGCACCTTCAAGGCTCGCATTACCGCTGCCCGTTCCAGTTCGGACAACGTCGCGAGCCGGTTTGAAGTGTGGGACCCACTCAGGTTGTCTTCGACCTCGGGGAGCAACTCGCACAAATGATTCAACTTCAGAACCGGGGTGTCCTCCGCGGCCACCATCGTATCGAGCGTGGCCCGAAGCTGGCCGACATTGCCTGGCCAGGGATGATGGAGCAGCGATTGCATCAAGTCTGGTTCGACGGATGGAACCGGCTTCCCGTAAGCGGCACAGCGTTCCGCAAGTACATCGTAAACCAAATCCGGTATGTCGTCCTTCCGGTGACGCAGCGCCGGAAGCCGGATGCTGATCACCGTGAGGCGATAGAACAAGTCTTCTCGCACCATGCCTTGACCGATGCTTTGCGATAGTTCATGACGCGTTGTCGCCATTAACCTGAAGTCGCTGACGGCGTCGCCGAGCCGAGGCGCCCCGGATGTCTGGTGGCGTTCGGCGAGGGCGAGAAGCCTGGCCTGCTCGGTGCGGGAGAGGCCGGCGATTTCGTCGATCAGCAACGTGCCGCCAGCCGCCGCCGCCAGATCGCCTAACTGACTTGATGAGCGAAACCGGCCGTTATTCAGCCGCGTTTCACCACGGTCAACCGTGTGGACCGTAATCAATGGGCAGTGAGCTCGCTGGCTTCGCCGATGGATCATCTCCGCGATCGTTTTTTTGCCGGTGCCCTTTTCCCCCCAGATCAGCACCGGGCTGTCGGTCGCCGTGGCGCGCTCCATTCGGCGTGCTGCTTCCAGCATGCCCGCCGACTTACAGATGAGCGAAGGCACCGTTATCCCCTTGATCGAACTCTTGAAACCACACACCGGCCAAGCTGCGTTTCCCCGACACGCCGGTGTGGCGTGGACGCGGAGGGCCCACCACGGAGCCCTGGCGCGTTTGCTTGCGTCACTGGCCAGCGGCCGGATCGAGGTTTTTCCGTGGGAATTGAAACATCGCGATTCATCCGTGTGCAAATAGCGCGCCGGCCGTGGCCAGGCAGCGGGACAGCGGCAATCACCGTGGTCCGGCTGCCCGCGGAACCCGTGTGGACGGTTCGAATTCGGTCGCCTTGAGCCCCCTTCACCCTTCATTCGTTTTTCGGATGCCCTCAAGCGACGCGGCGGGTCGGGACTGGGCGAGCAGAACGAATCACACTGGCGATCTTGACTTTGTGGAGGACTTGCTTTCCAATGGTCTGAGATTGAAAAAAATGTAGCCGTTCACGAGTGCGGCTACACGGCCTGGACACGCAAGGCCCGCATGGATGCCACGGGCTGGTCCCGTGGTGGTTCACGCTCGCCGCTACAAACCGGTCAGAAACACCCACTCCTGGCCATCGGTAGCGTGGAACGTAACGGACCACGGGACAAGCCCGTGGCATTTGCATCTTTGAAAAGCCTTCCTTCAAGATGTGTAACAGAAGTACGAATGTCGGCGGATGTCAGTCTCTTGCCCGTGAACGGTTACAAAATGCGCGTCCAAAACGCCTTGGATAACGGGAATGGCTTTGTTACGGGGGCTTGGGCTGGCTTGCGGGATGTGTCGCGGTTGTCCAAAGCCCCGATAGAACCTGAAACAGGAGGCCAAAGGAGCAACAAATATGGCACGGATACTGGTGGTGGATGACGATCCGGATTTCGTGGCGTCGATGCGTGACTGTCTCGAGCAAGCGGGGCATGCGATTTCGTCGGCGTCTGATCGGGGAGGGGGCATGCGTCTGGTTGGGGAAAGCGACGTCGATCTTTTGATTTTGGATATCATGATGGAAGAACCGGACGATGGGCTGGTCATGGCCCAGGACCTGCGAAAGGGCGGTTTCAAGAGGCCGATCCTGATGATGTCCAGCATTTCGAAGGTGACGGGGTTGCCGTATGGGAAGGACGAATCCGTCACGCCCGTGGACGATTTCGTGGAAAAGCCGGTGAAACCGGAGGTTTTGCTCGAGAAGGTTGGCACCTTGTTGAGGGGACCGCGGCGGGGGGATGCCTCATGCTGACCACACAACAGGACAAATTGATGGGCCGTATCGACCAACTGGTCGACGAACATGGGAACGAACGGGCGGCGCTGGTGCCGATTCTGGAAGACATCCAGAAGGAATACCACACCATCAGCGATTTCGCGATGCAGGCGGTGGCGGATCGTCTGGGGATTCATCCCGTGGAGGTGTACGGGATTGTGACGTTCTATGCGTTCCTGAACGAAAAGTATCATGGCCGATTCATGATCCGTCTTTGCGGCACGATTAGCTGCGACATGGCCGGGAAAGACGCCGTGGCCCGCCAGCTGCGGAATGATTTGGGCATCGAGTTCGGCCAGACCACGCCGGATGGGCACTTCACGCTGGAATGGGCTAACTGCATTGGCATGTGCGATCAGGGTCCGGCCATGCTTGTCAACGAACACGTTTTTACGCGGGTGACGCCGGAAAAGGTCCATGAGATTCTCGCCGCGTGCCACAAGGCATTCGGACCGTACACGCCCCAGATCGAGGAGGCACATACACTATGACCTTGTGTAACGACATGACGTTGGCCTCGATCGCGGCGAACGCGGGGCTTGCAGCGGCCTTGGAAATGGATCGAGCCGGTGTCATCGGCGCGATCCGCGAGTCGGGCATGAAGGGATGTGGTGGCGCGGGGTTTCCCACCGGCACGAAGTGGAATCTAGCGGCGGCGGCCCAAGGAAACAGAAAGTTTGTCGTCTGTAATGCCGACGAAGGGGAACCGGGTACGTTCAAGGACCGTGTGATTCTGACCGAGTGGCCGGCGTTGGTGTTCGAGGGCATGACGATCGCGGGGTACGCAATCGGCGCCGGCGAGGGGATCCTCTATCTGCGCGGCGAGTATGCCTATCTTCGCGAGGGTTTGGAGAGGTGTCTCGCGGAACGCCGCGACGCCGGACTGCTCGGCGACGACATTCAGGGCAAGCCTGGATTCCACTTCGATATCCGTATTCACATGGGATGTGGCGCCTATGTTTGCGGTGAGGAGACGGCGTTGATCGAAAGTCTGGAGGGATATCGTGGGGAAGCGCGGAACCGTCCCCCGTTCCCCGTGAACACGGGGCTCAACGGCATGCCGACGATTGTCAACAATGTGGAGACGTTTGCCTGGGCCGCCAGCATTTTGGCCAAGGGGCCGGAGTGGTTCAGGTCGGTGGGCACGGAACAGTCAACGGGCCGGAAGATGCTGAGCGTTTCCGGCGATGTGCGACGGCCCGGTGTGTACGAATTCCCGATGGGAACGACCATCGAAGATGTCTTGAAGGTTTCCGGTGGCGAGGGGGCGAAGGCCGTGGTGGTTGGTGGCGCGTCGGGGCATTGCGTGCCCCCTGCCGGGTTCTCGCGAGCCATCAGCTACGAGGACGTGGCCACCGGCGGATCGGTGATCGTCTTCGGCCCGGGCCGTGATTTGCTCGACGCGGCGGAGAACTTTCTGGAGTTTTTCGTGGACGAATCGTGCGGTCAGTGCACGCCCTGCCGTATTGGAAACGTGAAACTGTTGGAAGGCGTGCGGCTGCTTAAACGGGGGGAATGCTCCACGAAGTATCTCCATGAGCTGTGCGCCCTTGGCGAGTCCATGCAAGTGGCGTCCAAGTGCGGGCTGGGACAGTCCAGTCCAAATGCATTCCTCTCGATCGTCAACAGTTTTACTCACGAAATCATGGGCCGTGCCAATGCGGCCGTGGGAACATAGGAAGGTATGGATATATGTCTCAAAAAAGCCCCTGCTCCGACGGGGCCTGCCGGGCGCCGGTCAGCCAACGCCCTCAGGTGCTCGCCCAGCCCGAGAATGGAAACGCGCTGGGCGCGACAATTGCCGTCACCATCGACGATAACAGGGTTGGCGTCCCCATGGGGACGACCATTTTGGAGGCGGCTCGGCAGTTGGGCATTCACATCCCGACCCTTTGCCATCACGACGATCTGTGCGTGGCCGGCGTCTGCCGTGTCTGCGTGGTGGAAGTTGAAGGGCAAAGAACGTTGCAGGCAAGCTGCGCCTATCCCATCACTCAGCCGATCACGGTCAAAACGCACACGCGGAAGGTGCGCCAAGCCCGGCGGCACGTGGTCGACCTGCTACTGTCCGAGCACTATGGCGAATGCTATGCCTGCTTCCGGAACAACAACTGCGAGCTACAGGCGCTTGCCAAGGAATACGGGGTGGACCGTTTCCGGTTTGGCCATCCGGATAATCCGAGACACCCGGTGGATCTCTCCAGCTACTCGGTGGTGCGCGACATGAACAAGTGTGTGCTTTGCCGGCGCTGCGTGCGCACCTGCATCGACCTGCAAGAGGTCGGCGTGCTGGAGGCCGTGGGGCGGGGCAATCAAACCAAGATCGCGACCTACCTTGACAAGCCGCTGGCCGATGTGATTTGCATTAACTGTGGCCAATGCATCAATCGTTGTCCCACCGGAGCCTTGCGGGCCAACGATCCGACCGATGAAGTATGGGCCGCCATCGACGATCCCACCAAGCACGTCGTGATGCAAACCGCGCCGAGCCCGCGGGCCGGGATCGGCGAGGAGTTCGGGTTGGCCCCCGGTATCCCGATGACCTGGGAGATGAACACGGCACTCCGCCGCTGCGGGTTCGATAAAGTCTTTGATACGAACTTCACCGCCGATTTGACCATCATCGAGGAAGGCACGGAGCTGATTCTGCGGCTGTACAAGAACCTCGTTCAGGGTGATGCCGCCCAGCCGCTCCCCCAGTTCACCTCGTGTAGTCCGGGATGGATCAAGTACATCGAGCATTTCTACCCTGAATACTTGGACCACGTCTCGAGCGCCAAAAGCCCGCAGCAGATGTTCGGCGCCTTGATCAAGACCTGGTACGCCCAGCTCAATGAGATCGACGCGAAGGATATCGTCTCGGTTGCCCTTATGCCGTGCGCCGCGAAGAAATTCGAGTGTAATCGGCCGGAAATGAGTGACAGTGGCTATAAGGATATCAATTACGGGCTCACCACCCGCGAACTGGCGCAGATGATACGGGAAGCGGGAATCAACCTACCGGAGATGCCCAAGAGCGACTTCGACGATCCCTTCGGCACCGCCAGCGGTTCGGGCGTTATTTTCGGCGCGACCGGCGGGGTCATGGAAGCCGCCTTGCGTTCGGTCATCGAATTCGTCACCGGTAAAAAAGTGGAAAGCTTTTACGACCACGCCGACATCATTCCGGTACGCGGCTTCGAAGGCGTCCGTTACGCCGAGGTTCAAATTCCCCATCAGGTCGGACCGGTGCCCGATTTGATCAAACATCTCGTGCCCGATTGGGACTGGATCAAGGGCGCGACGCTCAAGGTCGGCGTCGCCCACGGGACCGCCAACGCCAAACAGGTCATGGAGGACATCAAAGCGGGGGGCAAGTTCAGCGAATGCCACTTCATCGAGTTCATGGCTTGTCCCGGTGGCTGCCTGGGTGGGGGCGGCCAGCCGATCCCCACCACGCCCGAGATTCGGGAAGCGCGAGCGCGGGCGATCTATAATGAAGACGCGGCATACGGCGAAGCGGGAAAGGCTCGAAAAAGCCACGAGAACCCCGCCGTGCTCAGATTGTACAGGGAGTTTCTCAGCGACGGCCCCTGCGGCCACGCAAGCCATAAGCTGCTGCACACCAGCTACACGGCTCGAGGAAAATACATTGGTTGAGTAGCATCCGCGCCTCCTGCCGACCGGGCGGCAATGGGCCAAACCGTTTCCAATGCCCCGATGATTCGTTGGCCGGGGCTTACTGTTCCGCTTCCTGTTTCGTTTCACAGGCGACGCAGCGGACGGCGAACGGCAAGACCTCCAAACGGGACTTCGGAATGTCGGCGCCGCATGCCTCGCATTGGCCATAGGTTCCGTCTCTGACACGGTCCAACGCGTTGTCGATCGCGCCGAGCATCTGTTCGCGATTGGTTTCGACCATGATGTCCCGGGTTAGTCCTTCGCTGTCGCGATCGGCCGGATGGGTGGGCAGGTGAGACAGCTCATCCGGCCCCGCTACCCTATCAGCCACGCCTTCAACCGTGTCGCGAACCTCATCGGTCAAACGGCGACGCAGCCGCAGGAGCGTTTCCCGGTACGAGTTCAGTTCATGTTCGTGCATGGCCACAGTCCTTATTGCGTTATGGGTCACGGTCGTATGGTTTCGCGGGGGCGCGGGTTACTCCCGTCCTGGCAGGGTGGGCCGGGGATCGCTCGGCCCCTGGACAGCCGGCTCCCACACCGGGAACTCGCGTTCGAGCGACGCGGCCCGTTGCTCCTTGATCGCGGCGGCCAGCTCGCGAAGCCGGCGATCGACTCGACCATGGAAGGCTTCTTCTTCGTCCAACCGGCCGGATGGGATACCGCCCAGCAGTTCCAGCCCTTCGTCAATGTGCTCGATCGCCCACACGTGGAAATCGCCTTTTTCGATCGCGGCAACCACGTCGCGGCGGAGCAGAAGGTGCCGGACATTGGCGGCGGGCACGCACACGCCCTGCTTGCCCGTTAGTCCCTGTTCCCGGCACACGTCGAAGAACCCTTCCACTTTTTCGTTCACGGCCCCGATCGCCTGCACTTCGCCCCATTGGTTGACCGAACCGGTTACCGCGATGTCTTGCCGCATGGGGACTCCCCCCAGCACGCTCAGCAAGCAAAGTAGTTCGGTCGCCGAGGCGCTGTCGCCGTCGATCATTCCGTAGCTCTGTTCCATGGCGATGCTAGCCGACAGAGCCAAGGGATGTTCAGAGGCGTATTGGTTGCGAAGGTACCCGTCGAGGATCAGAACGCCTTTGTCGTAGGAGGATCCGCTCAGCTTGCTTTCCCGCTCGATGTTAATCACGCCCGCGGCCCCCACGCCGACGCTGGCCGTCACCCGTGACGGGCGTCCAAACGCGTAGTCGCCCAGATTCGCCACGGCCAGGCCATTCACCTGCCCAACGGCTTTCCCTTCGATCTGGATTCGCAGGGTTCCCTGGCGGATCAATTCGCGAATCTTGGCGGCGATCCAATCCGAACGATAAACTTTTTCGTCTATGGCTTGGCGGACGTGAGACGCGTCGATTGTGGCGGCATTATCACGTCTGGCCCAGTAGCCGGCTTCGCGGGCAAGATCCGCGATACGGCTGAATTCGGCGGTCAGCTTCTCTTTGTCGTTGGCCAGCCGGCAGCCCGCCCGAACCAGTTCGGCCACCCCGTCGCCGGTGACGGGAAGAAGGCTCTCTTGCTGGGTTAACTTGGAAGCGAGACGCCCCAGCACTCGGCCGCTTTCCTCTTCCCGATCCATTTCGCCGGCGAATTCAGCCTTCACCTTGAAAATGTTGGGGAAGTCCTCATCGTAAAGATGGAGGAGGTGATAGAGCAGCGGGTTGCCCAAGACCACCAGCTTGACATCCAAGGGGACCGGTTCGGGATTCATGGCCGAGGTGCTAAAGAGGGCAAACGGGTCGTAGGTTTCGATCTTGAGTTGGCCGCTCTTCAGAGTTCGCTTGAGTTCTTTCCAAACCAACGGCTCGATGAGGGCATCGATGAGGTTGACGACAAGGTAACCGCCGTTCGCTCTCAGCAAACTGCCCGCCTTGATCCGGCTGAAGTCAGTGACCAGTTTACCAAACCGATCGACCACCTTCTCGATGGTTCCGAACAGGTTCTTGTAGTTCGGCGACTCTTCAATAACCACCGGTGCCCCCTCCTGGCGGCTGTTGTCGACGAGGAGGTTGACCCGATACTCCTGCAATCGTTCTTCCTGCGATGGCTGTGGCGCGCCCATCATCATGGCCATCTGCTG
>JBNJEM010000025.1:0-26823 GCA_051745935.1 Planctomycetota bacterium
TCCGTGACGACCAGGATCGCCTCGGGCGTGGCGCGGGCCGCTTGCAGGACCCCAGTGGCTAAGTCGGTTGGCCCCTGTGGCCGTGGCAGCCGATGGCCGTCCAGCGAGGCCGACCCGCCAACCTGGAACACGGTCACTCGCGCGACACACTGTTCCAGTAGGCCGACCAGGGCCAAACCCAACGCGGCGGGGTGGTACAGGCGTTCACCCGAGGACACGGCCGAGCCGGATAAATCCAGCACGACAGCAGCCGAGACGTCGACTACGGGCGTTTGGCCCGCTTCAGCCTTCGCCACGACCTCGGCAAACGACACAGCGCCGTTGCCACCGGTCAAGGCTTCCTTGAAAGCGCCAGTCAACGCCCCGTCCGTACGGCCTTGTCGCGGCTGGACAGCGGACAGCCGGCGCACCAGCCTGCTCGATGCCTTCCGATGGTATGTGCCTCGGATGCCGAACAAGGTCTGACGGGGCATGCCCTCACCGGCCTCCAACGAACGCCGGGCCGCCGCGGACTGCCGTAACACCGGGTCCTGAAGCTCGCACTTCGCCGTTTTCCGGTTCTGCAGCCACGGCACAACCAACCAGGGTCGGCGTGCAGGTTCAGGCGGCTCGAACCCCAGTCCGGCCAGGAAGCACAAGGCCTCCCGCGCCTTGACCGGATCAGCCGCGAACCTCAGCACCGTCGCCTGCAGGAACCGGTCACCCTCGGGCGAGCCGCTCGCCAGCCGCCGGCACACCGACGACCACGTTCGCTCCCCGAGCAAGTGCTTCAGCAACCGCACTAGCCGTAGCCGGTGGGTGGCCGCCAGTTCGGCAAGCTGGTCATGGCCGAGCAGCGCACGCAGTCCCAGTTGTCGAGCACGCCGACCGTTGACGCGGCACTGTCGCAGGCCCTCGAGCACCTGCAGCAGTTCGGTGCTCGTAAGCTGGCTAAGGGCTTGAGCAATCCGCCGACTGTCGACGTCCGAACGGACCAAGCCGGCCAGTACCCGCGCTTTCTGAGTGGCGTGCGTCGTGTCATCCTCCAGCACGCAAGCGCAGAATTCCGGCGCCTGCCGGCACAGCTCGTGCAGCAACGCATGCGTCTCCGCCGACATGGTGAGAGGCTGGCGGCGCGTGTCCAGGAATGTGCGAATGAGTGCGGTCTTCATGCTAATCCCTTTCATCCAAGCGACGCCCGCGGACATCGAACTCTGTGTTACGATTCTGAACCCTATGTGCCGTTCGACAAACCGACTGGGTGTGCGCTGTTCGCTCCTCATCCCACGAGGTTGACCGACCGGATTTGAACCGGCACGAAAAAGGCCCGGCGCCGCTCGTGACACCAGGCCTTTTGGGGAAGGGCTCCACAAAGCGCCCCCTGTCACAAGCGCAAGACATGCGCGGCGGGTAGATTCGCCCACTGACAGACGAAATGCCCGTTACACGCTTGTTGATGATCGGTGCTCCACCGTCGCAATAACATCGTTTCCTCTCGCGCTCATGCAGCCCCGAGAGCCACGTAACTTGGTTCCCTATCCTTCTGTGACTTAAGACGACAAGGGACGCACATAAGTTCCCCAGAGAATGAAAATCGCTCTCCGTTGCAATACGTGACGCGCCATGGCGAGCATTTATTCCCGCAATTCCGAAAGTTTTTCGGATTTCTGTCTACACAGGCAAGTATCGTGCTTCAGACGTCAGTATCTCTCGGTGAGAATTGCGGTTAGCATACGTGTTTGCTAAGGTAAGATTGTGGTATGTATCCTTCAGGCGGTCGGATTCGTCCGGGTGGAAAGCTGCCCCACGCAAGCCGTCCTCCCGTTGGTCGGACTCGCGGCCGATAAAGTGACCCGCGACCGGTATATGTAGCTTTGCACGAGGATGTGACATGTCGGATATCACTCTTGAGGAACGCGTAGCACGCCTGGAGAAACTGTTCGACGAGTTAGCGAGCGCTCAACGGCCCCAGAGAGAACCAGGACGTGATCAGTGGATGAAAACGGTCGGCATGTTCGCCGGCGATCCGGTGATGAACGAAATTATTGAAGAAGGTCGTCGTATCCGCGATGAGGATCGACAACAGACTCGAATGGACGAGCGATGATCGTTCTGGATAGTGATCATCTTTCAGTACTGCAACATCCTACCGCCGACGAAGCCGTGCGGCTGCGTGAGCGATTGAACACGGCGATGGACCGTGATATCCGTACGACAGTCGTCTCACTGGAAGAGTAAATGCGAGGTTGGCTAGCCGCCGTTCATCGGCGGCGCGATGTTTTTCAGCAAGTGGGCTACTATGCACGCTTGGTGAATTTGGTTCGATTTTTCGAGAATTGGCGCATACTGCCTTTTGACGAACAGGCCGCTCAGGAATTTCAGCGACTTCGGCGCGTAGGTGTGCGTATTGGGACGATGGACTTGAAGATTGCTTCAATCGTGCTCGTTAGTGATGCAACGCTAATCTCAGCTAATCTACGAGACTTCCAACAAGTTTCGGACTTGCGCGTCCAGGATTGGATGTCGGCATCAGACAGCATTTGAATCCCACCCTGATGACTCGATGGCCGCCAAGGTCTGTTTCTGACTCCATGCCGGCTGGAATGAAACATGTTATCGACAAATACTGTCGAGCGTGCCGCGCACCAATGACGGGCCCAAGCCTTTGAAGCGAGCACTCACAAGTTGCTTTACGGAAATGACTTACGACAGTAGGACTCCGAGCCCACTGCCGACCTCTCGGCCGACCGGTATCAGCCAAGACCCGCTATTTGCAGCGTTTTCCGATTCGCCCCAGGATCTGGCAACCTGCTAGCTTCAAAGCCCTGCCCCAAGGGTATATTGGATATCTTGCAGCGAAATACGCTGCGACCAAAGACGTCCGCGAGTTGGAGGAATATCCACTGAATAGTTCCATCGGAGCTTGACGGCTGACTAACCGCAAAACCACAATCTCAGTGCTTGAACATGGACTGCAAGTAGTGTCTAATCTACCTGCTTGCACACCGTTCAGTCCGTTCTTCTCTTCATGCACGTTGAGGTGCGGAAAATGGGACACGATGACGCATTTGTTGTAAAGCCTATCGTTCCGCCTTCAGGCGTAGCCACTATTAGGAACGCCTGCCTCTCCCCGGCGAGCCTGTCTCTCAAGACTCCCGCAAGAGAAAACCTCCGGGCAGACTAGGACGAGCTGCTACGTCCCTCTTTTGCTGTCCCAATTCCGAAGGATAGGAACGATGATGTCCGATTCGAGACGACAGAGAAAGCAGCGTGCCCGTGCTCGCCAACGGCGGAAAATTCGTTTTCGGCCTATGTCTTGCGAGAAGCTCGAAGACCGTCGCCTCCTGGCAACGGTCTATTGGGATGGGGAGGCTGGAGATTTCAACTGGCATAGTCCCTTGAACTGGGATTCCGACGCGTTGCCTGGTCCAACGGATGACGTGACCATCGATGTGGCCGAAGAAGTCACCATCGTCCACCAAGCGGGCACCACCGAGATCAACAGTCTCACCAGCACCAATAAGCTGGCCATCCGTGGCGGAATCCTGGATGTGGCCACGAACGTGCAGGTTGACAACAACTTCACGCTCGACGGAGGTGCGCTTAAGGACGCTACCGTCCTGCCCGGCGCCCCGCTTGTCGTGACCAGTGCGGACGGGACGTTGGACGGGGTCACCTTGGGCGTGGACACGACGTTGCTCGGCGGTGCCCAGGTGACGGTGCGGAACGATCTGACGCTGGCCAACAACATCCGGCTTCGTCTGGAACGGACGAGCGATCGGTACTGGGAGAATTGGCGTGACGTGGGTCTGAACTTTTCGGGAGGGACACAAACGCTGGGTGGCACGGGTGAGGTGGAACTGTTCAGCGCCATCGTCTCCCACCACGAAGAGAACGATGTGCGGGTGCGGCCGACGGGCGGGGGCAGCCTGACGATCGGTCCGGGCATCACGGTCCGCAATGCCTCGAATTCGCGGTTTGTCACGCTGGGCGATCCATCGCAGGCGCTGACGATCGAAGGGACGGTCTCGGCGGAATCGTCGGGCCGGACATTGCGGGTGACCGGTTCGACGGTGACAACCACCACCACGTCTGCGTTGCAGGCACAAGCGGGCGAGTTGGACGTGAACAATCTGACGGGGAACTTGAATGAGGCCACAATCGTGGCCGCAGACCTGGACCTGGCCGGCACCTATGCGATCAACCAGCCGCTAGACGTTCCTGGCGGCAGCCTGACGCTGCGGGGCGACTGGACGAACGCCAGCACGATTACGCAGAGCGCCGGGACGATTCACTTGGGCAACGCGTTTACGGTGGAAGACCTGGGCGCCCACGTGCCGACGAACTTCAGCGGGACGGGCGGGACGGTGAACATCTTCGGGACGTTGAGTGCGGAGGTAAACCCGACGCTGTTGATCAATTCCGAGCGGACCTGGCAACTCAATGGTGGAACGATCGAAGGGGTGACGATCGCGGACGACGACGATGGTGATCCGGTGGCCTCGTTTCGGGTGACCAGTGCGGACGGCACGTTGGACGGGGTCACCTTGGGCGTGGACACGACGTTGCTCGGCGGTGCCCAGGTGACGGTCCTCAATGACTTGATCTTGGACGACAGCAAGCTGCGCCTGCAGCGTACGGACAGCTTTTACTACTACACGCACCCTGATGTGGGGCTCAATTTTTCCGGTGGGGACCAGACCTTGGGCGGGACTGGGGAAGTCGAGCTCTACAGCAGTGTGACCAGCAATCACCAGGAACGCCATGTGCGCGTACGACCGACGGGCGGGGGCAGTCTGACCATCGGTCCGGATATCACGGTCCGCAATGCCGCGAATTCGCGGTTTGTCACGCTGGGCGATCCATCGCAGGCGCTGACGATCGAAGGGACGGTTTCGGCGGAATCGTCGGGCCGGACATTGCGGGTGACCGGTTCGACGGTGAACAACACGGGGCATACACTGACGGCATCCGCGGGAAGCGTGCTCGAAGTGCGAAACCTTGCTGCGCACAACGGTCGGATCTTTGCCGATGTTGGTGGAACGGTCAACGTGGTGGGCAACTTCGTTCAGGAAGCTGGAGGAACGGTGGCTATTGGTATGCAGGGAACGAACTCCGGCGACTTCGGGAAAATCAACGTGTCTGACGCCGCAACGCTCGGTGGCGTGTTGGAAGTCGTCCGCGTGAATATATTTCAGGCGGTTGGATTTTTCCGGTTGGAAAGCGGCCCGACGCAAGCCGTCCTCCCGTTGGTCGGACTCGGGGGCGGAGAAAGTCATCCGTGACCGGTATAACTATGAACCCGCGCTAGGCGATAGCTTTCGGGTGCTCGCATTTGAGTCTCGCCACGGCGCATTTGAGAGCACTAGCGGGCTAACGCTGCCCAACAATCTCATTTTTGAAATCGCTTATGGTTCTACGGACGTGACTTTGACGGCCGCCGAGCCGCAATTCCCAGACTTGGTCATTACGAGCGTATCGTCGCCGACGGTTGGTCAAAGTGGCGGCATGATCACAGTGGATTGGACGGTTTTAAATGACGGGGTGACTGCCACACCGGGGGCGACCTGGTACGATCGCATTATACTATCTCTCAACGACACGTATGGCGACGCCGACGACATTTCCCTGGCAGACGTCCAGCATGTCGGGGCTTTGGAACCTGGGGAAGAATACAGCGTTTCAACGACATTCCAAATCCCGCTCGGACTCAACGATGACTACCGCATCCTGGTGATAACCGACGCCGTGTTTGAAGTGGACGAGTTCGACAAGGAAGACAACAACGTCACGGTTTCGCAGACGGTGTTGGCCGTTTCACCGCCGGACTTCGGTGACCTGCGGATTAGCAACGTCGCTGCAGCAGCGACGGGCGTGGGCGACCACCGGGCCACAATTTCATGGCGAGTTGACAATACCGGTCCGAACCCAACCGGTGATGGCACACCGGGAAGCACGGTCGACCGCTGGCACGACCGCGTCATTCTATCGCCGAATGATATTTTCGGTGATGGAGACGACCGCGAGATTGCCTTGGTGGAACACGTGGGCGTGCTGAATCTGGGTGAAGGGTACGACGCAGTATCTTCTGTGAACCTACCAGGCTCGTTGTCGGGTGACTACTACGTATTCGTAGAAGTCAATGTGGATGACGCGGTCTACGAGTTTGAAAACCAAGCGGCGAATGTCGCTAGGTCCGCAACAACGAGCCAGTTCATATCGCAGCCGTATGCGGATCTCGCCGTCACTTCTTTCGATGCTCCGTTAACCGCCAACTTTCGCGGCACATTGAACTTGGGTTGGACCGTCGAGAACACCAATAACGCCGTGGCCGATGCCCCTGATGAGTCGTGGAACGACATTGTCGTTCTCAGCAGCAACGACATACTCGGCGACGGGGATGACCAGCAGATTGCCAGCCACTCACATAGCGGAGGTCTGGCGATTGGGGATGAGTATCTGGTCGAGCTGGACGTTGGCATCGGCCCCAACCAGCCAGGCTCGTATAGCCTATTCATCGTGACAGCGGAAGGCGCGATTTTCGAGCACATCTACGAAGACAACAACGTACTTGGCCCGGTGGCGATCGAAGTTGAGGGCCCGGACTTGGACGTGGACGTGGTCTTAACCGACACCACGGCGGAATTCGGCGACACGCTCGAAGTGACGTATCGTGTCCTGAACGACGGCCCGGGCGCAATTGCCGGCAGTGTCCAGGACAGGTTTTGGTTGTCGACAGATGGCACGTTGACAGACGCCACGTTGATCACCAGTCACACCGCGCGTGAGGAGTCTTCAGAGCCATTACAGTCGGGTCAGTCGTACACCGAAGCGTTTGGTTTAACGTTGCCGGCAGACCCAACCTGGCAGGACGGCGACTATTTCATCGTTGTCGAAGCCGACTGGAACGACAACCAATGGGAAGAGAACGAAACCAACAATCTACATGCCATTGGCATCTCGCTGCAACAACCTCCCGTCGCTGATTTGCGGGTGAATTCGGTCACCGCACCAACCGACGCCCAACCAGGTCAACCGATGGATATTGGTTGGACAGTCGAAAATGTTGGCGACCTGGACGCTTCAGGATCCTGGTCCGACTCGCTATACGTTTCGCCCGACGGCACGTCCGCGGACGCGGTATTGGTCGCGGTCGTAGCCCACAGCGACGGACTTGCGGTTAACGAAACCTACCACCACGACGAACGAATTGAGTTCCCCAATATTGGCGACGGAGATTATCGGTTTTACGTTGTGACTGATTCCGGCAATGACGTGTATGAACGCTTGAGCGAGGTCAACAACCAACGGGCCACGACGAATCAGACTTCCGTGACCCACCCCGACTTGACACCAGTAGAACTTGATGTTCCGACCACTGCCGTATCAGGTTCCGACATCACGATTCGCTGGGAGGACGCCAACATCGGAACCGGCACCGCATCGGTCGATTGGATCGACCATATTCACCTATCAGACGACTTGGTGTTGGACGGTTCCGACCAGTTACTTGCCCTCATCGATGTCACAAGCGAAGTTACTTCTGGTACATCGAAAGCGCTTGAACGCACGGTGACGTTGCCACTGGAGGTGTCGGGTTCGAAATACGTGATCGTTTCTTCTGATGCGGCCGACCAGGTTCGCGAGACTGACGGCGAAGCAAACAACGAGAACGCCGCGCCACTGGAGATCGACCTGGCTCCGTATGCCGATCTGGCGGTCAGCGATGTCGTCGCTCCGGAACAAACGATCGATGACCCGGCCCGCGTCACGGTCTCCTGGAAAGTCACAAATCTTGGCAACGGAGCAGGGGTGACCGGGCAGTGGAGGGACGCGGTGATCGCCTCGACCGATTCGACGGTTGGAAACGACGACGACCGCGTGTTGGCCAGGTTTACGCACGACGGCTTCTTGGCTGCTGGTGAAAGCTACGATCGTAGCGAGTCATTCCTACTGCCACCCGCTTTCACGGGTCGCTACCAGTTGTTTGTCAAGACCGACATCGACAATGACGTGTTTGAAAACGGACTGAAAGCGAACAACGCGGCATCATCACCTCTGAACTTCGACGTGATGCCCATTCCGTACGCGGATTTGATTGTGACGGAGGTCACACCTCCATCTGACGGATTGAGCGGTTCTAGCATCGAATTCGGCTGGTCGGTTACCAATCAGGGGATTGGTTTGACCAATCTTTCCGGATGGTCTGACAAGGCGTGGTTGGCCTCCGACCTTGCAGGAAACAACATTGTTCGCAGCCTGGGCTCTTTCTCCCGTTCTGGCTACTTGGCACCTGGCGATTCCTACGACCGACAGGTATCGGCGTGGATTCCGCATGGATTTGTAGGGACCTACTATCTGGTCGTCGAGGCCGGCAAACCATTTGAATTCATCTATGGTGGCAACAACCGACGAGTGTCTACAACCTCGTTCGAAATCACGCTCACGCCGCCACCCGATTTGACGGTCACGAACATTGACACGCCGGTCTCCGCCCAGGAAGGTCAGCAGATCGATATTCAGTGGTCCGTCCAGAACGTAGGTTCCGGCACTACAGTTGGCAGTTGGACTGACACGATCTCAATGCGTGAATTGGGCAATCCCAACGCCAGGACACACACACTCGGCAGCTTTACGTACACACTTCCGCTGGCAGCGGGGTTGAGTTACACCCGATCTGAGCAGGTTCGGCTGCCCAAACGCATCAGTGGGGACTACGAGATATTCGTCAGTACCAACAGCCGACGCAGTTTGTTCGAAAACGGAGCCTACTCTAACAACACGCTAACTGATGACGTAACATTTACCGTTTCCCGGCGGCCTCGCCCCGACCTGCAGTCGTACACTGAGACACTCACTGCCAAATTGCCGAAGGGCATCGAAGGCGAGTACTTTGTCTACATTCTGACTAACGAAAGACACGCCAAAGGGCACGCGACGCAGCCGTGGCCACCAGAGGAAGGCGATAATAAACACCGCTTAAGGAACGTTGATCCTTCAAACGCCTTCGAGAATCCCTACAATAACTGGGGAAGCGCCACGTTAGATGTCATCTACCGAGAACCTGATATTCAGGTCACTGATGTCATCGCTCCTACCACGGCTACAACAGGCCGAACCTTCGACGTAACCTTCACGGTCACCAATGTCGACGACGGGCGTGGGCGCGATACGCGTGAATCTCACTGGTATGATCGGATATTCTTATCAACTGATCCAACGTTTGATAGCCGTGATCTGCAGATCGCAGGTTGGGAGTGGAGGAACGGTCTGGAGGTAGGCGATTCCTACACGCATACACTGACGGCTCGTCTGCCGGATAGTATTGAGGGCCAATTCTATCTGATCGTGTTCGCCGAGACCGGTTATGCTAAGAGCGTGTGGGCACCCGCAAGCAACATCGGCATCAATCAGCGGGGCAACAAAGCCGTATTCGGCGCTGCTGGACGAGTCGCAGAGTTTCAGGGGGAGGGCAATAACAGGGCGGTCCTGACCTTAGACGTCTTGCCCGCTCCTCTGCCGGACCTGCAGGTTAGTTCGATTCAAATTCCGGAAAGAATTTTCCGAGGACAGGCCTTCGACCTTTCGTACGCAGTCGAAAATCACGGTGGAGATACGCCAGGTAGTCAGGGGCAGTGGGACGAAATCGTCTACCTTTCTCGTGACACATCGCTGGACACAAGGGCCGACCGATACCTGGGGACCTTCCGTCGCAACGGCGGTCTTTCGGCGGACTCGTCCTACGTCCGCAACAAATCCTTCACGGTCCCCAAAGACCTTATCGGCCCCTGGTACGTCTTGGTTGCCGTGGACTACTGGAAGCGTGGACGGGCCGGAGTTGGTCGTGTCTTCGAGGGCTCCAACGAATTGAACAATGATCTCGCGTCGTCCGAACCGTTGATCATTGAAGAACCACCACCGGCGGACTTGGTCATTGAATCGATCAGTGTGCCTACGTCCGGCGTGGCAGGGGCACAAGCTAGTATCGAATGGGTCGTACGCAATGACAGTACTCAAAACCTGTCGGGGGCCTGGACCGATACCTTCTACTTGTCCGCCGACGGAACTTGGGACTTGTCAGATACCTTGATTGGGAGACACCGATACGTAGGCAATCTGGATGCAGCACAGACGTACACCGCGTCGTTTGACTTTGAACTGCCCCCTGTTACTCCCGGTCAATACCGCGTGATTGGCCGCACGGACATTTTCGATCAAGTCAGAGAAGGTGACAAAGAGGTCAACAACACGCTCACGTCGCCCGATGTCGTAAACGTGACGGTGGAAGCCCTACAGTTGGGGGTGCTTCACTCGACGACGCTCAGCGAAGGCCAAAGTCGACTTTATGAATTGGAGGTGCCCGCCAATCAGGCACTTCGTGTGACGCTGGATTCGAAGAGCAGCGCGGCAACGCACGAGTTGTTCCTGAGACATGGGGCGGCACCCTCGAGCCTCGAGTTCGATACGGCTCAACAGGGGGGCCTTGGCCGCTGACCAAACCGCCCTCATCGCTGACACGGAACCGGGCAAGTACTACATCCTCGTACGCGGCTTCTCCGTTCCCACCGCAAGCAATCCGATCACACTTCTTTCCGAATTGCTGCCACTGACATTGGATGATGTCACAGCAGACACGGGCGGTGATTCGAGCTTTGTCACAGTGGAATTGTTTGGCGCCCAGTTCAGTGAAAATGCCATTGTCAAGTTTATTCGGCCGGGAATCGCTGAGTTCGAGCCGATCCGCTATGAAGTCGTTGACAGTACACACATCATCGCCAGCTTTGACTTCACCGGCGCACCGCGAGGTTTGTACGACGTCTCGGTGATTAACCCTAATGGAGAAACGGCGACGTTGCCCTATCGCTTTCTGGTGGAACGAGCCATTGAGCCCGAAGTCACGATCGGAATTGGTGGACCACGGGCGATCATCGCCGGTGATACCGGCATTTACAGTGTCACACTGAAAGGACGCGGCAACCTCGACACGCCGTATGTCTTCTTCGAGGTGGGCGTGCCGGAAATGGGCCCCAATCCTGGTGTGATGGGGCTCGAGTTTCTCAGCTTTGCGACCGACTTGCGCGGCGCGCCCGAGAACGGCCAGCGACAAGACGTGCCCTGGGCCAGCCTGGAATCCATCGCCAATCTAACGGGACATAACACTGCGTCCGGCTATCTGCTGGACCAGCCGGCATCCGGCTTTAGTGGTTTCACGTTCAATGTTGCCACATACCCTGGTCTAAGGGAGCTACATGACAAGTATTACGATGGACTTCGCGCCAAACTGGCTGAGATGTTTCCGTCGTTTGCTGACCTCTTGACCGAAGAGCCAAGCAGCATGGACGCATGGTGGACGGCGGTCCGTGGTGAATATATCGCGAGATTCCCCGACCTCGAGAATTCGCTTTCAGCTGAGTCTCTTTACGAAGGCTTCCTACGAAACGTGCCGCCACCAGATGCATGTCAGCACGTTCCATTCATTCCGTTCAGCTTCCATGTGTTCGCCGCGGCGACTTCGATGACGCGGGATGAATTCATCGCACATCAGCTCGGGGAAGCCGAAGAGCTCAGGCAGGCAATCTTGGCATCCGATGATGCGAATGCCACGCTGTTGGTGTTGGCGGCAGACGAAGAATCATGGGGTGAACTCTACTTGGCGTCCATCGAGGAAGCTGGTTTGCTACGGCCCGAGAACGAAGCCCCTCCCATTCGCGAGCGTCACCAGTTGACCAGTCTATTGGCAACTCTGGCCAGTGGGATTCTGGTGGGGCCGGCGGGAGAGGAATTCACGACCACGGGCCAACTGATCGATTTCTTCGGTCAGCTCCGTCAATGGTATGGCCATGATCCATCGTTGATGGCTCCGCATGACATCACGTACCGTACGACTTGCGATGGAAGCTACGGTCTGGAACTGCCGTTTCCTGCTCATCTGCCCACGTTCGATGACTTCGATCTAAAATTGTCGACGCCAACTCAGTTCGAAGCATTCAATGTCTACGTGCCTTGGATGTCGTTTGAGGAGCGAGCGGCCGGGATTCCCGCGGAATTCCAAATCAACGGCCCACCACCTGCAAGCGGAGATGACTCGATCGATCCACTCAACCTTACGTCGCTTCTCAACGATCAGGGCATAACCGATCAGGCGGCATCGATTACCGGTCCAGCAACTATGGATACTGCTGGCATGCTTCCCGTCGGTCAGACGTTGCCATACACCATCAACTTCGAGAATCCGAGTGAAGCTGCCACGGCAACCAACGAGATACAGGTCATCACCGAACTGGATGACAATCTGGATTTGCGTTCCTTCCGGCTGGGCGACTTGCAGATCGGAGACATCCATATCCACATCCCATCCAGCCAGGCGCTCTTCCAGGGGGATTTTGATTTCACGGAGGCCCTCGGGTTCGTGGTCCGAGTCAGTGGCGGCATTGACCTTTCCTCTCGCACGGCAACCTGGTTGATCCAAGCCATTGATCCACTGACGGGAGAAGTGAACCAAGATCCCAATATCGGACTACTGCCGCCAAACAACGCCCAAGGTCGTGGGGCGGGCTACGTGAGTTACACAATCGAGGTCGATGATGAAGCAGCGACCGGCGACGAAGTCGTCGCCGATGCCCGAGTGCTGTTTGACAACGCGCCTCCTCGTGACACGCTGCAGCTGAACCACCGCATCGATGCGGTCGCACCTACGACCGAGCTGACGGTCAATAGACTGTCCAGTTCGTCCAGCAATTTCGAGGTGACTTGGAGTGTCGCCGACGACGACGGCGGTTCCGGGTTCCGTCATGTGACGATCTACGTGGCCGAAAATGGCGGTGACTTCCGCATCTGGCAACGACAAGTTCAGGATGCGAGCGGCTCGGAGATCTTCGCCGGTGAAGACGGCGTCACCTATGAGTTCCTGGCACTTGCCACGGACCTGGCCGGCAACCGGGAACGTGCCCCCTTCGCTTTCACCGGGCCAGTCGATGCAGCATCGCTCAATTTTGGCGCGCTCCCCACCGGCGATACGACTCCCGCCAACTACGGCATCCCACCGGAACCAAGTTCGGATCCGGCAATACATGTGCTATTCGAGGAGGCGGAACAACGGATTCCCGCTGCGGATCCATTGAGTCGCGCACCGGTTTTCAGTCAGATCCTGCAGCCTTTCGTGGGACACAGCTTCGCCACCGGTTTTTCCGAAAGCTATGCCGACATCGGCCCGATGGCGATCGCCGAAACGCCTGGCGGTGAGGTGCTGATCAGCGGTGGCCCAAGCCGAAATCTCCTCTACCGCTTCGATATGGAAGGCGGGGTGGCGGAAGACCCGTTCGCAGAACTGCCGTACCCTATCTTTAACCTGGCTTTCGACAATCTGGGTAGCCTGTGGGCCACGACGGGCGGTGGGCCGCTGCTGCAGCTAGATCCGGAGACGGGCGAGATCATTCACGAATATGGCGAAGGCCTGACCATCGCCCTGGCGATTCAGCCAGACAGCGGTTTGATCTACGTGTCCTCCGGTAACGGGGTAGAGATTTTTGATCCCTTTACCGAGACGTTCACACACTACAGTCGTGATTTGGATCTGCGAGTCGGCAGCCTGGCGTTCGACAATGCCGGCGATCTGTGGGCGACGACGTGGCCGCAGCGCGACCAGGTCGTGCGCTTTACTGAGCGGGCACGTGCGGAAACCATGCTGGAGTTCGATTCAGATATCGACTCGATCGCATTCGGCCAGCTTGGCACAAGCTTGGAAGGCCTGCTCTTCGTCTCTCACAATACTGCGGCCAGAAATCGAGCAGGCGAAGTGGGCAGCGGTGGCAGCGACTTAACGCTCGTTGATGTCACTACGCTGCGGCGGCTCCCGGTCGCGACGGGAGGCGCCCGTGGCGACGTCGTCATCACGACCAGCGAAGGTCGAGCGCTGGTTAGCCAATCACAACAAGTCGATATCCTCAATCCAGCACTCGCGCCCACCGTCATTTCCACGAACCCGCCGCAAGAGGCCGTCGCGGCCTTGCCAATGACCACGGTGCAGATCTCCTTCGATCAGGATATGTACGTGGGGGAGGCTTCGGATCCAGCTTCAATCTTGAATCCTGGTAACTACGAACTGACGCACGCTGGCGCGACCGACGTGCCCCTCGCTGTCGATTACGACGTCGCGTCCCGCACCGTTCAACTGACGTTCGACTCCTTGGTGCCGGACAACTATCATTTGCACATCAACGGGGCCATCCTCAGCAACGACGGCATGGCCTTGGGCGATGATTATGTCTTGTCGTTCGTGGCCGTGAGCGATCTCTCCTCCTTCCTGAGTGTCAGATTTGCGAATCCTCGTTCGCACCGACAACTCGGCACCATTTCCTACGACGTGACGGTGACCAATACGAGTCAGTATCGCGATGTCATTCTGCCCATCGTTCTGGTACTCGATCCCGCCTTCGGCAACACTTCGATTCCGCAGAATGCCACCAGCGACAGCGGACGTTGGTTTGTTGATCTGTCGGATGGAGTGACCAGCCAGAATTTGGGACCAACGGAATCCACGACCGGTCAGACGGTCACCATTGGCGAGTTCGGGCGCCGTCGAATCGACTTCGAAGCTGGCGTGTTTGCGCAATCTGCGCCCAATCAGGCACCGGTATTCGCGGCCACTGCCCTTCAACCTGCCTTTGCGGACAACCCGTATCAGATGACTGTTAGCGCGGCGGACCCGGACGGGCCCAGCGTCGAGTTCGTGCTGCTGACCGGGCCCGATGGACTCACGCTTGACTCGACCACGGGCCAACTCGAATGGCTGCCGACCTCAAACAGCCCGGCCAGCTCGGAGGTGGCGATCAAGGCGTTTGATCAACTGGGCGCCAGCACAACCTGGTCATTTGGTTTGTCCGTTGTCGGCGGCAACGCGGCTCCTTACTTACTATCTCGTCAAACGGAAATTGTGGGGGCCGAAGGACAAACGTTAGAAGTGCCCTTGATCGCGTTGGACCCGGAAGATGACCCGATCCGCTGGCGCGTTCACAATCCGCCGCCAGGGGCGTTCTTCGACGAGAATCGGCAATCCCTAGTCTGGACTCCGGACTTCCAATCGGCCGGAACATATCCCCACGTCGGCTTCGTTGCCACCGATGGCGTGAATGACGTACACGCAACGACAACCTTTGTAATCGAAACCACCAACCAGCCGCCGGAGTTGCCGCAGCCGGCAGATCGTACTTTGCTGGAAGGCGAACGAATTCGATTCGTCTTGCACGCTACGGATGTCGACGGTGAGACGGTGACTTACGATAGTCCGATGCTACCTCCGGGCGCTACGCTGCATCCGGATACGGGGCAGTTTGACTGGACACCATCCTTTGAACAGGCAGGGGTCCACGACGTGACGTTTGAGGCCACGGATGGATCGGACATAACGAGCGTAACCACAACGTTGACCGTGGAAAATGTTAACGCGCCACCCGTGTTCAACCAGTTCGAAGGATTTCAGGTCTTTGAAGACGAAATCATGGCGTTCCGCGCCTTTGCCTTCGATCCCGACAATAGCAATTACGCGCTGTCCGATCGCGACCACGACGGGACGTTGCTGGACATGGGCCATAGCGCCCCCACCGTAACGTACCAGGCCGTAACGATACCTTCCGGCGCGGAATTCGATGTGGAAACGGCGTTGTTCTCCTGGAAGCCCAGCTTCGACCAGGCGGGACTGTACCATGCGACGTTCTCGGCCACCGATGACGGCGACCGTACCGGCGTTCCCGCCACGACCACGGTGACGGTACCCATCACAGTACTGAACAACAACAGGCGTCCTGTCTTTGATCCGATTCCGCAGATCGACGTGGCTTTGGGATCCGTCCAGGACATCCCCATCAACGTCACCGACGGCGATAACAACCCGCTGACGATCACGCTGGCCAGCGCGCTGGGATTCGAGCTTCCCGACTTTGCGACGTTTACGGATCACGGCGGTGGATCCGCGACGCTCCGCGTGGCTCCCGGGCCCGGCGATCGCGGGGCATACTCGTTCATCGCCACCGCGCGTGACGACGGAGACGGCGGTGGGCCGGGGGCAGTCAAGGAAGAAACGTACACGTTTGTCGTCACCGTCGTGGCAGACAACGATCCGCCGCAACTGGCCGACGTCGGAGACCGGGTTGCCGTTGTGGATGAACCGTTTGAGCTGCTCCTAAAGGCGAACGACGACGATGGAGAGACGCTTGATTTCCAGGTTGCCGGTTTGCCGGCGACCGCCACTCTGACACCCGGCGCTTCCTACGGCACGGCAATCCTCAATTGGACACCGTCAGCGGCCGAAATTGGCGTCTATCAGCCCACATTCACCGTCACCGATGGCGGGAACGGCGGAGCGACTCCGGTTGCGTCCGATTCGCTGACGATTGAACTGACGGTACGCGATTCCAACGATGCGCCGCTACTACCAACCCTTGATGACCCAGTCGTTGCGGAAGGTGATACCTTGACGCTGGCCATCTCCGCGACGGACCCGGATGGGGATGCGATCTTCTACGAAGCCAGCAATCTGCCCGGTGGCGCCCAATTTGACACGTCGAGCGGAGTGGTTCAGTGGACGCCCGGCTTCCTGGATGCAGGCATTCACTCGGACGTGCTCATATCCGTCACCGACGGGCATGGCATCAGTCAACAGATGATTGACATCGAAGTCACCAACACCAATCAGCCGCCGATCCTGCCGCCGATTCCTACACAATATGGTCGCGAGGATTCGCAGCTGCAATTTGCCATCGGAGCGACCGACTTGGACGGTGATCCAATCGTCTATAGCGTGTTGAGCGGGCTGCCGGACGGCGCGGAGTTCGACACGAATGATGGCACGTTCACTTGGACACCGGATTTCGAACAGGCAGGTCGCTACACGATCACCTTCGGCGCTCAAGATCCCTCGCTGGCGAGCAGTACGCTTGAGGTAGAGGTCGAGATCCTTAACCGCAACCGGGCTCCGGTGATGGAACTCTCGCATCGGTCGGCTGCGCTTGGCCAGCCGCTGGTGTTTGACCTCGGGGCCAGCGATCCCGACGCCAATACGACACTTGTGTACTCCGCCGACGGACTTCCCGTGGGTGCAACACTTGACGCCGACACCGGTCGATTTGAATGGACGGCCCAGCCGGGACAAACCGGTGAACACAATGTGACCTTCCACGTGTCCGATGGCTTGATCACCCAGTCCCGGACGATCTTGATTCGCGCAGCCGTCGATCCGGCGCCTCCGGATGTCAACATTACTCTCACGCCCAGCTTCCCCCCGATTCCAGGTCAAAACGTCTTGGTCCACGCCATCGCGGAGAGTCTCTCGACGATTGTCGATCTGCGCATGACGATTGATGGGCAAGAAGTGCAGCCCGATGAAAAAGGACGCTTCACGTTCGTTCCCGATCAACCCGGGAAGGTTCTTGTCACGGCCACTGCCGAGGACTTGGATGGCTTGATTGGAACGGCTGAGGCAGAAATCAAAATTAAAGACCCCGCTGATCTCGACCCTCCGGAGCTGAAACTGGATGCCCGGCTGCATTACGCTCGGATTCAGCAGGTCGTCGACGTCATCGGTACGGTGGAAGACGTCAATCTGGACAACTGGCAGCTGTCGCTGTCGCCCTATGCCACAGACGACTTCATGCTGCTTGCCGAGGGTGAATCGACTGTTACGGAGTCCGCACTGTCACAATTGGATCCTGGCACGATTGCCAACGGTTTCTATCGTCTTCGCCTGACCGCTCGTGACATTGGCGGACGAGAATCGACCACGGAAACGGTCCTGGAGGTGAATTCGACTGACAAACGGTCTGCCTATCAGCGGCAGGAGGTGGACTTGGCATTTGAGGTGGGCGGGACCCCGTTCCAGCTGGTGCGACACTACGATGCCCTGACGCGCAACGTCAGCACATCGTTTGGCAACGGATGGCGCTTTGGCTATCGGGATGTTGCCGTAGAGACGAGTGTACCATTGACCGGGCGCGAATCGTTAGGCGTGTACAATCCAATGCAAGAGGGCACGCGCGTTTACCTGACCTTGCCGGAGGGTGACCGCGTCGGATTCACATTCGCGCCAGAACCGCATTCGCTTACCGGCGTGGATTACTATCGACCCGCCTGGGTAGCGGACGACGGTGTCGACTTCCAGTTGCAGTCCGTCGACCTGGTACTGCAAAAGGCAGGTGGCCGACTTTACGAATATGAAACGGGTCAGCCCTACCACCCGGCGAATCCCTTCTTCGCCGGTCATGACTACACGCTAACGGCGCCCGACGGAACACAGTATCGACTGGATTCGCAATCCGGCATCGTGGAACAACAACTGCCTACTGGCGAGGTCTTGTCGATCAGCGATGCGGGCATCTTCGGCGACGACGGCACTTCGATCAACTTCGTTCGCGACGCTGCCAATCGGATTGTTTCGGCAACCACGTCCGCTGGAGATCGAGTTGCCTATACCTACGACGAGTCGGGCAATTTGGTGAGCGTGCGCGAAATCGGATCGCCAGATGTGACGCGCTACGCTTACGATCGGGACGACACTCACCTCTTGCGCGTGGTATCCACGCCCGACGGTGGTGAAGCCATCGACACCGGTACTCCGATCACGACTGAGCCAATCGAAGCCGATTTGAGCAGCAGCATCCACTTCGGCGGTCAAACGGTGACCGGAACCTTGGCGGCGGACCAGACGCTTCGATACACGTTCAATATCCGCCAAAGCGAACTAACCTCAACCGAGTCCGGCAAGGTGCTCGTTGCGGTAAGCGGCGAGCCCACGGCCGGCAGCACTCTGGAGCCCATGGCCCCGATGATCGCTGGTCTCTCGCCGCTCAGCGCCCACGTTGTCGGTGACCGTGCCACCTCCGTATATGAAATCGACGCCGCGGGCCTGAATCTGCTCACACTGCAGGGTTCAGGCAGCACGGCTGGTGAATTCATACTCAACGTGGCAATCGTAGGCGACGTCGACCTCGACGGATTGGTTGACGGTGTTGACAGTCAACTGCTGGCTACTGCCGAAGGTACGTCGGTTGGTGATGCCGACTACGATGCGTCGTTGGATCTCGATGGTGACGGCACGATCGGGGATGGTGACCGCCTTTTGCTGCTGAGCAATCATGGATTCGTCGCGAACCGGCCTCCGGTCTTGGAAACCCAAATCCCCACACAGTCGACTCACGAAGATCTCGCGGTGACCGTCGATTTAATTGAACTCGCGAGCGATCCGGAGGGCGATTCGGTGAGCTACCAAATCATCTCCGCGACCAACGGCCAGGGCCTGATCGATCCAACAGGGACGACGGCTACCTTCACACCAACTACCGGCTTCTCCGGCCCCGCCAGCTTTAGGATTGTTGCCGAAGATGGCTTCAGTACCTCGGAGGCTGGCACAGTGGACATCATTGTTAGCGATGCACCACTGTTGCGGCTGGAAATCGTAAATCGCGGTATCGAATTGGATGTCGGCGAGCAGCATCGTGTTACGATTCTCGCGTACTTTGCCGATCAAGATGCCGTGGCTGTTCCGCCCACCTATGTTACGTTGACCTCATCGAACCCGGGCGCGGCTCTCGTGTCATCTTCCGGCGTCGTCTCGGGTATCTCGCGCGGCTCCTCCTCAATTCTCTTGTCACGCAACAAGATTCAGGCTGCTACTGGCGTTGTCGTTGGAACTCCACTAGATCCCCTCGACGGAGTGGCTTTCCACCAAGGTCTCGACGTGTATCCGTTCTTACTTACCCTCCCTGTTGGTGGCAACAGACAACTTCAGGTGCAACTACTTGATGAAGTCGACATCACGGGGGCCGACACGGGCACCGTCTATGTAAGTGGCAACCAAGATGTTCTCGCTGTTTCCGACGACGGGCTCATCGAAGCAACTGGGCTCGGCGAAACAACCGTGACAGTACTTCACGCGGGCGGCGAATTCCAGAGCCTTGTGCGCGTCGCCGACCCGCAGGTGGGCACGGTCTCAGTCGGAACGGACGGCGCCGTCGTGGCTAACCAAGAAGGCTATTTGGTGGCGATCCCCCCGGGGGTGGTTTCTGAGCAAGGGGAGCTTGATGTTACCATTGCGAGCACTAGTGAATTGGCTCTGCCTGCACAGCCTCCAGAAGATTTCGATTATGTCGGTGGATTCGAGCTTGATTTTGGCGACGGCGTAAGCGAATTGGGGTATCCGGTGCAGCTTGCCGCCCCCGCCAACAATTTGACGGCCGGCGAGAATGTTTACTTCTTCCGCTACGAACTAATGCCAAACGAACAAGGATCCTTGACCCCCGTTTGGCTGTTGGAGGAACAGGGCGTTGTCGGCACTGATGGGGTCATCAGAACGAGCAGCCCCCCCTGGCCTGGTCTAAGTCAAAAAGGTCAATACTTAATAGCAAATGCAAACAAAAACCTAACACAGTATCAGATCATTGTTGACTCCGATCAGGCTCAATTCACTTCGGGCGGAACGCTGGAGAGCGTGCTCATGCGAACGGATCCCACGCCGTCCTCGGACCGAGTGGTACCCATGGGCGTACTTAAAGGGTCCTCGCCCAAATGCACAGGAACACTAACTGAAGAATTAGCCGACCGCCTTCGTGCGCGCGGGATTCCGCTTCCCGGCACGCTCGATACATTCGTCGCTCTCGCGTGCGATTTTCGTACATTCGAGACGTTTTCCCGAAATGGCGTGGAATACGACGATAAACATATCACAGCCTGGTACAAAGAATTTGTTGAGCCTGTGTTCGAGGAGATTCGGGTCGACCGCACAACGAATCCGACAACTGCGACTATTGAGTTGGCACCACCACCGCCCGAAGCGAGTCGCATTCCGGTGCCGTTAATCGATGAGATTAGTGTGGGCAGCTCGGACGACGATGCGTGGGTGACAATCAAGGGCGAAAACTTCACGGTCCCATTCTCCACGTCCCAATCGATCCGTGTCGTTTTTGACACTCCGAACGAGACTATTCGGATCCCGACTGATGTGGCGGTCGGAAGTTCCGACTTCCAGGTTGATGTCCCCGAGAACGTGATCCTTGGTTTAAGCGACATCTACGTAGAACGTCCCACAACAACACCCTCTGCCCCCACCACGACACCTAGACAGTTCGTGAGCAATGCCGTCCAAATCAAGCGTACAGACGGGCTCACCTTTGCTGCACTTGCAGGTGGACGCGTTGCGGCAATTGATATGCCTAGACTGGTCCAACTCGAACAAGAACCCGCGTTCGTGGACCATGGAACGGTTCGGAGAATCATCGACATTGGCGGTGGATCCGTCAATGAGACTGTCGTCACCAATGACCTCACGAGGGTCTATGCGCTTGTGGGCAATCGAATTGCTGTGTTGGATCCGTTGACATTGCGCAAAGTTGACCTCGGTCAAAGGAATCGGGTGGACGGTATGATCAAGCTGCCCGGCTCCGCCTTTTCCATAGTTTGCGACTCAGCCAATCGGTATTTGTATGTCGCGGCGGCTAGGGGGAGCATATTCGTCGTTGATATTGATCCACGCTCCGACAGCTTCCACGAAGTAGTTAAGACAATCACCCTTGATTCGGCTCCAGGTCCGATTTTGCAAGGCATGGCGGTCAATGCCGATGACCGTAGGCTCTATGTTGCCGCACCCGCCACGACTCTTTATGGCGGAACGACGCCGTGGATACAAGGTGGACGCGAACCAGGTAAACTTATCGTTGTCAGCCTGGACAAGGAAGAAGAGGGCTTCTATCACAAAGAGATTGCTGCTCTCCCAGTGGGGAAAGATCCGTTCAGCGTTGTTGCGACAAGTAATCCTGAACGCATGATGCTGACAACGTTTTTGGATCAAGGTCCAGGGCTTTGGACCCTGGAGGTTGCCAACGATAGCCCCGCGGAGTTCAAAGCGAAAGTAGGGCAAGTTGACCTGCGCCTTGGCGCAAGCAGCTGCGGCGAGCCGAGCCCGCGCGGTTTCAGTCTCGGCATCTGCAACGCGCGAGATGTGGCCATCTTGGAACTACCTAAGTTCAATACGACATACGCGTTTGTGTCTGACTGGGATGTTCCGTTCTTTCCTGACTGGATAAAAGAACCGTCCAGCAGTCGCGGTGCAAAGATCGGAATTGTCGAGGACCCATTCGGGGACCATCCGAGGATGGTCGCCGCTACAACCCCAATTCCTCTTGGGTTTGCCGATAGCTTGGCTTTCGCGCCGAGTGGGGACGTGCTTTACGCGACATATCGCGGTGCAAACGACATACTCACATTCAGTATTGATCACATCATCTCTACACTGGCCAGCGCCGATCACTCACTAAGTGAAGTGCCCATCGACCAGCTGAACTCTGCCATCAGTGAAGAACTCCCGGCGATGCACACTGGTGGGTTGCCTACGGGCCTTTCCGTGCAACCTTTGGTTGCAGATCGTACAGTGCCTTTGGACATTCGAGAGACTACCCAGCCATACAACCGAGTGGGTTTAAATGACCCAAGAATTGATCAGTCGGCCAGGAACAAGATTCTCATCTGGGCCCCCACAGACGAAGTGTCTTTCGACCTTGTTTTGCCGCCAGAGTACAACGCCTCTGTCGACGTGGAAATTGAACCAGTCAATGAGCTGCTATCCTCTACTCCTATCCTGTTCGAACAGATCCAGCATACGAAAACGTACAGTTTCCCAATTGACAGACAGCGCCAATCGGAGGACGTAATAGTTGAATATGGACGTGACTTCAATGAATCAGGGACGCTCGAAGGTGCGGAGGTCGTGGGTACGTATCGCGTGTACGGAATCACTGAGGCGGATGTCACGAAGTATGAGTATCACGATGACTCTGAAGCGGAAGAACTCATCCGAAATAGTACATTGTTCCGGAGCAAAATCACAGAGTTCATTCATTCGCTTGATTCGGCCACGATTCGAGAGGCTTTCAAAAAAGCCGGCAGAACCGGAACACCGACGCGAACTGTTACGATACCTTTGGATGGTGTCGAGTTCGACTTTGGCCCGTCCAAAAATACAATTCTTGATTTTGAAAAAGAGGTGTTGGAAATCTCGCTGGGCGACGTGAGGATCGACAATTCGAAGCCATATCAAGGACGCCCTAGCGGTTCGAGAACCGGTTCCACAGTGACATTGCAGGTCACCGATTTTGGATCTTTTTTTGAGATTTCTCCCGGTGCGGAAGTCGATCTGTACATTCATGACGTCTTTGACTTCAACTATTTCAATGACACTCTATCCAACGAATGGTGGTTAGGGTCGTTAGGGGCGCCAAGATCGGCTGCATCCATTCAAACGGGTTTCGGCAGGAATGGTATTGCTGCGGGTGCAGGAGAAATCGGGCTTGTGGAAATCCATGTGACCGATGTGTTCGACACTGGGGGAAGCATAGCAGGGGGCGCGCCCCTACGTGCATTCTCCTCAGTAGTTGGTGCTGCGCCCGAGCCGAGCCTCTACAGAGAGGACGTCACACCAGTTTTTGAGACGGCCAAAACCGTATGGCTTCAACGAGGATTGGACCCTATTGGTCTGAGCGCGCTATCCGAATGTGACATCACGCTCAAAGATCTTGACGGTACGGCGCTGGCGATATCTCACTCGGGCGATATCATCCTTGACCCAGACGGAGCTGGCTTGGGCTGGTTTGTCGACGAGACCCCGACGGATGATACCGAGTTTGCCGTCAAATTGAATCAAGATACAAGACATGCGACCGCCACATCTGAAGCCCATGGCAAATACGATCTGCTTTCGGTACTAATGCACGAGATGGGGCATTTGGCAGGGTTCATGAATGGAGATGCGGGCTTCGACTCGCACGTGGAGTCGATTGCTGGTTCTGATATGTTTGTCGGCCCAAATTTCAATGTGCGGTTGTCACCTGACAACAACCACCTTGACGAGGGGGCCTGTCCGCACGACCTAATGAACGCGGTCCTGCCACCCAGCGTAAGAAGGCTGCCATCGGCGCTCGATGTCCAGATCATCTCTGCGGCACGGGGAATCAGCACAGCTTCAGAGGAATTGACTCTGCCGGAAGCTCAAAGCACTCAAGTCTTGGCAGCGGCTGATCGTATCGTCGCTTGGCACAATTCCGTGGATCCGCACGATGTCAGCGGAGATGGCGTTGTTTCGCCGCGTGACGCCTTGCTGATCGTGAACGATTTGAATTCGAATGGAGCACGAATTCTGGCAGACGGCGCCGGCGTTGAAACTGAAAATGCCTATCTGGACGTCAATGACGACGGGTTCGTGTCGCCTCTGGACGCGTTGCTGGTGATTAACCACTTGAACCGTGTTCCGTCCGCGGCCGTCGCCGATGCACGGTACAAGTATGTGCATGAAAGTGATGCGGGGGTCGGGTGGTCCGTGCAGTCAGCATTCGCGGAAGGTGAAGATCCGGGGACGGGGATCATCAATGGAGCGTTCGAAATCAGCAATCCCGAGCTGAACGGCTTCGGCTGGACACAGGCTGGCGGGGCCCAAGTCACGGACGGAACCGCTTTCCTCGAGGAACACGATCGTTTGCTTGCCGGCCTCAGCCAGACATTTACGTTGCCCGAGGGTGCGAACTCCGGCTGATCCTTGCGAACGATGCGAAGTTTATGCGGCGAGGCCTGTGTGATGCGTACCCATTTCTCGATCATTTCGGGGGCAAGTGGCAGAGCCATCAGCAAGCCCAGCACGGCACGAACCTTGGCCACGTTTTCCGGTTCGGCGTCGGAAAGCGGATGGCGTCGCTCTTCACCCTCCACGTGTGTGCCGAGAAAAACCGTCTGTTTGCCGCACATCCAGGGACGCTCGCCTTGGCCGATCACGAATCGCCCGATGTCGTCAATCTGGATCTTGATTCGGAATTGATGGTCCTCGCCGCGGATCACCTGGGCCTCGGCCTGGATGCGTTGGCCGTCACTGAGCGTCACCTTAAGATCGACGTCCATCAGATGGCAACGCCCGGAATTCGGGCTTTGGTTGGTATCCAGGAGCACACCGAGTTGCTGAACACACTGAATGAAGCGAAGGACCGGTGACACACTTGCCGGTTCTTCTTCATCCACGACATCGCCTCGTTGTCCGTCGGATCCCGAGTCCGGTGTCGTTCGCTCTGCATCCGCCGGCAGGTCCTGAGCGAAGAACGTGGCCGTGGTTTGGAACGCCTGCGGCAGGGCGGCCATGGCTGTATAGTGTCCCAGACCTTCGAGCCACACTACACGGTCCGAAATCCCCAACGCCTTGGCCAACTCCTCCGTGCATCGCCGTGGGATCACTTCATGGCGCGCGGCGTTGATCAGCAGCACGCGACCTTGCATCGCCCGTTCACGCAGCGACGGGGCATGCGTCTGGGCTAATGAACGCTGATGAACGCTCAGGGGCCGCTCCGGAATAACTTGCGCAATTCAACGTGCCGCCGAATCGTCCAGCACACTGGCCCCGCTCGCGATTACCGTTTTTTGGAGAGGGGACGCGTCTTGCCGCTCGCTCAGCCACCCTCCGAAAAATGCGGCAGCTATTGCTGAGCCGGTCCTAAGCGAACCGCTAATGAACACTCATGAACGCTGATGGTAAGCGATTCAGAAGAGGCAATGGCTCCTCTTTCGCTGTGTTGGAACGTGTCTTTTGTGCCACCCTTTGAATAATGCCGAAGTCAAGGCCCAAGCCGATATGCGTTCCTCGACGCAGGCGCCGTCGCGCCCCCCCAGCGCTTTGGAATGCCGCTCAGGCAATTGACGTGCTATCACGAAGTCCCAGGAATTGGTAGATCTGCTTCGTGGCGGCGGAACGGTTGAGCGTGTAGAAGTGGATCCCGGCGACCTCGTTATCGATCAGGTCACGGCACTGCTCCGTCGCCCAGTGCACGCCGACATTTCGGATCGCTTGCCGCTCGTCTTCGCACCGTTGGAGAGCCCGCAATAGCGGCGCGGGGAATCGCGAACCCGCGGCAAGCTCCGCCATTCGGGCCATCCCGTTGGTGCTCGTTATCGGCATGATGCCGGCGATGATCGGCACGTGGATCCCGGCCAGCTGACACCGGTCGCGGAAGTCATAGAAGTCGCGGTTGTCGAAAAACAGTTGCGTGCAGATGTAGTCAGCGCCTTCGTCCACCTTCTTTTTGAGCAACTCCATCTCGGTGAGCCGGTTGGGGGTGGCCGGGTGGCCTTCAGGGAAGCCGGCCACGCCGATGCCGAAGCCGCGCGGATCGGGATGCCCCTTGAACTCGCGAATGAATCGCACCAGATCGGCGGCATGTTGGAACGCGTCCTGCTGGCGCCGATAGTTTGGCATGTCGCGCGGTGCATCACCGCCGAGGGCCAAAATGTTGCCGATCCCCGCCTGAGCGTATTTCGTCAGGACCTCGGTGATTTCCCGCTCAGTATGACAAACACTGGTCAAATGGGGGATGGGGTCCAGACTGGTCTCTCGGTGGATCCGCATCACCAGATCGTGGGTAAGTTCCCGCGTGGTGCCACCGGCTCCGTAGGTCACCGAGACGAAAGTCGGTTTGAGCGGCTCGAGCTGGCTGATGGCCTTGTACAGCGACTCGGCCGCCTCGGCGCTCTTCGGCGGGAAAAACTCGAACGACAGCGTCGTCCGGTGTTCCTTGAAAACGTCGGCTATGTGCTTCGTCACTACTGATGTCCTCCCATGTCCTTTGTCCCTTTCCGTGCGAATCCCCTTGTGCTCCGTTGCAGTCATTCCCCGCATTTCCGTCTGGCCTTCCAGGAGCCCGACCTTTCCGAGGACAGCTTCCGCTCGGTTGTATGCCGGTCGCGGATGACTTTCTCCGCCGCGAGTCCGACCAACGGGAGGACGGCTTGCGTCGGGCCGCTTTCCACCCGGAAAAATCCAACCGCCTGAAATAT
>JBNJEM010000026.1:0-26593 GCA_051745935.1 Planctomycetota bacterium
CCGCGAGTCCGACCAACGGGAGGACGGCTTGCGTCGGGCAGCTTTCCACCCGGAAAAGTCCAACCGTCTGAAATATATTCTCTCAGGTGGCCAGAGAGACGCTCAACCCCGCTTAACAATAAGTTACCTACTCGAGAATAGGATGGCGCTCGCATCCCGTCTTCCAGACATGCGCTGCTGAAAGGAGAGCTGTTTTGCGGGTCAGCCAGCACGGCGGCGCCGGTTGCTGCGCACTTTGCGGCGGGTGGTCGGGGTTTTTGCGGCATGGGGAAAAGGACCTCTTGCCGCACGCGTGGCCAAACGCGGTTTTCCCTTTCGAGACATCGAGCGCCGCTTTTTTCGCACCACCAGGACCAGGGTCACTAACACGAGGCCAACCAGCACTGCGAGCGCGGTCCATTTTGCGTAGGCCATTGGCATCAATGGCAATTGACCCAGTTCGACGCGAATCCTATGGCCGACCGGAAGGATCGCTTCACGAGACTCAAAGACCAGTTCGTTCTTCTTCGTTCCCGCCGCCCGCTCCAGCGTGCAAGCAACCTGGCTTGGATCGTCATGTTCAATGCGTACTCGAACGTGATGACATGGCAAGTCGACTGTCCTATCCCAGTGGCGGTAACCGGCGTTGTTGCCGAGCGTGTAGGTGAACTTCAATTCGCGCTGGCCGGGTGTCCATGGAATACTAGTCACTAGCTTGTCGCCAGCGATGGAAAACCGGCGTCCGTAGAACTCTTTCTGGAAGGTGGTCCGATCGAAGTCCGGCGGGATCGAGAGCTGCAATGTGACCGGTTCCACCGCTTGATCTTTAGACTGGCCGACATAGGTGGTTGAGGTTGGGTTGTCGATCACCAATAGCTCGGTCACATGCAACGCGCCGGGTTCCGGCTGAATGAGGACGTGATGGCTCTTGATCACGAGCGGGTTCGGCTGTTTGATCGCATCGTAGACGTCGATGTTTGCTGAAACCCGAGGACGGGTTGAACTCAGGCGCACACGCGGTCCCGGATAGTGAACGCCGTCTCGGTTGGCTCCGGGCAGATACAGAAGTTTTGCGTCGAGGGGCAGATTCGGAAATTGAAATTGGCCCTGTGCGTCCGTGACCGTTTTCGCGGCGGAAACGAATTGTCCATCGATCTGGACCCTCAAGACCACTTCGGCCCGTGCGACGGGCTGGCGGTTTCTCGACGCATTGACCACAGTTCCTCCGATTTCCCCCGGAGCGGAGTTCATTTGGCCAACTAGCAGGCAGACGACCAGCGCGTTTGCAACAATCACATCCAGTTCCCCTGCATCAAGCTGCCTTGGAGGGCGATTCTTGCTGGCTTTGTGGTTCTTCAAGGTGGGACCGCAGAGACTCAATGGACCGCGTCAGGCGGCGTTGAGCGGCTCCGAGCCACATGACATACAGGACCACGGCCAGCCACACCAAAAGATAGGCAAGACAAAACGTAACCATTCGTCAACTCCTTCGTTTAACCCTCAGCGGACGGGCCAAGTTCCCGTGACGCTTCTGCCGCCTTTGCGCGCGGTTTGCGATTAGGAATCTTAGACAGCCATGCCTCCTGCGAGTGACAGAGCTCGTCGGCAAGCCTCTGTAGCCGCAACTGAGTTCGCCGGTAAACCATCAACATGACGAAGAATGCGGTAAAACCGAGCACGCTGACAAGCAGCGTGATTCGCATAGCGGGCTCCATCCTGGGCGCCACGGGGTGCATGCCTCGAAACCAGCGTGTCGCCATGACCACCAGCGGGATGTCCAGTGTTCCCAAAACGGCCAAAATCGCACCGATCCGGGCACGCTGCCGGGGGTCCTCCAAGTTGCCGCGAACGAGGATGATGCCCGAATACACCGACCAGAGTATGAACGCCGTGGTCAATCGGGGATCCCACACCCACCACGTTCCCCACGCACTTCGGGCCCACAATGCGCCGGTCGCCAGCGTCAGACTACAACAGAGCCAGCCCACTTCGGCGGCTGCCTGAGCCCAATGATCCCAGGACAACTCCCGGTGAACGAGGTACGCGACGCCCGCGGCGGCCATAATGACCATCCCCAACAATCCAAGCCAGGCAGCCGAAACGTGAACATATACGATTTTTTGAGCATCTCCCATCGTTTGCTCGGTCGGAGCAAAAAGGAACACGGCCAATATGGCTGCGGTCAGCAGTCCACCGACTAGCACGTACCCGCAGCTGACAGCCGATCCTGGGCGAGCGGCGTTCCACCTCATGACCTCACTCCTCAGTTGCATATTCAAAAAGAACCGTTCCTGCAGCGACGTAAACGACAGCGAAAGCTACAAGCAGCTGTATCCAGCGCCACCAGACCCCGTCGATTTGTTCCCCAACCGCCAATCGCGTGGCTTCCGCAGCCGCCAATAGAACCGGAATGACCAAGGGCAACACCAGCAACACCAGGAGATATCCGGCTCTCCCGATCCCGGTCGCCAGGGCACTCACTAAGTTCCCAACTGCACAGATTCCCACGTTGGCGGGTATGCCGACCAAGGCCATCTCTCCCGCATATCTCCACGGAGACAATCCGGCCAATACAAAAAACAAGGGAAACAACACGCATTCAAGGACCCCGAGCGCCACGGTACTGGCGAGCAGTTTTGCAAAATAGATCGCGGCTGGAGACGCCGGGTACAATTTCATGGCTTCCCAACACCCGCTCTCTTCTTCCGAAGAAAACGAGCGTTCGATGGCGGTCATGCCGGCGAAGAATATTGCGAGCCAGAGCAGCCCCCCCACGAGCGCTTGTTTCTGATGCGGGAGGATATCCATCTGTACCCCGAAAACGATCGCCACGACGATGCCCAGTAGGAGCATCGTGGGCCAAACCCGACGAGCCCGGAACTCCGTGACGAGATCCTTATGGAATATCCACCAAAAACTGTTCATGAACTGGATTCCCTCGATCAGGCAGCGCGGGCCCGAATGATGTGGCCATGTCCTTCCGACGCTCGGTCAAAATTCCGTCTGTGTAACTGGCCTGAATCCAATTCGAAAACACGGTCGGCCAGACAGTGAACACGGGCGGTGTCGTGTGAGGCGAAACAGATCGTCCGATCCCGACTTCGCAAATCATTCAGCGTTTCTGTTAGCCAGTGGATGCCCTCCGCATCCAAACCAGAGAACGGTTCATCGAGCAACAGGATGTTTGGAGCGTGGACCAGCGCACGGGCGACTGCCACGCGCTGGCGCATCCCTCGCGAGACTTGCGTGGGACGGTGATCCGCCCGATGTGCGAGGCCAACGCGTTGCAGTAATTGGTCCGCCCTGACTGCTGGCTCTCCGACACGGTACATGCGAGCAGCGAAAACCAGGTTCTCGCGCAGTGTCAGTTGGGGATAAAGTGGGGGGTCGTGCGTCACCATTCCAATCATTCCGCGCGCGGCCCGGCGGTTGTTCGCCGCACCTTCGAACCAAAATACGTCGCCTTCGGAGGGCCGAATCACGGAGGCAAAGCACCGCAACAACGTGGTCTTGCCCGCCCCATTCACACCGGTTAATCCAACACTCTCGCCGGCCATAATGTCGACGTCAATCGACCGCAGAACGATTCGATTGCCGAAGTATTGTGATAGTTGTCGTGTACCAATAGCTATACCCGTCGCGGGTGATTGTGTCCGCCGCGAGTCCGACCAACGGGAGGACGGCTTGCGCCGGGCAGCTTTCCATCCGGACAAATTCGACCGCCTGAAATATATTCTGGGATTGATCATCGGTTACACAGGAAGTCCTTCACGGTCGTGTTGTGCCTCATAGCAAACTCGCTGCTGCGCCGCTTGGTCGATAGCCGCTGGTTACAAGCGATTTCACCGGAAACGGGGTCGTTCGCACGGCGTCACGACGCCGCGACGGCCACAGCCGAACCAATGATCCCAGCCCCATGAGGCTTCCCCCAAGCCAAAGCCAGCGCATCATTGGGTTCTCAACGAACGTCAGCCGGACTGCCTCTCTCGCCTCGCCACCGTGCAGAATCGTGTAGAAGTCACCACCCCATGTGGAATGGATAGCGACCTCTGTTGTCCATTCGCCCGCGGAACGGTGATAATGCTGGGCAGGTAGAAGTGTGGCGATGCGTCGCCCGTCGCGAGAGATTTCCAGCTCCGCTTCACCGACGATTCGGTCCGGAAGCTCGTGCCGATGGATACCTGCCAGCCGAATCTGGCGATCAGCCCACACGACTTTCTCCCCTTGCTTCATCTCGAATGCGCGCTGGCGAGTTCTCAATGAAGATCCGGCGATTCCGACCGTAAGACAAATGAATCCCAGATGAATCAGAGGCACAGCATATTGGCGACGACCGGCAAAAACGGCCCGCGGGATACCGGTCCGCAAGCCGTGTCGCGCCCTCGCCCGCGCAGCGACCATTGCGACAGCCAACAAGGCACACACGCCGAAAATCGCACATCCGAGGACCGGTAATTCGATAGGGTGTCTGAAGCCCCAAACGACCGCGAGCACCGTGGTGATAGCACTTGCCCCGGCGGACCACGGCAAAAGCTTCCTTTGCCACGTGGCGGGCGAAGCGTCCCAACGTAGAAGCGGCGTCGCGGCCGTCCCCAGCAGAAGCAGAAGCCCGGTTGGAATCAAAACGTTGTTATAGAACGCCGGGCCAACCATGATCGCTTCCCCGACAAAAAGACTCGACCAAACGGTACTCAGCGTGCCTGCCATGGTCACCCCCGCCAGCAGCAGAAGTGCGAGCACGGATAGCAGAATACCAGCTTCTCGACTGAAAAAGTTCCGGATCGGCCTGTCCGGCGCCAAGCGAGGCCGGCGAAAAACAATAAGCGCACCTCCACCTACCGCCAGGGCCAGCATGAATACCAGAAACAGCCAGCCGATCGGTGAACTGCTGAACGCGTGCAGACTACTGAAGATCCCGCTACGAGTCAGAAATGTCGCGAAGTTACAGAGTCCAAAAGTTGCGATGGCCAGGGAAACGGCGGTCTTCTTGAAAAGCCCGACGTGCTGCCATGCTGCCATGACATGAAGCAACGCCGTTCCGGTCAGCCACGGAATCAGCGATCCGTTTTCCACTGGATCCCAGCCCCAATATCCACCCCATCCCAGCTCCTCGTACGCCCATTCGGCTCCCAGCAAGATGCCGCCGCCCAGCACCGCCCACGCGAACAACGCCCATGGACGCGCCGCGCGGATCCAATCGCCGTTCAGCTGTCCCGTCGCCAGCGAAACAAGGGCCAAGGCGAATGGGACAGCCCAGAGCGAGTACCCCAGAAAGACCACCGGCGGATGGATCAGCATGGCTGGATGCTGCAACACCGGACTGAGACCGGAACCGTGTTGAAATCCCGAAACGTTCGCCTCCATCGGGTCGGCGGCGCACACCATGATCGCTATAAGGAACCACACGTACGCCATCAATGTACCGAGCGCCGGATAACGAAGCGGATTCGGGGTTTGGCGAGGCCACACGCCGAACAGAAGAGCCACGCCGCCTGACAACCACGCCCACAGTAGCAACGAACCCGCCTGACCGACCCATAGTGCCGAGCATGAGTAGTACCACGGCAGCGACGGGCTCGAATACTCCCCCACGTAGGCAAAGCGAATGTCTTCCCATGCCAATGCCCATGTCAATACGAGGAGCACAAGCGTCAACGCCGAGACGCTGAGCAGGGCGGCTCCCGCTCCCAGACACCGCAACGCACGGTGATCGCGAAGCCAACCCACTATGCAAGCAAACGCCGCGAAGCCAGAGCAGACAAAGGCGACCAGGAGAGAGAGTTCACCAAGGATTCTCACGGATCGCTCCCTCTGTTAGTTTGGGGCGTACCTTCTGCCGAAGTGGAATTGTCCTCAGCCTCGTATTTGCTGGCGCACCGAGTGAGCACTCGATCGCCTTGAAACATACCGCTCGCCTCCAGTTCGCCTTCGACCAGGACGTGTCCGCCTTCGCGAAAATTGTCGGGCAACCGTCCCGTGCTGACCACCTCCAACCTCTCGCGGCCACTTGCAAGGGTGAAACGAGCCCGCCGTGGATCGGTACCTACCTGCAGTGTATCGGCAGCCACTTTGCCGCTGACGCGGACGCGTTTCCCAACATACTTCCGCGTAGCTGCCGCGCATTCCTCTACAGTTATGCAATACGTCCAACTGGTAGCCGCCCCAACGTACGCCATGTACGCGCTCGCCGCGACGACGACCGCGCCGCCGATTGCTAGCTTCGTGCCCGCAGTCATGGTCAGTCCCCTCTCGGCACACTGGAACTCACGCAGGACCGTTCGACGAGAACGGTATTCAATACCCTTCGAACAGGAGGTGGCCCCAGCATGAAGACCGCGGGACGGTAGCAGAAGCCGTTTCCGGTGTCAAACCGAATTCGCCTTTGGGCTTGCCATCCCGCCAAAGCCCCCTTGCCCGGGCCAGGAGATTGAACCACAATGCGGCGGCATACATATTTCAGGCGGTCGAACTTGTCCGGATGGAAAGCTGCCCGGCGCAAGCCGTCCTCCCGTTGGTCGGACTTGCGGCGGACAAAATCACCCGCGAACGGTGTATATGGGATCCATTGACTCGATTGCTGATACCTACAGCGGGCGGCAGTTGCATGGGACCTGTAGTGCCAATCGAGGCAGTCGCGAGGCAGAGGAGTCCTAACGTTCATGGTGTCATTATCGCAAACCGTAGGGTACGCAATCCTTGCTCTTGGATGTATCGCCAACTGGCAACAAGATCGGGCGTTGTGTAACGCCATCCAGAAATGCACCGGCATCCCCATGCCCTATCTAAGGAAACTTTTATACAAACTTTGCCAAGCCGGCTTGATTGAGAGCAAGCGGGGCAGGAAGGGGGGGTTTGTCCTGGCCCGGCCGGCGGAGGAGATCACCGTGACGGACGTGATGCACGCCCTCGGGCACGGTCATTTGCTCCCGGAATGCCTGCTCGAACTCCCTGGATGTTCAGAGGAAACTCCATGCCCTCTTCGCGGCTACTGGCGCCCAAAGCGGGCCGAGCTGGAAGCCGAGCTGAACCGAACCACGATCGGGGATGCGGCGAGTCAAGTGGTAAGCGCACGTTGGGGCCGACTCGTATGCTGTCCCACCGCTGAGCTCCCGCAGGAGCCTGCGCATTCGAAAGCAACGGAAAGCCGTGTCTGAACAAAACGCTGCAGTGTCCAACCCGAAACCTGCCTCCGATGTTCGGCGCTCACAGCTTGCCCACCCGTGTGTTACGCGGGCTGTTGGGACGCAAACATGAGGTCAGAACGGTGCAAGCCGCGAGCCCTTAGAGGCGGACAGAAAACTCCGGCAAGCGTTGTTAAATCGTTCACATTACAAGGGTTTGCGGTGACGTTTACAGGTTTTCTGTCCGCTTCTTAGACTGGCCTTTTCTGTCACGTTCCAACCCCGTCTGCGATCTTCGCCACCCGCTAGCGCTCATCTTATCGCCCCCCCTGCCGCGGTAATCCTCCGAAGAATCAGCGCTGTCTTGAAATATTCTGGACCGAGAGGTAACAAAACATTGATTTGGCTGGTGTCATCAGCTACACTAAGGCAGATTTGAGGTTGGGCGTGGTCGCCGGCGGGCGTGTTTTTCCGTTGCCCACCACCTGCAGGTGAGGCCCGAGGGTGATTGTGCCCCCCCCTAGTTACTACCTATCGATGTGCTCCATATAAGGGGCTTTTTACGACTGCGGCGCGAGGAGAACCACCCATGAGAGAGTTGACGCCAGACAGAGTACGTGGCAAATTGATCCGTGCGATAACTTTGATATCGATTACATTTACATTATTCATGGTCATCACTCTATTGTCATCGCGACCGACGCGTGCTGAAGCGCCGGAAACCGAGCCGGCGCCCCAGGCCGACCAGGAGTATACTGGCGTGAAACGGTGCGCGTCGTGTCACTTTGAGGAGTATATGAAGTGGAAGAAGTCCGAACATTCGGAGGCATTCGAGCTCCTCACGGAGGAATACGAGACCGATGAAGAGTGCCTGAAATGTCACACGACGGGCTTCGGAGAACCGAGCGGTTTCAAGAACATGGAAGACACCCCGGCGCTGGCGGGTGTGACCTGTGAAACATGCCACGGACCGGGAAGCTACCATGAGGAGGTTTCCAAACCTTTTGCCCAGGTCAAAGAGCTGACGGCAGAGCAGGAAAAGAAGCTGCGGGATTCTATCTGGAAAATGTTGCCCAAAAACGTATGTGTCGAGTGTCACATGGTCCAAGCTCACAAGGAGAGCCAGACGCCGCCGGAGTTGAGAGAGGAATAACGCACAGTTGTCTGCTTCGACCGGAAACGTGTTCATGAGTATGAAGCGGAAGACGTGTGTGATGATCATGGCGGTTACGGTCGTCTTGAGTTCCGTTGCCTTTGGCGCGCCGGGCGAGTCGCTGGGGGAGAACCAATGTGTCACCTGTCACGGCACTGAAGACGTCTGGGAAGAAGACACGCGTCACTTATATGTGACTGCCGAGGACTTGGCCAGTGACATTCATTGGCAGGAGGGCTTCCGGTGCCAAGACTGCCACGGAGGCAATCCCGACACGCTCGATCTGCGCGGAGCTCATGCCACTGAGGATGGGTTCCGGAAAATTGAGTCTCCCGCGGATATTCCAGGATTCTGCGGGCATTGCCACTCGGACCGGGAGGTCATGCTTCGTTATCAGGATTCCTTCGAGACGGATCCCGTGGCGGAGTTCTGGTCTGGAGTCCACGGGAAGCATCTCCAGGAGATGGGGGGCCCGGAGGCGGCCACTTGCACCTCGTGTCATCCCGAACATCGCATGCGGCCAGTGGATGATTCGCGGTCGGACGTTCATCCGAAGCACTTGGTGCAAACGTGTGGAGCGTGCCACCAGGATCAACGGACCGCCATGCGCAAGGGGGTACACCATGCCGCGGGAAGAAAGCGGGCGGACGGGTCGGGGATGCCGTTGGCCTGTAGCCAGTGTCATGGTGAGAACGCACACGCCATGCTCCCGGTTGATCATAGCCAATCCCCGGTTTTCTTGGACAATCAGGTCGACGTCTGTGGCGGTTGCCACGAAGAACCCTTGGCCACATATGAAGCCAGTGTGCACGGTCATGGCCTGCGCGAGTCGGGTCTGTTGGTAACCGCCGTCTGCGCCGATTGCCACGGGGCTCATGACAGTTACTATGCGGCGGACACGCGATCGCGTCTCCATCCCACCAACGTGGCGCACACTTGCGGCGAGTGTCACCATTACATCGAGGAGCGATTGAAAACGAGCGTGCATGGCCGCGGCGACGGGCCGGGGATAGTCTCGCGGCGGGAGACGTCCGACGGCGAGGCCAAACGAAAACCAAGTTGTGTGGACTGCCATCAGGGACATGACCAGCCGCACCCTGAAAAGACGCAATTCCGCGTACAGCTTCCGAACCGCTGTGGTAACTGTCACGCCGAGATATCTCAACAGTATACGGCGAGTCTTCACGGCGAGTTGACGCAACTCGGTTACGGACCGGCCGCGAAATGTTCGGACTGTCATGGGGCGCACACGATTCTGGCGGCGGGCAACCCGCAGTCTCGGCTGGCGGTGGGCAAGCGAGTGGACACGTGCAGGACGTGCCATCCTTATGCCGTGGCCAACTTTGCGGAGTTCGATCCGCATGCCAATCCCAAGAACCGTACCCAATACGCGGGACTGTACCAGCTGCTCGCCGGTACCGAGTTTGTGGTCTACGTGCTGTTTGGACTCTTTGTCGTGCACGCTTTTCTGTGGTTCACTCGCTCGCTCGTGCACACATTCGTGTATGGCAGGCAGCGGGGCCTTTCGGGGGAACAGTGGGCCATTGTTCGGTTTTCGCCGATGTTGCGCGTGTGCTACTTCGTCTTTACGGTGTCGTTCGTGGCATTGGCACTTACTGGTCTGCCGCTCAAATACAGCCGGAATCAATGGGCCTCCGAACTGGCAGAGGGGCTCGGCGGCTTTGAGGCGACCAGCACGTGGCATCACTTCTTCGCCGTGTTGGTCCTTGTTACGAGCGTTGGGTGCGTGGTGAGCGTGGCTGCGAAGCTGATTCAGCTACGTCGGCGGAACGCCACGTGGCGGAGCCTCTTGTTTGGTCCGGATTCTCTGGTCCCAAACGGCCGAGATGTCAGAGATTTATGGGGAATGTCGCGTTGGTTTTTCGGGTTGGGCCGGAAACCTCGCTTCGAACGGTGGACATATTGGGAAAAATTGGACGTCTGGGCCCTGGTGTTGACGGTTGGCATTATTGGCGGTTCCGGGCTGATGCTGTGGTACCCCAATCTCTGCTGCCTGGTCGTTTCGGGATCGGCGTTGAACGTGGCCAAGGTCCTGCATTCTCGCATCGCCTTGTTGGCCGCCAGTTTCATCTTCATTATCCACGTTTTTCACTGGCATTTACGACCTGAAAAGTTCCCCATGGATGTGTCGCTCTGGACGGGACTGGCGGGCGCGCGCGCCTTGCGCAGGTCCCGGACCGATTATGTTGAACGACTGCGGGAGGAAGGGCAGTTAAGCAGTCTTCTTGTGGCGGTGCCGTCGATGAGAACCTTCTGGCCGGTCATCGCGATCGGTGCCTGCATTCTTGTACTCGGCCTCCTCTTGTTGGGCTGTATCCTGCTGGTTTCCTTGGCGAATTAATGCAATGAACGAGAACGAATCCGCTTCACCACAACGACCCTCCGCTTCGGCGCCCGAGGATTCCAGTTTGGCCGACGAAGTTCCTTCGTGGCATTTGTTGGTGGAAGGGACGAAGTGGCAGAAGTTTCGCTGGTTTGCGTCCCGCGCCGTCGCCTTGCTCGCAGCGTTTTTGGTCCTGGGCGTCGCGTTTGTCGGGTTTTCCGGGTGGTACACCTCGCGTTCGGAATTCTGTCGCAGTTGTCACATCATGGAGCCTTACTACGCTTCTTGGCGGGCTTCGAACCACAGTGACGTCTCCTGTGTCAAGTGCCATTTCGCGCCAGGGGTCGCGGAAAAGGTTCGTGGCAAGATGCTCGGCCTGGTCCAACTGGCGACATATCTCAGCGGCACGGAAAGTCCTCGGCCCGCGGCGGAAATTCCCGATGCCAGTTGTCTTCGATCGGGCTGCCATGAGACGCGTTTGCTCTCGGGCCGCGTCGACTTTGATGGGATTCCGTTCGACCACAAGCCCCACTTGGAACGGTTGCGCCGCGGCAAGAAACTGCGATGTACGAGCTGCCACAGCCAGATCGTGCAAGGCACACACATGACGGTCACGAAGTCCAGCTGCTTTTTGTGCCACTTCAAAGATGAGTTTTTCAACGAGGGACTCGGAGCCTGCACGCGCTGCCACCAGATCCCGGAGGAGGAATTCGATCTGGGGGGCGGGGTGAAGTTCGACCACGATCTGGCTTATGAAAGAGGCGTGGACTGCGCGAATTGTCACGGTGATTTGATACGCGGCAACGGGGCCGTTCCGCTCGAACGCTGCACGGTATGCCACAACCGGGAGGACCACCTGGATCGGCTCGATGATCATGTCTTTCTACACCGCACCCACGTGACGGAACACAAGGTGGACTGCATTGCGTGTCATTTGGAGATCGAGCACAGTCTGGATCCGCATAAAGCGCATCGCGCCGCCTCCAACTGTGCTGCCTGCCATCCCGATCATCACAGCTCGGAGGTCGAGATGTTGGTAGGAGCCGGCGCCCATTCGATCTCCGATCGTCCAAGCCAGATGGCGGGTGCGCGCGTCTCTTGCTTTTCCTGTCATCGCACAAAAGCCGTTTTAGAAACGGGAACGGTGCTTATGAAGGCCTCCATGCAAACGTGTAGGGCCTGTCACGAGGAATCCGAACTTGCGGGATTGGAGGCTTATCACCGCCAATTGAAAGAGGTAACTTCCAAGTTGGAGACCGAGGTGAAACGCGTGCAAGCGGCCCTTGAGTCCGCCGAGCTCGATGCTACTCGCCAGGCTGATCTGACTGGACGCGTCGACGAGCTTTCGCACGATATTGAATTCCTGCGAGCGGGCAATGACATCCACAACAGCCATTATGCCAGCGCATTGGTCGACGTGCTCGTGGAGCGGCTAACCGCGACATGCAAGACCTTGGAGATCGAGCCGCCCGAGGTGACCCTGCCCGAAAACCCCCTCGCCAAAGGGCAGGAAGACTCGTAGTTCCGAAGCCGGTGACACGACAAGGGATGAATAAGTTGAGAATATCACCGACCTTTTCGCTTCCAGGGCTGTTGGCCATGGTCGCTTGCGCCACGGCGCCAGCCCGCGCGCAAGACAACGCGATTGAAGAGAATATGTGCGTGATGTGCCACGGTGAGGCGGACGTGTGGGAGGACGACACTCAACATTTGTTTGTCACGGTGGACGATCTGGCTCAAGATATTCATTGGCGGAAAGGGATTCGCTGCCAGGATTGCCACGGCGGAAATTCAGAAACCCTTGATTTGCGAGAAGCGCATGCTCTCGAAGATGGTTTTCGCAAAATCGAATCGCCCTCCGATATGCCCGGCTTCTGTGGTTATTGCCATTCGGACGAAGAGAGAATGCGGCAGGTTGATCCCGAAGCCCGGCTGGATATTACGGACGTGTTTTGGGAGAGCGTGCACGGGAAGCACCTGAACGCCGCCCCCGACGATCCCAAGGCCACCACCTGTATCTCGTGTCACCCCAAACACAACATGCGTGCGACGGCGGATCCCGAATCGGCGGTTCATGCCGAACAGCTTTCAAGCACCTGCAGCGAATGTCATCAGCAGCAGTACGAAGACGTGTTGGCCAGTGCCCATTGGGAAACCGAGGGAGGAAACCAGCAACGCGAAGAGACCGCCGTCAGTTGTAGCCAATGTCACGGGGACGAGATGCACGATCTTGGACCGGTGAACGAATTGGGATCGCCGGTCTTTGCAAGTCGCCAAGTTGAGTCGTGCGGTCAATGCCACGAGGAAAACCGTGATGAGTATCTCGACAGCGTGCACGGGCACGGACTGGTGCAGTCCGGTCTGCTGACCACGGCGGTTTGCGCCAATTGCCACGGCGCGCACGGAATCCTACCGGCGTCCGACGAGAAATCCACGCTTCATGTGAGCAACGTGGCTGATACCTGTGCCCAGTGCCATCGGTTCATTGAGGAAACGCTGCAACAAAGCGTTCACGGACAGGGGGCCGGGACGTCGAACGACGCGCCGCCTCCGGACGGAGATGTGAAAAGAAAGGCGAGCTGTACGGACTGCCATCAAGGACACGACCTCGCGGATCCCGAGACGGCGCGGTTCCGCAATACGCAGCCCCGCCGCTGCGGTAACTGCCATGCCCGGTTGACCCATCAGTACGGGCAGAGCATGCACGGAGAACTCACCGACCTGGGATACACGGCAGCGGCGAAGTGCGCGGATTGTCATGGCTTCCATGACATCCGCCCCGTGGCCGATTCGGCGTCCAAGGTTTCCTCGGCTAACCGGGTGGCCACCTGCGCGAAATGCCACCCGAACGCCAATGTGAGTTTTGCCAGTTTCGCGCCCCATGCGGATCATCGCGATCCCGAGCGATTTCCTCTGCTGTATTGGACTCACAGAAGCTTGCTGGCTTTGTTGGCCTGCATATTCGGGTTTTTTGGCATTCATTCACTCGCGTGGCTGGTACGCGGTTCGATGGACGCAGCTAAACACGGCCGGCCCCGTTCTCTGGAACCGGGCGAGCCGGCTTACATCCGGTTTGTCTCGTTCCACCGTGTCACGCATGCGATCCTGGGCGTTTCTTTCCTGGGACTGGCATTGACCGGACTTCCCCTGAAATACAGCGACTACCACTGGGCTCGCGACTTGGCTTACTACCTGGGTGGTTTCGAATCGACCGGCTTGTGGCATCGTTTGTTCGCGATCACTACGTTTGCCTGCTTCTTGGCGTATCCCGTGGTACTGGTGAAGCGGTATCGCGCTGCGCGAAAAGCAGGCGGATCGCGTCTGGGCGTCATCTTCGGTCCCGATTCACCGCTGCCACGGCGACGCGACCTGAAAGACTTCATCGGCATGCTGCGTTGGTTTGTCGGCTTGGGTCCGAAACCGGCATTCGAGCGTTGGGCCTACTGGGAGAAGTTCGACTTCTGGGGGGCAAATTCCGACGTGATCCTGATCGGGACCACGGGACTGATCTTGTGGTTTCCCAATTTGTTCTGCAGTTTCCTGCCGGGGGAAGCGATCAACGTCGCCAAAATGATCCATTCCACACTGGCTTTGCTGGCCACGGGGTTCGTCTTTGCCATGCATTTCTACAACACGCATTTTCGGCCCGACAAGTTTCCGATGGACATGTCGGTGTTGACCGGATTGGTCAGCGAAGATGAATTGCGGCATGATCGCCCCGAGTATTTCGAACGGTTGCGTCAGCAAGGCGAGTTGCAGCGATTACGACGCGAGGGGCCTTCAGGCCGCACCCTGTGGTTGATCCGCGTGTTCGGCTTCATCGCCCTTGGGATCGGGCTTGCTCTGCTGGCAGGCATCTTGTACGCGCTGTTCGCCGAGTTCGGGGCTTAGAACCATCCGATCGAAATCCGCACGCAGGTGTTCCTCCCCGAAGCCGAACTGGACTCCACGGAGCAGAGAGAGGAAACAAAGGTGTTGCCCTCTATTGCCTCTGTCTCCTCTTGCTCCAAACCACGCAGCCACAAGTTCACATAAGGCGGAACTGGTTTTGACTCATACTTACAGCCGGTGACGACACCTGCTATCCGCTTCCAACTCCCCTGGGTTATATTTCAGGCGGTTGGATTTTCCGGGTGGAAAGTTGCCCGACGCAAGCCGTCCTCCCGTTGGTCGGACTCGCGGCGGAGAAAGTCATCCGCGGCCGGTATAACAGCAAACCGCTAAGCTTTTGTTATGGCTTTTTAATAGACTCCGTTCACGCCGGCCAAGAACATGTGGGCGGTGCCGGCGTTGAAGGCCATCGCCCTATCGTCATAATCGTAATAATTGTAGCGGCCGAAAACCCCAAAACTCCGTGATAGGGCGTAATCAAGGCCCGCCATGACGCGGTAGGTGTTGACCCGCACCTGGCTATAGCCGGGCAGGTCCGGGTAGTCAAAGCTTCCCGCCGCTGCGTCGCCAGGAGGGCCTTCATCCAGGGAGTAACTGTTTACGGGCAGGTCGCCAATCACGTTGCGGCTCTTGACAAATTCAAAGCCGGTGCTCAGCGTAACGCGTGATGACCACGCATAGGAGCTCCCAAAATTCAGCACGTCCGCCCGCCCGGTGTAGCTCCAGGAATCCGTCCATGCCAGAAACTCTTGACCCCCGTGAGGGCCGCTCACCCATTCCCCATCTTCTCGACCCAGCGTGATGTCTTGGTCAATCCAGTTCGAGAACGTTGCGTAGCCGGCCGTGAAGGACCAACGCTCAGTTGGGGCATACCAGCTGCTGATGACGATCGGGTAGCTGTCCTCGTCGAAGCTGACGTAGTCCGAGTGGTGAGAGGTGTTTTGAATCCAGAACGATGCGTTCACCATGAAGTTATTGGTCGGGCTCCAATTGCCACCGATTTCGATCCGGTCCTCGGTCTCGGGCAGATTGGAATTGATGGCTGCATCCAAACTTAGCTGTTGCCGGTGTGTGACACCTACCAGCGGCCAATTGTTATGGGTCATCCGGTATCGGACAAAGGAGCTCAGTGCCGTTGACCAGTCCTGTTTCAAACCGACGAAAAACATATTGGTCAGGGTCGTCGGCTGCGTGAAAGGCTCGAGGTTCGTCAAGTCATACGTGACGTTCCGCCGTTTGAGCTCCTTGTACTCGTAGCCTCCGGTCACTGCCAGCCGCCGTCGCAGACCGAGACTGTCGTGGAACGGACGCCAGCGTCCCTTCACGCCGGTCGCCCACTCCACGCGATCAACAAGCCCAAGATAAAGGGATTCCGGATCGTAGTTGGTCGGCGGGACGTCGTCCTCCAGCCACGGTCCGTCTGGATAACGCGTGTTCAGTGACACGGTGTCCGCCGAGTTGTCCATGCCGGACGTTTCACCATAAACAGTCCACCTCAAGCCCTCGATCGATGTGTTGGTCAGCCGGGCGTCGACCCCGTAGAACCGTCGATCCGACTCCCGGAACTTGTTGTGCGTGTTGCCTAGGTGGCCGACGACGTAGAGATCCGTATTCTCCGTGAGCAATGCACCCAGTTTCATCCGGTCGATTGTCGTGTAGTTTTCCGGTACCACGGCATATGGGCCCTCGGCCTGGAAACCGTACGAAGGAGCGACGGAGGAGTAGTCTCTGGTAACAAGCTCGTCGTTTTGTTGAAATGACCGCATGGTGCGGGAGTATTCCAGCGTCACCGCGCCGAAACGGGCTTCTATGACCGGTTCGACCTCCATGGTAAGCCAGTCGATGTGCTGTCCTTGGCTTACCACGTGGCAAGTGTTGCCGGCATCCGGGTTTTGTGCACGCGATCCCGTCCAGCAATGCTGGGTGGAATTCGCCTGCCGCATGCCGGTTTTCTTGAGCCCCCAGACGTTCAGGCGCCAGCGAATGTTGTCGGTCAATCGGCCTTCGAAATCGACGTCCATCTCCTGCACCCGGATGGCATGGTCCTCGCCAACATCGAGGTCGTCGCCGTGCATGACGGATCCAGGATCTCCGTTGTCGAGAGGCGGATCATAAAACCCTCCCTCCGGCGGGAATACGCCGTCCACGTCCGGGATGCGAGGGCCGCCGAGCGGATCGTGGCCGAAGCGGTGAAGAAACCGATCGTAATCGGCGTCTACCGAGAGGCCTGGACCGCCATAGAAATACAAACCTGCGTCCGTCGTTTCGCTGTTTGTCCCCGTGGCGAAGAAGTCGAAGGTTCGCCAGCCATCGCTGCTCAATCCATCCAGATCCCAGAAAGGCGATGAATCGTCCATGTCGTCCCACTCAGCGACGTTCGACAGCGACCCATCTTGGTCCACGCCCCACCATCCGGAGCGCAGTGCCAACCGCGGCGAGGGGGGCACCTCTTCAAACTCGAAATACGAGCTTTCCCGCGAATCTGAGGAGTCTTCGTTGACAGACTCTCCCTCGGCAGACTCAGCGGCTTGGAAGTCGGAAATCCCAAACACCGGTTCGCCCGAGTCCTCCAGTACGTCCGGCTGAACAGCTGTTGCAGGCTCGTTGTCCGCGGCCGGTAACCGGTCCGCGGGCACAAGTATCGTGGCGGCTGCAACGAGCACGGAAAATGTCCGTGTCATAGTAAATCCCCCCTCATATCAAAATATCCCCTTCGAGACAGTCACGAAGGGTATGGGTCGGCCGGCTAACGGAACATCGCCGGGAAATGCGGTGTGGGCAGGTCGCTTCCGTGAATTTGGGAGTGGCATGTGGTACAGTCCGTGTACAGGGCTGGCCGCAGCTGTGGAATGTTATCAATATCGACCCGCTCACCGTGACCATGATTGCCATCGCGATGTCCCACGTGGCATCGCAAGCACAGGAACGTCGGAGGTTGTTTCAGCAAGTTGTCGGCTACCGTACCATGTGGCTCGTGGCAGATGCTGCAGTCTTCGGTCACCGGTGGGTGTTCGTAGGCAAACGGCCCCTGCTTATCCGCATGGCACTTCCAGCAAAGCAGGTTCTTGGTGTCGGCGTTCAGGTTGCCTTCCTGTTGGCCGTGAGCATCGTGACAGTCAGAGCACACCATCTTGCCTTCCTTGATCGGATGATGGGACGGAAGGGCGTTCATGCCGTAAATCTTCGCATGGCACTTATAGCATGCCTCCGGTTCCTGCACCGACATCGCCAGGCGCTTGGGCCGCGCGACATTGGTATGAAGAAAACTCACACCCGTGGCCCGCGGAAACTGTTGGACAGCGGCTCGGGGGTGCGGGTTGTGACAGTCCGTACAGGCCACGCCCATCAGGTTGTGCGTCGAGGCGTGCCACGCCATCGTGGGTGACCCCTCTTGGTGACATTCGAGACAGAGGTCTTTCCTTGAATGATCCAGGATTTTGCCGTGGGCGTCGTGGCAGGTCGTGCAATTAAACCCATTGGGACCGCCGATCTGGTGCGGGCCCGCAATCTCCTGCATCTCGTACATATCGCCGTGACATTTGTAGCAGGTATCCGGTGAAACCGCCCCGAGATTATTTGAGGTCCCAGCGAGCGACGGCATGTCCGCCGGCTGCCGATGGGCGGCCAGCGCAATCTGTTCGCCGTGGACACCCGCGGCGGCCGCGATCGGTTCGGTTGTCGGCTTCGTCCCCGGCGGCACGTTGTAGTGCGACGTGTGACAATCCCGACAAGAAACGCGATTGTTCGCGTGGACCGAGCAACGCCACCTGGCCCCGGGAGCACAGGCGTCCTCTTCGTGGCATTGAAGGCACAATTCAGAAGCCTTGGCCGGTTCCAACGTCTTGAAACTCAAGATCGAATCAGGATCCTCGCCCCGTGTGATCAGGTGCTGGCTGGCCGGCCCGTGGCACGATTCACACGCTTGGCCCTCGTCGTGAATACCGCGATGGACGTTTTCTGCGAACGTCTTGGTGTACTCCTCGTGGCACGTCAGACAGAGTTCGTCGTCGTTGACATACTCCGCCCCTTCCACGGTGGGCATTTCGGCCTTGACGATCGGGAGCCTTGCCGCGTGAAATTCATCGTTCGGCTTGGGCCAACCCGGTTCCAATTCGGTGTCTGCTCGCCGGGCCTGCCTCTCGGGAAACCCACAAGAGGCAATTGTGAAGCAGCAGACAGCCAGCAGTCCCAGCCCAACGACAGGGGCCTGAACGTACATTCTGATGCGAGTGTTCTCGGACACGACATCGCCTCCTTGCTTTCTTGCAGTTTACCCCGTCGCTGCCCTCAAAGGGGTACGACAGCCACGTGGGGTCCCTGGCTGGTCGCGACGCCGAACACCTCGTTCGACGTTTGCGAGGACCGTTGCCTTCCAGGCAGCTCCGAACATACGTCTGGAGTCGTCCATTGGCCGCCCGAATCTTGACCTCTCGGTATTGTTTTTGGAGCGAACTCCCTGTTTTTAGGCTGGCCTACCCCCTGATTGGTGCCACTTGCCTGCAACTTTGAGCTTCGGAGGGGTCGACGGACGGGGAGTTCGGTCACCCCCCGCTCTATTCCGTCCGCCCCGCTGATTGTCCGTTCCTTCCATCGTCCAGTTTTGTTACCCTAAGGTCAAAAATCGGTGTTAACTCTTTTTCCGAGGTGCATTACCATTGGATACGTCAACGGTTGGCCGGTCGCAACTTTTGGACCCCTATTGGGTTGGGCAAGGTGGCGCGTGAAGGTGCAGGTGCTCGGTTGCAATTATCGATATGCTCCACTGGCGCTTCGAGAGCGGTTTGCTTTCAGCCCGGAGCAGTCGCGGTCTGCTTTGGAGCGGTGGCGGGGCAAATTTCCCGGCGCCGAGGCCGTCTTGCTTTCAACCTGCAACCGCGTGGAGCTCTATACGGCCTCGGAGAACGGCGGTGCCCCCACTTCCCGGCAGGTCATTGATTTTCTCGCCCACTGTCACCGTTTGAACGTCGAGGAATTCGTGGGAGCTGTGTACGACTTTGACGGCCGCGAATCGGTGCGACATCTGTTTCTCGTGGCCAGTAGTTTGGACAGCATGGTGGTGGGGGAGCCACAGATTTCGTCGCAGGTGAAGCGGGCATATCAGTTGGCCACAGAACAAGAAGCGACCGGCCCGTTGATGCACGCGGTGTTCCAGGCGGCGGCAAAGGTGGGACGCCGTGTGGCTCGTGAAACGGCCATTCACACGCATCGTGTCAGCATCCCGAGTGTGGCGATTGGTGAGTTTGCGGCACGGATTTTTGAGCGATTTGACAAGAAAAAGACGCTTGTTATCGGGGCCGGCAAGATGGCGGAAGAGACGTTGCAGTACCTGCGGAATCAAGGTGCCAGCGATTTGACCATCATCAACCGGAATCCACGGCGGGCCATCGATTTGGCCCGGCGATGCCAGGGACAGGCATGCCCGTGGGACCAACTGTTCCCGAAGTTGACCCAAGCCGATTTGATCGTCAGTACCACTGGATCCGTGGAGCCAATCGTCTCGGAAGAACTGTTTGCCACTGTGCAGCGTGCCCGCAACGAGCGGCCTCTGTTCATCCTTGACCTGGCCGTGCCCCGTGATTTCGCCCCGGCGATTGGGGACCAAGCAGGGGTTTACTTGTACTCAGTGGACGATCTTCGGGCCGTGTGTGAGCAGAACCGGAGACTCCGCGATCGGGAGCTACCGGCGGCCGTTGGCATCGTCGAAAAGGAAACCGATCGCTTTATGGCCAAGCTGCACCATCGGGCAACGGGGCCCGTCGTGCGGCGACTAAAACAAGTCTGCGACGAACCTAAGGAAGTAGAATTGGATCGTCTATTCCAGAAGATTCCAGAGCTGGATGAGCACGCAAGACACGAAATCCGTTACGCGTTTGACCGTCTCACCAATAAACTCCTTCATCGCCCTCTGGAAGCACTCCGCTCAGAGTCTCGCGACGGGGTTCCCACCGGACTTCTCGATGCCGTGTCTCGACTCTTTCAGTTCAAGGATTGACCCCGGAACCGGCTACTCAAATCAGAAAACAGAGTTTATCGTGATGAATGCACTCAAATGGATGGCCTCCGTGAAGTTAGCCGTCATTTTGTTGGTCGTTTTGGTTGTTGTACTCGCGGCCGCGACGTTTCTGGAAGCTGAACGGGGCCGTGAATTCGCCCAGTGGTACGTCTATGACAGTCACTGGTTCATTGGAATACTGGCCCTGTTGGGGCTGAATATTCTGGCTGCGACACTGGTCCGATTCCCCTGGCGAAAGCACCAATTCGGATTCCTCCTCACACACGCCGGTTTGTTGATCTTGTTGTTCGGCTCGGTTCAAACCTTTCTTCTCGGGATTGAAGGACAAGTTATCCTTCGGGAAGGAGAGACGGCCCGCAGCATGCTGCTGCGAGAACGCAGTCTGATTACGGCACGTCGGCATACCTCGAGCGGCCGAGTATCCACCGAGTTTTCCTTTCGGCCCGGCCCCGTGGATTGGCCGGAGGAGGAGGTCTTGGATTTCGGCGTCGCGGACGATTTCGGCCTAAAAATTCTCAAATACTACCGTCACGCGAGAAAGGAAACCGAGTGGGTTTCGGACGAGAAGGATTACGTGGGGCCGGCGCTCAAACTGCAACTCCTGGGGCCGGATGGGCATCGCGTGGCGGAGGACTGGCTCAACGCCAATCTATTCGGCGGTGAAGGTGTCATCGGTCCGACCAAATACACGCTGTTTCCCGTGTCGGCGGAGACGATGCAGCAGGATTTCTTGCAGCCACCCACCGATGACCTCGGCGAGCGGGGCGTGCTGTCAATACACTACAACGGACAAATGCGACGAATCCGTGTCGACGATCAGCTGGGCCAGAAGGTCTCGCTCGGCGAGTCCGGCATGGAAGTGGAAATTGTCGAGTATTTGGCAAACGCCACACCGACGCTTGACGGACAATTCGTGTCGCGAGGTGAAGAGCCGGACAACGCCCTGTTGGAGCTGTTGATACACCTGCCCGACGCCGAGACCCCCGTGCGTCAGGTGGCGTTTGCCAAGCATCCACTCTTGAATCTGGATGCAGTGCACGGCCGCGAATCTCGCGTCAAGTTCTGGTATCATCATCATGCGGTCTCGCCGGTTGCCGGAGCGGCGTTTTTTCAGACGCCGGACGCGCGGTTATACTGCCGCCCGGTGGTCAACGGTTCATATCAACCCGCCATCGAGGTGCGGGAAGGCGGGCAGGTCCCATTGGGCAGTGAATTTAGTATCCGGATTGCAGAACACATCCCGTTTGCGCGAGAAGAGGTTCGTTTCGTACCTGTCGAACTGGCGGGGGGTGAAACGGAAAGTGCCAAGGCCGCGGCTTTGGTGGAGGTAACCGCGGGGGCGACCAAGCGGCAACTATGGCTTAGGCGACACGACCCACAACACGGTGTCCAAAACCTATCCACTGAACGCGGTCCGGTCACGTTGTCATTCGATTATGAGCGGCGACCGCTCGGGTTCAATCTCGAATTGGAGGACTTTACCCGCCACGTGAATCCGGGACGTGTCGGCAATGCCGGCTTTTCCAGTACGGTTCGGGTCGCCGATGCAGCTGCCGGCGTCGACCGCCACCACGAAATATCGATGAATGCACCTTTGGAATATGGGAAGTTCACGTTCTATCAGTCCAGCTTCCAGGAATCGCCCATGGGTAAGGAGGTTTCGGTGCTGACGGCGGCCCACGACCCGGGCCGCTTATTGAAGTACTCGGGCAGTCTTTTGATTTGTGCGGGCATCTTCACCATGTTCTATATGCGGTCTTACATATTCAAGGCCGTCCCGAAATTGCGGTTTTCAAGACGCTCGGAAACCGGTTCGGGAGATACCGGGACCACCGGGCGTGACATGCAATTATGCCGGCCGGGGATGACTTTCTCCGTCGTGAGTCCGACCAACGGGAGGACGGCTTGCGCCGGGCAACTTTCCACCCGGAAAAATCCAACCGCCTGAAATATAAGTACGCTCACCAGCCCTGCGGAAGGCGACTGCGGCAACTCAGTTTGCTCTGCTGCCTGGCGGCTGGGCTGTCCTTGGCCCGAGATCCCGGCGCGGCGTTTTGCGCTTCCTTAAACTTCACGTCATACAGACAACCCTTGAAAAAACAAGGAGCCATCCATGCGGGTACACGCCGTGACGCTCACTGTATTGCTTGTTGGTGCCATGCCATTGTGTTGCAATGCGAAAGAGCGAGGGACGTTCGATTGGGATCAGTGGCGACATCTTCCGGTGCAGGAAGGCGGCCGCCATAAGCCGTTGGACACCTTGTCCTGGGAAACGTTCCGCATGCTCTCCAATCAAACCAGCTTCAAGGATTCTGAAAGTAGACAAACACTGGACGCCAATACGCTTTACCTCGTATTGCTGTTTGACTGGCAGGGGTGGGAACAGCCGGAAAACCCTCATTTTTCGGCGGGCGTCCAGTCGCGGAGAGTTTACTTTCAGGTTCACAAGCCCGATAAATGGGATCGTGCACCGCTAATCCGCGTCAACTTCCTGGAACTGCGCGAAGCGTTGGACATGCCGCGGGACGGGAAAACCATATCGCCGCTTGATCTCAGCCAAGCGAGAATTCGGGAGCCTCGTTCCGGTGAAGAAAGGCCCTTCTTGCGCTGGGCCCAAGAGTTGATCGGTAAAGAACAGGAGGGGCTCACGAGGTTTGAAAAGAAGGCTTTGGAACTGGCTGATAAATTCTGGTCCTATCAGGACCACCGAATGGGCCGCCGGTTGCGAATCTTTCCCACTCAACACACTCGTGAGGACGAATGGATGAGTGTGGCTTCCTTGATGAACACCACGTTCGATGACAAGAACGACCCCACGGGAATGATACGTCGAGTTAAAGGCCAGTTTCAAAAGGTTCGGAATGCGTATCTGACCGGTGCGGCAAAACCATTCAACACGGCCTCTGCCTCGTTTATTGCCACGCTGCGGAAGCTCGGGCCACGTTTGGGAGCGTATCCCAGCTCCTCGGACATGGACCTAGAAGTGGCGTACAACCGCTGGGTCCCGTTCCGGTTTTCATGGATATTCATGTCGGTAGCCTTCGTCGGCATGCTGTTGAGTATGGGGACCGGCTGGAAGCCTTTCTACATCGGCGGCTGGTTGGCCTTCGCAGCCGCACTGGTGGCCATGATCTCGGGATTCACTTTGCGGGTCATGATCTCCGGCAGAGCGCCCGTCACGAATATGTATGAATCCGTGGTTTATCTTGGATTGGGCGTTGCAATCTTCGGACTGATCTTCGAGTCGATCTATCGTACAAAGTATTCCCTGACCGCCGCTGCGGCTCTAGCGACGTTGGCGTTGATCTTGGCCGACAACTGCCCGGTCGTCTTGGACTCCAGCCTGCGTCCGCTTCAACCCGTGTTGCGCAGCAATTTCTGGCTGGTCACTCATGTCATGACGATCACTCTGAGCTACGCCGCTTTCGCGCTTGCGCTGGGAATTGGAAACATCACCCTGGGCTACTATCTATTCGGTGCAAGCAACCAACAAACAATTGACAGTCTGACCCGGTTCAACTATCGCGCCATTCAGGTGGGAGTTCTCTTGCTGGCCGCAGGCACAATTCTGGGCGGTGTGTGGGCGGATTACTCCTGGGGACGCTTCTGGGGATGGGACCCCAAAGAGGTCTGGGCTCTCATCGCCTTGCTCGGATACCTTGCGGTCTTACATGCCCGCTATGCTGGCTGGGTAAAGCATCTCGGGCTGGCCGTTCTGTCCGTCCTATGTTTCTCGCTCATTGTGATGGCCTGGTACGGTGTGAACTTTGTTCTCGGTGCAGGGTTGCACAGTTATGGCTTTGGCGGAGGCGGTCAAGGATGGGTCTTCGGCGGGATGGCTCTGCAGATGCTTTATGTCGTACTCGCGGCATTGAAATCAACACAGCGCGGCTCGGTTGTCCATGGCGAGTCTTTGCCCGCAGCCACTGCCCGGTCGTTGCCAAGTCAGTGACGCTCTTTCGGAAGGTAGAGATGGAGATGGCTGACTTGGGGACAGCATGCTGGCGACAGATGGTCGACGGCGAAACGACCCGTTTCATGGGATGGATAGGCGGCACTCACACGATGCGGTATCATGCTCACTATCAGAGCCGTGGAATGGGGCATGTTTACCAACAGCGTTAGAAGAGCTTCCCGATTCAGGACGACGACCATTTTTTCGTCGTTTGCCGATACGTTCAGCGTGGCGCTTTGCGGGTCGGACTGGTCGAGCGAGCCGAACCGTGGCGGCTTGCATCATCATGCCGGCAACCCCTTGAAGCGCGCCCGCGAAACTGATCGTGCGAACGGTCTGGTCATGCATCGCCGCCGCGTGGGCCATCGTCTTGCGAACCGGCTTGGTGGATTGGGGGCTGAGCAAATCACCACGAGTGCGTCGTGAAATCAGGTGAATCGAGTCAAAGCCGCACGGAGGCTCCAACGACAAAAAGAAAAATAGACCGCGATCCCCGGCGCCCGGCGCCCGGCTCCCGGCTCCCCGGCTCTCTCCTTTTTCTTTCAGGCCAAATGCGGGTGATTATCAGCTATCCACCGCTCGACCATGTCTCGGAAGTCAACCGCCTTTTCGAGAAGCTCCTTCAGCTCCGTCTCAGTATATTTCAGGCGGTTGGATTTTTCCGGTTGGAAAGCGGCCCGACGCAAGCCGTCCTCCCGTTGGTCGGACTCGGGGGCGGAGAAAGTCATCCGTGACCGGTATAACAACATCGGCGAGATTGTAGTCGACCAGGTTTCGCTTTCGCCGACAGGTGTCGAAATAACTTGCCAAGTTCGCCACGGAGGGGCCTATTGCCAACCGGACGGCGATAAAGGTGTTTTCGTGATGCCCTCGCTTGGCAGTCACCCGATAGCCGGCACAGGCGATGGCCATTTTGGCGAGCTGCAGGACACAGTTATACGCCGTCGCGAATCGGCGGTCCTCCGAAAGCCCGGTCAGCGAGGCGTCCCTAAAATCGCGTTCAACCACGGCGCGAAGCCCATCCAGTTCGCCCTTAGTCGTTTCGTGCCGCTGGACGCGCTTCGTGTTGAGCAATTCTTGCCAGGTCATCCGGTCCACCGATGATGAAGAGTTTCTGAGTCTTGATGACAGATGTTAGAAAATGGTGCCCCTCACGGAGTTTTCGAGAAAACTCCTCCGGCGAGAACACGGTCGGGTTGATCTGGCGGGCGAGCTGCTGCTCGGCTCCGGTGAGTTTCGGCGAGAGGTCGGAGAGGGTGGTGTCTCCCAGCACCATCAAATCGACATCGCTCTCCGAGATTTCTTCGCCGCGGGCGATGGAGCCGTATACGAAAGCCGCTCGGATCGACTTTCTCAGAGGACCCAGGGTCCCCCGCAAGACGTCCACCAGTCCGAGCGTCTTGGTCATGATCCCTTGAAGCTCGGGGAAGATCGGGCAACTCGTGTCGGGCTTGAAATAGACGTGTTTCCCCTCCTCCCGGCGTAGCAGGATGCCCGCTTCGACCAAAGACGCCATCTCCCGTTGAAGGCTGGAGGAGGACATACCGATATGGCGAGCGAGATCGGCTAGGAACCACCACCTTTCAGGGTGCATGAGCGTGGCGGCGAGGATGCAGCGCCGGGTTTTTGGAAAGAGGGCAGAGATCAAATCGGTTTTACGCATATAGCGTAATTATGTACGCGATGCGCGTACGACACAAGGCCGCCTTTCAGCTTTGCTCTGCCTTCTGCCTCCTCAAGCTCTCGGCAACGCCTGTCCGGCCTTGGTCATAACTTGGTCCGCGCGAGACCAGAGGAGGGGTATTTGTTCACTCTATGGGCTCCTAAGAAGGGTCCGCCATTTTACCCTATTGAAGCCCGATGAAGGCGGGTCCAGGCATTGGCCAAGGACAAGAGGCGGATCAAGCAGCTTCGGAAGCAGCTGAGCAGTGTTTCTTGGTTCATGGCGATACTGTCGGAGAATGTGGCCCGTCGAGCCAATTTCGAGGATGGTTGCCGCGGCCGCTTCTGGGAGACTCGATTCCGGTGCCGTGAGTGCGCCGATCCCAGCGCGATTTTGGTGTGCGGGATCTATGTCGATCTGAATCCGATCAAGGCGGGCGAGGCGGACAGCCCGGAGACGGCGCCGTATACGTCG
>JBNJEM010000027.1:0-26409 GCA_051745935.1 Planctomycetota bacterium
GTCGCGAAATCTTCCACTCTTCAATCAAGCACGCGCGACAAACTCGGGACAACCCACTTGTTCTATTCTGTCCGATTTTCGGGTTTTTCATCAGCCCAGCCGGTGGGGCTAGAACATGCTCTCGTAACGCTTTGCCTTCATCAGTTGAGTCAAAGTGGCGCTGTCGAACTGGGGATTGCTTCAGCGGCCGCCGCGCAATACACTCCCTCGAAGCGTGCCCCATTGCGTGGTGGGACGGCCCTTCGAGGTCGTCGACCGGGCCTTTTCGGCGGCCTCGGGGGTCCATCGTGCATCCAATCTTGGCCCCGTGGTCCAATCACGGGAGGCGCTTTCAGTCACCAGCGAGATTGATATCACGGACCGTATTGAGCGCAAGGGGCCGGAACGTGATGCGTTACCCCGGATAACGGAGGGCGTGACGGTCGTTTGGAAGCAGTATGAAACTGTCAAGTGGAAGGGTTGCAGGCCATGGCGGAAAGAGTTGTCATCATTGGAAGCGGACCGGCGGGGTGGTCAGCGGCAATCTATGCCTCTCGAGCTAATCTCAATCCCTTGCTGTTCGAAGGCGCGATCACGGAGGAGAACCGTGTCAATGGCACGTTACCCCTCGGACAATTGGCGCTGACGACGGAAGTGGAAAACTATGCCGGCTTTCCGGCTGGACGGTTGGACGAATTCCTACAATCCGCCCTGGATGAGAAGCGGCTGCAAGTCATGCCTCCTTTTGAGGGGGAGATCCATGCAGTGAGCGGCCCGGAATTGATGGAGTTAATGCGCCAGCAGGCGGTGAATTTCGGCACGCGCGTGGTCACCACGGACGTGGTGGACGTCGATTTTTCCAACCGTCCGTACCGAGTGAGCACGGCGGATGGGAAGAGCGTGGAAACCTGGACGCTGATCGTGGCCACTGGTGCTCGAGCCAACTATCTGGGGTTACCTTCCGAGGAGGCGTTCAAGAATCGGGGGGTGAGTGCGTGCGCGGTCTGTGACGGGGCCTTGCCTCGCTTTCGGAATCGTCCGCTGGTTGTCGTCGGCGGTGGGGATTCGGCGGTTGAAGAAGCGACGTATCTGACGAAGTACGCATCGGTTGTCTACCTGGTCCACCGCCGGGACGAACTACGCGCGTCTCAGATTATGCGCCGGCGAGCAACCGAGAACGAGAAGATTGATATCGTCTGGAACCACGTCGTCGAAGAGGTACTGGGCACCGAGCAGGAGGGGGTCACGGGGGTGCGATTGAAGAGCACCAAGGATGGATCGACGCGCGACCTCGAGTGCGGCGGCATGTTCCTGGCCATCGGACATACACCGAATACCGGTTTCCTCAAAGGAAAAGTGGAAATGGATGACAAGGGCCATATCAAGTGGCAGCGGGCGTTTCGCACATACACGAGCGTCGAAGGGGTCTTTTCCGCCGGGGATGTTTCGGATGACTACTATCGTCAAGCGGTCACGTCCGCCGGCACGGGGTGCATGGCTGCTTTGGACGCCGAACGTCATTTGGCCGAAATGGGTGACTGATGATGGAAAACCGCTCCGTATTGCAGGCACGTCGGCCAGAAGCCATTGGACAACATGCCCGCATCAATGGCTGGGTACGAACTCGGCGCGATTCCAAGGCCGGTTTCAGTTTCCTCGAAGTCAACGATGGCTCGTGCCTGTCCAATTTGCAGGTCATCGTCGATGGCGAAACCGAGAATTATGAGTCCGAGGTCAAACGATTGACCGCCGGTTGCAGCGTCACGGTGGACGGTGAATTGACTTCATCACGGGGAAAAGGTCAAACGACGGAATTGCACGCCGAACGCGTGCGGGTCCACGGTTGGGCCGATCCCGAGGCCTACCCGCTTCAAAAAAAGCGGCATTCGTTTGAAAAGCTCCGGGAATGGGCGCATTTGCGTCCCCGCACCAATACTTTTGGGGCCGTCATGCGAGTGCGGAATCAGATTTCAATGTCGATCCACGCGTTTTTTCAAGAGGAAGGGTTTCTGTACGTTCACACCCCGATTATCACCGCCAGTGATTGTGAAGGCGCCGGCGAACTCTTTCGCGTCACCACTCTCGATTTGAACAAGCCGCCCCGCCAAGATGACCAGGTCGATTTTTCCCGTGATTTTTTCGAACGTCCGAGCTTTCTGACGGTCAGCGGACAACTTGAGGCAGAGACATTCGCTACCGCCTTGAGCAAAGTCTATACATTTGGTCCGACGTTTCGAGCCGAGAATTCCAATACCTCCCGACACCTGGCCGAGTTCTGGATGGTCGAACCTGAAATGGCGTTTTTCGATTTGTTCGACAATATGGATCTGGCCGAACGTTTTCTCAAACGGATTGCCCGCGACGTACTCGCGCGCTGCCCGGAAGACATGGCCTTCTTCAATAAACGGATCGACAACACGGCAATAGAAACGTTGCAGAAGATCGCGGACAGTCATTTCGTGCGACTCACGTATTCGGACGCCATCGATCTACTGCAACGCAGCGGCATTGATTTTGACTTCCCGGTTGCTTGGGGGACGGACTTGCAGTCGGAGCACGAGCGGCATTTGACGGAGACGGAGTTCGACGCCCCAGTCATTCTCCACGATTATCCGGCCACGATCAAACCATTCTACATGCGAGTCAACGATGACGGGAAAACCGTGCGGGCCATGGACGTGCTCGTGCCGAAAGTCGGGGAAATCATCGGCGGAAGCCAACGCGAGGACCGGTTGGATGTGTTGACCGAGCGGATGCGCGCCCAACAGTTGAATCCCGACGAGTACTGGTGGTACCTCGACCTGCGCCGCTTTGGTACCGTGCCCCACGCCGGTTTCGGCCTCGGATTGGAACGTATGGTCCAGTTCATGACCGGCATGACCAATATCCGCGATGTCATTCCGTTCCCCCGCACGCCCGGCAATGCCGAATTCTAACAGCCGTGAGAAAACCGAGCTCTCGCTGCCAACCCCCCCCTTGGATTACGGGACATCCACATGGTTTTGTCACGCGTTCCAACGGATCTTCCAGGTAGATTCTGACAAGAGAATGGCCCTTAAGTGGTTTCATTCTCATGTGATTGGGACCCCGTCGCGGCGTACATGCTTTTGTCTCGCATCTTTTTGTCTAAACATGTAGCAAACGTCATTTCAGGACAAAAACATGCCAGACAAGAATATCGCATCTATCCAAAATAGTCAGTAGCTGCGATTCCGCCCTTGAAACACGCTAACTGGTTGGAACCAAACAACTTACGCTAGAATAGAGCTGGAACACCCGGCGGGACAACCGAGCGGAACCCGTGGCGGCGGCGAAGCTCCCCCCTAGTATTGGTGGCAACGGGCACAAGCCATCTTCTCTGGTTTGCCCCGGTCCCGGATCTGACCTAGATTTCTCATAGTGGCCTGTCCCTTCTTTGTATGGATCGCTCCGCGATTGCATCTTGTGATAGGCGAAGTATGCCGGTCGCGGATGACTTGGTCCGTCGCGAGTCCGACCACCGGGAGGACGGCTTGCGTCGGGCAGCGTTCCACCCGGAGAAATTCGGCCGCCTGAAGTATGCCGGTCGCGGATGACTTGGTCCGTCGCGAGTCCGACCAACGGGAGGACGGCTTGCGTCGAGCAGCGTTCCACCCGGAAAAATTCGGCCGGCCTGAAAGATTCGACCACCCGGAAAAATTCGGCCGGCCTGAAAGATAACCCCAATAGAACTGCAGCGTGGATTGTGGCTTCGATATCGGAATCCAAATCGGCATTTCTCTCCGTGTGTGAACCGATTCAGGGAACCACGTTGGAACTTCGAAACGGCTGCGCGGCGTTGGGACAATCCCTGGACGAGGTTTTTCGTGAACTGGACGCGATGCGTGATGAGTTGGTGGAGCGATTTCGCGACGTCGAACGGGAGCGGTTGGAGTTGGAGCGGCGCGAGGCGGACCAAAGCGGGCAACCGGATGAGGCGGAAGAGTTACGGGACAAGCTTCACGAACGAGAAGAGGAGTTATCCCAAACGCGAGCCGAACTAGCCCGCCTCAAGGAGGAGCTCGCGCGGAGAGAAGTGGAAGCGGTGAAAGAGCCGGATGAATCAAAGCTGGAAGAAGAGCTTTGTTCGCTGCAAGAGCGTCTGGAATCACGGCAGGAGGAGCTGGAGGCGACCAGCGCGGAACGGGACGCGTTAAAGCAACGAATCGAGCGGACGGAGTCGGAAAACAGCCGTCTCGTTTCGCTCGAGGCTGAATTAGTGGAAGCACGCCAACAGCTTGCCGACCTCGATCGGGCCGAGCCGAACGGGTCCGACGGCGAGGGTGACCAGCGTGCGGCCACGGTCGACGCCGAGCGGATGTCGGCCTTGGAACAGGAACGTGATGCGTTGGAAGTGGAACTGGAGCAAGTGAGGGGTCGCGCGGCGGAGCTTAATGAAACCGTCACGGAGCAACAGCGACAAATTGACGAGCAGAAAAGCGAATGGGGCGGCGAGCTCCAACAGCTTCGGCGGCTCGTCGAAGAACAAGCCGACATGTTCGCCGCCACAACCAAAGAGGAGTCACGCAAAGAGGCGTCACGGACGCGGCAATCAGCAGCGGAACCGGTTTCGGGACACTCACGGCCCAATGACCCGGTGGTTGAGTCGGTCATGGCTCAGTTTGCCAAACTGCAGAAGGATGCGGCTCACCGTCGTCAACGAAAGTCATGTGATGCTTCCCGTAACGAATAAGCCATGACAAAACCATTGACGTTTCGTTTGATCCATGAAGTTTTTGAAAGCGGCGACTAGGTTTCGTTTCGGGCTGCAAGAGCGTGGAGTGGGGAGGGGCGAGTGTGATCCGTGTGGGTGGCGGAGAGCCGGGGGAGAGACTTCGATGACGGCGTGCGTTGCCCCGCGATGGGACGGCGCGGATTAGGTGGAGCGGCACGGCGGCGCGGTGGAATCCGAGCGAATTTGATGGGTGGTAATACCATGAAGAACATAGTCTGGGGCGTGTTCAGTTTGGCAGTCACCGTTGGCTTGGTGGGAACTGCCGCTTGGGGGCTTACGGGTGCGGGTGAATGGTTGATTGTAGGCGCCGCGGCTCCAGCAATTCTTCTCGTTCTCTGGCTTGGACGGCGGCACTGGAGGAGGGCCAAGGCCGGTACGGGGGAGACGCGTGTAGCCGGCGAATCGAAATCCGGCCGAGAGCCGGAAGCGACGGAACCAAGACGGGGCCCGCCGGCACCCGCGGCGCGCGACGTGGCTGGCGCGGAGGAACCGGCCGAACTGGCAAAACGAATGCTCCAACAGGGTCGTTACGCGTTGCTACTTCGCCCTCAAGTTGCGGCGAACCTGGATGAGAAGCAATTGGATGAAGCGATACAATGGCTGGATGAAGCGATGGGTCTTGTTCCGGAGGGAGACGTATTGCTGCAATCCTGGCGTGACGCGGGCAACGGGGACGAGCGGTGGAACCAAACGGACAGGTTAGTCCATGTGGAAGCATTGTATCTTGATCGGCATTGCGTGAGCAACGAACAGTACTATCAATTTGTCGCCGACGGCGGCTATGAGAACGTGGCCTTGTGGGATCAAATGATATGGCCGGCCGTGCTGGAGTTCGTGGACCGGACGGGATATCCTGGGCCGCGTTTTTGGGCAGAGGGGTGTTACCCGCCGGGTCTAGAGAAACACCCGGTGGTCGGTGTTAGCTGGTATGAGGGGATGGCTTATGCGCGTTGGGTTGGCAAGCGATTGCCTTCCGACCCCGAATGGGTCAAAGCCGGGTGCTGGCCGGTACTGGCTCAAGGAACCCGGCCGGTGCAACGGCGCTATCCGTGGGGCGATACACTGGACCGCGACTTGGCAAATCTATGGGGAAACGGCGTGGACGGAACCGTCGCCGTGGATGCACATCCCGGCGGCGTTAGTGTCGGAGGCATTTATCAGCTCATCGGAAACGTGTGGGAATGGACCACGAGCAGCTTTGGCATGTGGGACACGACGGCACGCCGGCTGGAGACGCCAACTCCGATGAAAAGCATTCGCGGTGCCGCGTTCGATACTTACTTTGACACCCAAGCCACATGCCAATTCCAGAGTGGGGATAGCCCCGTCAAGCGCAAGCACAACATTGGTTTCCGCTGTGCGCTCGCCATGTGTGATGTGGTTTCTCACCGGTCGGAAAAAGAAGACGATGGCCACCAAGAGCTGGTGGCCCGTGGCGCGAACGCGGAGGAGGCAGTGCAATGAGCGGCAAAGGCACGCTACCGATGGATTCCTACCGTCTGGCCCAGTATTCGGTCCAGGTCCCTTGTTTCATTTGCGAGGGGGGGAACAGTTTTGATGCCGAGACGTGCCGCCACTGCCAGGCCCCCATGGCATTGGCACATCAGGCGAGCTCCCGGAAGAAGCCACCGCAATTAGTGGCTGTTCTGGGCTCCGCGGATGCTGGAAAAACCGTTTACCTGGGGATGCTCATTGACATGCTCTCCCGGGGCCAAAACGCGTTGCAGTTGCTGGCCCGTGGTGCTTTTAGCGTCTCCCTTCAACAAGGGAGCATGTCGGCATTGGGGAACTGCGAGTTTCCCGACAAGACGCCAAATGAGCCGGACCGCTGGAACTGGATCCATTGCCAAGTCCGCGCGCTCAAGCAACGCCATCCCACTGAATTGATCATGCCGGATGTTTCTGGAGAAGCCATTCTGGCGGAAGTTGATCATCCCCATACTTATCCTGTTATTCGCGAGTTCCTCTCAAAATGCGTCGGCTGCTTGATCCTGGTGGATGCGTCCCGGCTGATGGAAGGCGAAAAGGATCAGGACTTTTTCGCGATGAAAATGGTGAGCTACTTGAACGAGATGGATAACGACCCCAAAGCAGGTTGGCCTGCTCGCCCCGTCAGTCTGGTTTTCACCAAGTCGGACCAGTGCGAAGTCTGCTTTGACGATCCACGTGAGTTCGCTCGCAAACACGCGCCCGGTCTCTGGCATCACTGCCAACAGCGATTCCAAAGAGCGCGGTTCTTCGCGGCGGGAGTGGCCGGTGCGTGCGCTTTCCACATGGAACTTGACGGAGCGCGGCAAATCCCGCTCCGCATCGAACCACGCGGCATTATTGAACCATTTGAGTGGGTCGCCACCCAGACCCGAACTTAGTCGCTCTTCGCCGTGCTCGGCCCGACCAAGCGAGAAGGGGGCAATATGTGCGTGAAACAAGCGATTTACACGTCCGTGCGCACGGGACGCAATGAAGGCTACCAGCTGGCAGCCCGAAGTCCTGGCATCTCTGATCAAGAGGCGCGAGAACTGACGCAGTGGGGACCAGGACACGACTCACTTTACCATGAATCTGCCGACGCAACCAGCATCAATTTCCATTACATGGAAAGCGGGATATACTGCGTCTCGCAAACACAACTGGCGGGCCGGGAGTATAGTGGGCGGGGAGGACGGCGCGTCCATACCCACCTGTTCCTCGTCCCAGAGCAGAAACTGCTCCGGTTTGCAAACAATCCCTTTCGCGTCATGGACGCGCTCATCGCCGCCGGTCGAGTCGAGAGGGCTGAACAGGTGCCCGAGCGGCTCGAACCGGTGAATCTCGTCGGTCGAGCCTCATCCGTCAACACAAACAACCTCAAGGAGGTGGTTCGTCACACGGGTCCCCACAAACTGGCGGTCCTGGTTAATGCCGCATTGAATTGCGAACGGCTGGGGCTCGTCTCCAAGATTCCCGGAAAAAAACTCTTCCGTGCCTTGCTCGATCTCCTTCCCCTCCCTCTCAGACCGGCCTTTTCGTTGACCACCGGCCTCCGGGTCTCCGCCACTCGAAGCTATCGCTTGGTGGTGCTGCCGCCGCTACCGGACGAACAACGCCGAGCCGTCCGGCAAGTCCATCTGGACGTGTTGGACCTCACCGGCGATCTCCCTGCAAAATACGCCCCTAAAGATGGCTGGCCCGAGCTCATGCACCATCTGCTGAGAACAGAGCAATTCGAGACGATCGTCGAGGTTATCAACGCCGCTTCGCGGAGCCGGGAGCGGAACATCACCGTCCTGGCTGAGCAACAACGCCAGCTTTTGGAGCACGAAACGGACCAAGCTACGATTTCGCCGTTTCGGTAACTTTTAGCGAACTGACGTACGCCTCTTCCAGGCAATGAGGGTTGGACGACGGCCCCGTGGAGCGCGCAGGCCGCCGCCCGCCGTCATGATCCTTGCCGGTCCAACGCGGGGGCGAGCGGACTCTGGCCTTGCGGTTAAACGGGGTACGTCATAAGGGATTTGTGATCAGGAAGCCAGGATTCTACTTCAGACGGCCAAAGTGTTACGCCGTTTCGAGCATGAGCTGCCGAAATTGCTCAAACAAATACCAGCTGTCGTGCGGCCCCGCCGATGCTTCCGGATGATACTGCACACTGAAAGCCGGCGCCGCACGATGACGAAACCCCGCGATCGTTCGGTCATTGAGGTTGCGGTGCGTCACCGCCAGGCACGTGGGCAGCGTTTCATCCTCCACGGCAAAACCGTGATTCTGAGCCGTGATCTCCACCCGCCCCGTGTCTAGATTCAACACCGGTTGATTCGCGCCCCGGTGCCCGAACTTCAATTTGAATGTCTTGCCGCCGCTGGCCAGCGCCAAGAGTTGATGCCCCAAGCATATCCCGAAAATGGGAATCTTACCGATCAAGGCCCCAATCGTGTGAATCGCGTAGTCCACCGGCTCGGGATCCCCTGGCCCATTGGACAGAAAGATCCCATCCGGTTTCAGCCCCAGCACCTCGCTGGCCGCCGCCGTCCCCGGAACCACCGTCACCCGGCACCCCAGGTCGTGCAAATGGCGGGGAATGTTCCATTTCATGCCAAAATCCAATGCCACAACGTGCAGATTCCCCTCCGCGGGCCTGAGCTTTCCGGATCCGCCTAGCCTCGCCCATGGACTTAACCCTTGTTCCCAACGGGACGACCCGTCCGGCAAAACCTCCCGCACCAGGTCGCGTCCCACCAAGCCCGGACTGGACTTCGCTTTTTCCACGAGCTTCGTGTCGTCCAGTTCGGTGGAAGAGAGGATCCCTTTCATCGCTCCGAAGCGGCGTATCCGGCGTACCAGAGCCCGGGTGTCGATGCCGGTGAGCCCGATGACTGCGTGTTGCACCAGGTAGTCGTGCAATAAACCGGTGGCCCGGAAATTACTTGCCACTCGACTGTTCGCCCGCGCGATAAACCCAGACAACCGCGGACGAACACTCTCCACGTCCTCTTCATTGACGCCATAATTGCCGATTTGCGGATAGGTCATTGTCACGATCTGGCCGCGATAACTGGGGTCGGTAAGGATCTCTTGATACCCCGTCATCGACGTGTTAAAGACCACTTCCCCCGCGACTTCACCCCTCGCGCCAAAGGATTCTCCCGTCAACACCGTCCCGTCGTCCAAAGCCAGCTTTGCTACCTGAGTCATCGTCGCTCGCCATACCCTCATCAGGAACTCGTTCGGATACCACCGGAAAACCACGCAAAGCAGAGAAAGGCTCGGTTTCACCAACGTCTCGTCCGCCACGGGGGATGGCCACGTTCGTTGCTAAAGCCAATCACTCCCAACCGCTTGGGGGCCACCGGCTTGTCCCGTGGCGTCTCACGTTCATCGCCGCCGGAACCACCGGGCGCGCATTGTACCGCACGGACCGCCAGTCGAATATACCGGCCGCGGCTCTGGAAGGCCATCGCGCGAGCTTTTGGGATTTGCGTGGAACAAGGAGGCGAACGCCCTTGGGTCCCCACGATGCGAGGGTCGGCCAACCGGCCAAGGCCAGCCGGTCAACGATCTTCGACGCGTGGCGTGTCGTGCGTGGCGTTTTTTCGCGGCCCCCGTTGTAGACAGCGCCCGATTTGGCGAACCGCCTGCCGCAAACGGTTTTCGTTTTCCACCAAGGCCAGTCGAACATAGCCCTCACCGGCGGGCCCGAAACCGCTACCCGGGCTGACCACGACATCGGCTTTTTCGAGGAGCATCATTGCAAACTCCATCGAACTTACTGTCTCCGCCCACGCATGTGGTAACCGGGCCCATACGAACATGCCGGCCTTCGGGGGATCGACCACCCAACCAATCCGGCGCAGTCCTTCGACTAACACATCGCGACGATTCTGATATTTCCGGCATTGTTGTTGTACGGCGGCGTCCCCGTGACGCAACGCCACGATGGCCGCTACCTGTATCGCCTGGAACATGCCATAGTCGTAATAGCCCTTGATGATCCCCAAACCACGGATCATTTCAGCGTTTCCGCTGCAGTATCCGACCCGCCAGCCGGCCATGTTGTACCCCTTGCTCATCGTGGTGAATTCCACCCCCACGTCGATGGCCCCCGGCGCGGCGAGGAAGCTGGGGGGGTCGTAGCCATCAAAGGCCACGTCAGCATACGCGAAGTCACTGATGACCATGAAACCATGGCGTTTGGCCAAGCGGACCACGTCGACGTAAAACTCCGGTTCCACGGTGACGGTCGATGGGTTATGAGGGTAGTTTAGAATAAGCAATTTGGGGCGAGGATAAAGATGCTGACAGGTGTAGGAAATGTTGGTCAAGAACTTTTCGCCATCCCGGACCTCCAACGCGATCGCGTTTCCCGCCGCCAAGGCCACGGCATACATGTGAACGGGAAAATAGGGAGCCGGAATGATTGCCGTGTCTCCTGGCCCCATGAGCGTCAGGCACATATGGCTGAATCCTTCCTTGGACCCCAAACAGACCATGGTTTCGGTGTCGGGATCCAGCCGCACCCCGTGCCGCTTCAGATACTTGCTGGCAATTTCGCGCCTCAAGTTCTTGATTCCATTCGACTTGCTGTACCCATGGTTTCGTGGGTCGCGTGCCGCTTCGGCTAACTTGCTCAACACACGTGGCTCCGGCGGATCGGACGGATTGCCCATCCCGAGGTCAATGACGTCGTGGCCCTCCCGGCGCTTCTGGTAAAGCAATTGGTTGATGCGGCCGAACATGTAGGCCGGCAGCCGTTCCACGCGTGAAGCAAATCGCACGGCAAACGGCGGTTCCGACCCTGACGGCGGACAATCTTCATGGTTTATTTCGTGTCGTCGATTCATGTGTCACTCACCACTGACCTGCGAACAGGATGGTTTTCCTAGTGGTTATCCGCGGGCCGCGGCAAGCTGTTTCGAATTCGCTGACCCGCGTGGCGCCGTCTCACGGCTCAATTCCAAGGTAGGGTATAATGACGCCGCCATTGCACTCTTATAGGGTAGGCGGAGGAACACGGCTAGAGCCACTGTGCCCGGACGTTTTGCCCGTGACAAACCAGTGGCCACGCTCGGTTGCCCCACCACGGCACGGACGCGTTTTGCCCGCGAAGAGTGTCGTTCATTCATCTTGGCGAAAGAGCGGGATACGTGCTACCGCGCCAGCGACGGATTTTCGCTGAATGTACACGGCCGATCCGATGTTCGAGGGGGCCACGCCGGATTCCACGGAGGCGGCGTATTTGTGGAGCTCATACCAAAACAGCCGCTGACGTGACGTGCCACGCCAGCGGCTGGAGTAAGCCGCTCGCAAAGTTACGCAACCATGAGATTCCATGCCGGTCGCGGACGAGTTGGTCCGGCGCGGGTCCGACCAACGGGAGGACGGCTTGCGCCGGGCAGCTTTCCATTCGGACAAATCGAACCGCCTGAAATATATTCTATCTTCTTCCGCGTTTTGTTATAAAGGAGCTTGCCGGGCCATGTGTCGCCAGTCCACGTGGCCGGAACTCGAGGCACTAGACGGGTGCCGGCCGCGGTCATTGCCGCCCCGCCGCCGTCTGGCGCTGGCTCAACTTGTTTGGAGACCGGGCCGTATCAGGACCAGGAAGCTCTTTGTTGCGTGGCGATTGAAAGGAACCGATCAGGTAGTTTTCAATCGTCGCGTTGTCCTGAAGCTTCTCGAATTCATCCGCCATGGCCAATCGCAGTTTCTTTTCGTGGATATCCTCGGCCAGTTCCTCGCGAACCTCTTCGTCGAGCGAACGGACCACGGGCGTGGTATGGCCGGTACAGCGAAGGATGACATGTCTTTTGTTCGAGACAATGATGCCGGAAAGTTCGCCTGGACTGAGTGAGAAGGCTTCACTTTCCAGTTCCGGCCGGCCACCATGCCGCCGGATCGGCGGAATCCTGCCAAAGTTTTCCCGCGAGACAGGATCGATGGAGTATTGATGAGCGAGCTGGCCGAAAAACTCCTCCGTGGGATTCCCGCGGGCCATCTCCCAGACCTTCTGGGCCTGTCGCTGGTTATCGAGCACGATGGCCAACGCTTCGACGCGGGGCCCATAGTTTGACTCAAACCCCTTCTGGATATCCTCCTCGGTGACTTCCACCCGGCCTCCCACCAGCTTCTTGAGCGCCACGGTGGGCCAGACGACGTCGCGGACGTAGAACTCGGGACTCGCTCCTGATTGCTTGGCGACTTCCTCCATCCACTTTTCGATATTGGGCGAGCCATCACTGTTGACATGTCCATACGCTTCCGCGGAGCGCGCGATTTCGGCATCGAGGTCTTCCTCGGTAACCTGTTGATCCTCCTTCCGAAGGGCCTGCCGGAGGATTCTTCGGTTGATTTCGCTTTCCAGGACCTCTTGGCCATGCCGCTCAACGCACTTCTCGGAGAGCTTCTTGATGGATATCTTTTGACCGTTAATGGTCGCCGCCACGCCCGGCATCCGCTCACTCAAGTCCGGGTCATTCATGACATTGACAATTTCAGCATCGTCCTGGAGTTGCTGGAACAGCGACGCGGAGACGCTTCGCAACTTCTGGTCTTTCAATCGATCGCGTATGCGGGCTTCAGCATCCTCCCGGAAGCGTTCCGCCACATACGTTTCCGGCATATGCTTTTCGCATTTCAAAATCATATACTGATCGGCCACTTCCAGCACTGGCGAGACTTCTCCTTCCTGGAGCGCGAAGGCCGTACGTTCCACCTTCTCGTTCCCAACGTGCTTTCGTATGGGGGGGATCAACCCGTGAACGCTCGCACTGGGATCCTCCGAATGCTGTTTCGCCAAAGCCCCAAACGTATCGGGGGCCTCCATGGCCTGCTCACGTAACTGCTCGGCCTGTTCGCGAGAGTTGACAATGATGGCGCGCGCTTTGACGCGTGGACCGTATTCCGAGTCGAGTGCTTCCTGGACTTCTCCAGGCGTGCAGACGATTTGCTCGGCGGCCAATGCTTCCAATGCCAATTTCGGCCAAACGATCTCGTTACGGTATTGCTCCGGCGTGATATCCCGTTCCTGCTGCAACATGGTTAACCATCGGCTGGTCGTCAGGCCAAATTTTCCAGCCATGCGTTTGATTTCGGCTTCGACGTCCTCGCTGGTGGTCGAGATCCCTTTCTCTTCGCATGCTTGCCAGATGAGATGTTTGTTGACCATGTTCTCCAAGACATCCTCGCCGTGCCGCCGCAAGCATTGTTCAGCCAGCTCCTGTCGCGAAATCCGCTGCCCATTAACGGAAGCCATGCTGTCGGGATGGCTGGAAGAGGTTGCGTTAATCCGCGTTTCGGACGCGACCTTTGTCCCGCTGCTCTCGTCTGTCCCGCTGCTCTCGTCGGGGCGGGCTTCGTTGCCAGGCGGCCGCGCCGGAGCCTCTTCTCGCCCAGACGCTTGCACGTCTCGCGGTCCAGAATAGTTGCGGAGCGCGATACACGTTCCCACGATGAACACCACACTCGCCACAATCGCGGCGCGGCGTCTCCAGTTCGCACGCGGCGTCTTGACATCTGTTACCTTGCAGGCCATTTGGGTTCCTCCGTGAGCCAAATTCGTCGGGTCTTTACCACCGTATCGGGACTTGGTCATCGAACGGTTTTCGCTGTGTTGGAAACTCGGCACCCCCACCTACCGCTCACCGTCCTCGTCCCCGTCGTGACGGTATTGGATAGCGGAGTATAGGACCATTCGAACATTGAGGTCAAGAGATATTGAGAGGGGGCCACGCGCCCACGCATTCGGGCATGAGACCCCCCGTTGGGGCAGTCGTTCGCGTGGCTTGTCAAGACCGAAACGTGCCGGGGTGGTTTTGCACTTCAGGGGGGCGGGAAGCTCGGTTGTTTGTATCGGACGCTCCAGCCCTATTCTAGCGTAAGTTGTTTGGTTCCAACCGGTTAGCGTGTTTCACGGACGAAAACGTAGCCACTGAAGACGCTGGATAAAACGCGATATTTCTGTCTTGCGTGGTTTTGGCTTGAAATGACAGTGAGACAAAAAGATGACACACAAAAAAAATCAAACACGGATTGCAAGATTGGGGGCCCGTTATCCCAAAACCACAGCCAAGTGTTCAGGGGCTCCCGGATGTCGCGCGCGCGAAGCGGTTTCCGCGTCAATGCCTCTCCCGGCTCGGACATCGCCGCGGCACGCTCAGTGCCGGCATCCCGTTCTGGTTAGCTGACCATCTGATTCACCCACGAGCAAGCTCGTGGGGGTCCCGGAAAGCGATGGGCGCGGGAGAGGGTACGGGCTGTTGGTGCCCGCAGGTGGATCTTCAACGCTTGCATCTAGGACGCGCTACAAACACGGGGCAACCTAGTCATTCTGTTTTGTGCAATTTCCGGCTTTTTCATCACCCCAGGCGCGGGGACCGGCGGGGATACCGATCGCACGATTGTTGGTCGGTGTCCGCCGGAGTCGCACGCGGTGCCCATGCGGCGGCACGAGGAACACCTGCTCAGCTACGCGGCCTATTGTGGTTTTTCCTTGCTGTTCTCACTGGTTTCCCGCCAGCGGTCGCGCCACACATCGGCCGCTGCTTCGCGCAGGGTTCGTTTGTTCCACAGGTCGGATGACGGATTGGCAACAGATCGGCAGCCAGGACTAGCAGCCAACAGGAGAAACTCGCGCTGTTCCCCAGGCTGCAGTGTCATCTCGTATTTGACGTTTCCGCTCTTGTAAAGGCCTTGATCATTTTCGCCCCCCACGTCGACATAACGGACGGCCCGATGGTTGAAACGGCCGGCGATGAGCTGTTTTTCGTCGATGGGAGTGCTCGGCTCGAAGACCCAGATGGCGTTTAGGATCGGGTTACGGTCGGACGCCTCGGGATGGGGCGCGACAGTCACCTCCAATTGCCCGTCGCGATCCGCGTCGGTCGCATCGAAGCGGACCACGCCGGGCACGTGTTGTCCCCAGGCCTGGACGGGATCAATTGATCGTTTCTCGGCCCCTTCGACCAGAGCCACCATGGGGCGGATTCCGCTTGCGGGATGAAAGCTCTCGCAGAAACCCAGCATCACCGTTCGTTCTCCCCCGGCGGGGACGGTGAAACGATACTTGATCGGCACACCACCCATTCCGGCTGCAATATTGCGGAACGCGGGATCGCAATCAATCGTTGGCTTAGCCCACTCAGGCATCGCCTTGACTCCCCCCACACACCCCCATTCACGCTGTTGGCGAATGGGTTCCAAGGGCACCGGGAGAACCAGCACGGGCCTTCCCTGGATGCTTCCCGTCGTTTCCCCGATGCGCATGTCTTCGGGAACGCACAATTCGAGTCGGACCTGGGCGACCTTCTCGCCTGTATTAGCCACCACCGACTCCAACACGTCGACCCCGGACGGCCAAACGGGCGCTCGATAGGCGGACTGGGTGAGTGCGACCGATCCAGCTTGTATCCGTGTCACGGCCACGGGCATGGGCGCCTTTTCCAGGTGCTGGTCGATTTGTTTTGCTGGCGAGGGGGTCAGAATATCGATGCGAACGGAGCCCCACGGTTCCACCAAGGCACCGTCCTTCGCAACCTCCGATGACGGCAACCCCGGGCTGCTCAAAGGGATCTCCGCCATGGCCAGCAGAGGGGCCAAACATACGGTCACGGTGATCCCGAGGCACAATAAGACGCCATAACAAAACCATTCACGTTTCCCATAATCCAAGGCGTTTTGGAAGCGGGCGCCAATTTTCGTGACCGGCTGTGAAATGCGGCTCATGTCGTGTCCTCCCTGGGGGCTCGTTCCGGTGAATTGGTGACTTTAATCCCCCACATCTGGCAGAAGTTTTCCACGTCCCGCCGATGATTTCCGGCGAAGACCACTTGGTGAAATCCGAGGACATCCCGCGAGTCCTCGACGCGATCCATTTTGATCTTCACGTCAGTGCGGCAGCCGCCGGCCGGTGGCGTGTCCTGGTTCCCCACAACCACTCCGGTATCCAGGATCAATTCATTTGGATTCCGGAAGCGGACCAAGGTCACCGGCCGGCCCTCTTTCCACAGGACTTGGAGTGCAACGCCCAAATCCGACTCGGAGTGCGACCGGAGATGATGCCGCTCCCGCGGGCCATCAAAACCGTCCAGTCTGGTACCGCAAACGCAATGGGCCGCCAACAGCAGGTTATGGACCGTCTCGGGCACCGGATCGTTCATGAATCCGGGCTTGTCGAAAAGATAGCTGCTTAACATGAGCGACACGGCGCCAAACACGTCCGCCTCGCAGCCATACGTCACGCCACCGTCTTGAAACATGGACACGGCCATGCACGGGGGCGTGGGAACCACGCGCGAGGAAACCATTCCCAGACAATCCGACGTGATGGCATTGGACTTCTCGTCGCGGCAGATCCGTTTGGCCGTGAGAAACGCACGCGCCGCGTTCAACAAATCCTCTTCGGTGGGCTCGACGACCTTGGCCGCGGCCGCCGCCGCTTGCTTGGCAATCTCCCGTGCCTCATCGGTGACTGGCATTTCATGAAACAGTTCGTGGAGGTTGTCCCGTGGAATATAGCGAACCTTGGTCCCGAGACGCTCCAGCACCGTCTCTTTCCGCTCTTTACCTTTGACCACCAGCAAGCGAGTTTCCTCGAACTGGCGTTTGGCGCGGATCATGCGGAAGGCCTGTTCCACCGCCTCGGTATCCAGTGAGGAAATCACGTGGATGCCGGGGTGACGGGCCATGCGGAGCACGTGTCCGGTAAAGGCCGTGCCAATCGGCGCCCAGATGATTGCCGGAATCCCGGCCTCCTTCAGCGGATCCAGCCACCGCCAACAATGGATGTGTTGCAAGTGTATCAAGACCGCATCGACCTTGTCCGCCTTGGCCTTTTGGACCCACCCTTTCACCTTTTCTGGATCTTCGATCGGGGTTGCATCCAGTTCCAGGGTCGTCCCCGTCGCTTCGGCCATCTCCCGAAACGCCGTTTCATACTCCTTGCGATGCCCCTCCAGGTCGTAAGAGGTACCCGGCCAACCCAGCCAATACGGCGGCTCGCGGCGGACGATCACCCCCCGAATTCGGACCCGAGGGGCCGGTCGCAGCGACTCCAGATCGATATGCTCCCCCAGATCTCCGTTAGAAGTGTTCTCCTCGGCCGCCACGGAAAAGAAGGGCGTGGCCGCGAAAGCCGCAACCGACGAGGCGACGAAACAACGGCGCGACACTGTGCAACAACTGCATCCTTGATGGGGTAGAAATGGTAGTTTGGCCATGATGTTCGGTTCCTACGTGAAAGTACCTGAAACGATCCGGCGTCCAATCCACACGGTTTATATTTCAGGCGGTTGGATTTTTCCGGGTGGAAAGCGGCCCGACGCAAGCCGTCCTCCCGTTGGTCGGACTCGCAGCGGAGAAAGTCATCCGCGACCGGTTTAACTGCAACGCAGCAGCCTCCTCCGCCAGCTTACCCGTTATTCTGGACGAGCACGCCACTCAGGTCAAATTGATCGTCCCATTTGTTACGGGCCGTGAGATGAAAGTTGGCGTGGTTCGTGCCGCCGGGCCACCTTACCGTCCCAGCCAGAAGTTTTTTTCCCGTTTGTCCCCTTCGTCCTCCTGGGCCTCGTCCTCCTCGTTCACGAGTTGCGGGCGACAGGCCCAAACCAGGCGCCCGAGCAGTCGAGCGTAGAGCATGCCGGCAAAGGAAACAAAGATTCCCAACGCGACCACCGCGAACGTGGGGTGGCTGAAGCTGACAAACGAGAGCGTGATCGCCACCGCCAAGGCCAAGAAAAAGGTGATGATGTAGAACGTACACCAGAACAAGAACTGCTCCCGCAACGAGTCCATGATCGGCTTGGAGATAGGCGTGGTCAGGGAAGCGGACTCAAGGATGGACATTTGAGTGATCGGAAAGCAGAGATACAGGCTGCCCCCGACCAGCAGTCCCACCACGGCCGGGTTGGTTCGGAGGCCGGAAAACAAAAGTATGGGCAGCATCCCCGGGGTAACCGCGAAGAAGACCGCCATTAAAAACGGAATGGACTCCGCCACCCACTCGACCAGATTATTCTCCGGCCAACTCTTGATTCGGTCCAGGCCTTCCGCGGATTGCTGCAGCACCGTCAGGAAATTGGTGGACGCAAGACTTATCGTCACCCCCCCCATCGCTACGGCGGCGACACTTCCAACCATGCCGAGGAACTGGTGCATGGGATTCGCGGAGAAAGCGGCCCCCGCGACCACGAATGCCAGCTTCATCAGGCCCCCGAGCAACATCCCCGTGACGACCGTTCTGACAATGGCCACCAGGTCGCGCAAGAAGTCGAACACGCCGGTCCAAAGTGGCGACAAGGGCGAATCCGGCGCATCGCTCGCGCGCTCAGTCCGCGCCTGGCGGGCATTGCGCAGGGCTTCTTCCCCCACGGTGCGCGGCGTGCCATCTTCAGCGGTAGGCTTATAGATATCCAGCGAGACGGGGGCGCTCAGGGTGAACTCTTCGTCAGCCTCATCCGATTCCACCACCGGATTCACGCGCGGCCGCTTGGGAGGCGGCCGCCGGATCTCAATGAGAGAAAAGCAATCCGGGCATTTTTTCTCCGTCCCAATCTCTTCTTCGGTCGCCTGCAGCATGGTATCGCAGACGGGGCACTTGATGGCAAACGACCGAGGCCGCGGAGGCGGCGGCGGTGCCGTCGGGGACTCGGGAGGGTCGACCTCCCGATCCGCCGTTTTCTCCTCGGCAACGACGTCGTCTTGGGGCGGTTCAATATGCCGATCAATCAAATGCCCCAAGGCTTTGGATACGGATAGATGCCGCGGCACCTTGATCGCATCGGCCAGCTTGTAGTCATCGGATTCGTCCCGTTCACCTGCTTCCGGTTCGTCGGCGGAGGATGCCCCCGCCTCGCTGTTGGAGGGAGGTGGCGTGTGCGCGTCGGAGACGGAGCGGGACGGTTTCGGTTCCGGGGGTGAACGGTTGGGGACCACCACCGATTCCAGACAGTCGGGACAGACCATCGTCTGGCCGATCTGATCCGTCGTCGCATACATTCGGGTGCCGCACAGCGGGCAAATCACCGGAATATTGGCGATTCCACCCGTCTTCGAAGGGGAATGCGACCGCTGAGATGTCGAATCCGCCGGTGTTCCCGTCCCGGGAACCTTGAGCACCTTCCGGCAGTGAGGGCACTCACGCCGCTCTCCCGCATCCTCCGCGTTGGCGCTCAGTTTAGCGTGGCATCGCGGGCAAAGATACGTAACCGAAGATCGGCCGGAAGAAGTCATTTTGACAGCCTCGACTGGTAACTCGAGCGGGCCCTGGCACGGGACTCATGCCCGCTCCTGGTTAAAATCGAACAGCGTGTCCCACATGTCGTCGAGCGGTCCTCCCAGGCCGTGGGCGGATTCCCCGATGGCCTGGAGGCGTCCTCGCTCCTCCGGAATTGAGCATGAGCCGGCTCCGGCGGCGGTTTCACGGATGGGAACGGTCCACGTTGATGGCGAAGGCCGGCGCTGATGGTTCGTGCGACTCGTGTATCCGTGTTCTCCGACAGCCGTGACGCGATTGGGGATCTATTCTCCCTGTTTCGTTTTTCCCGAGGCAACTCCGAGGCACTTCGCAATGGATGGGCTTGGCTACATTCCAGTGCGGCTTCACTCTTGCTTGACCGGCGGCGTGACTCTACTCCATCACATCAGCCTCTCGTTTCTCGGCCATCTCCGCCGCTTGGCCTTCGTATTTCTTCGTGGCGTCCTGAATCTCTTGTTTCATGTCATCGCGTTCGTCTTCACTGATCTCCTTGTTTTTCTCGGCCTGATCCAGTGCTTTGTTGGCGTCGCGGCGAACATTTCGGATGGATACCTTCGTTTCCTCGGACAATTCCTTGATGCGCGATACCATCTTCTTCCGCTGTTCATTCGAGAGCGGCGGGATGTTGATCCGAATCAGACGTCCGTCGTTCTGAGGATTGAATCCCAGTTCACTGGCGAGAATCGCCTTTTCGATATCCTTGATGGTTCCTGGATCATACGGGCGAATCACGACCTGAGTGGGTTCCGGGGCGCCAATGGTGGCCAGCTGCTTCATGGGCGTGGGCGCTCCATAGGCATCGACCCGTAGCGAATCAACCAACCCAGGGTTCGCTCGCCCGGTGCGAATTCCGCCCAGATTCTGCTTAAATACCTCGATTGCTTTTTCCATCCGGGCCTCGGCATCAAGAACAATCTCATCCGCGGACATGGTCTCTCCCCACTCGAATTGCGACAACTGCCATCACTTACTGGCTGAATCTGGCTGCCCCGAACGTTGCCCCAGCTTCGTTTAGTGTACCCGAAGCGATCGCGACCGCCAAGCAACCCTCGTCCCAGCTAGCGGGGATGGTCCTTCGCCCCCTGGTCATCGGGCGGTGATTTTCGAGGGCCAATAATCGTGCCGATTTTCTCTCCGCGCACCGCCCGCTGAATGTTTCCATCCTGTTGATAATTGAATACCAGAATGGGGACCGAACGCTCCATGCAATGGGCAATCGCCGTACTGTCCATGAACCGCAAACCCTGCTCCCGAACCGTTTGATAGTCGAGTTGTTCGTAGAGAATGGCCCGCGGGTTTTGCTCTGGATCGTCGCTGTAGACCCCGTCGACCCGGGTTGCTTTGAGCAGAATATCGGCTTCCAATTCCAGGGCTCGCAAGGCGGCCGCGGTGTCGGTGGTCACGAACGGTCCCCCGGTTCCCGCCACCAAAATGACCACTCGATTCTTGGCGAGATGGGACTGCGCCCGACGCCGTATGTAGGGCTCCGCCACCCCGTGCATGCGAATGGCTGTCATGAGTCGGGTGCTACATCCGAAGGACTCCAACGCATCCTGCAACGCCAGCCCGTTGATGACCGTCGCCAACATGCCCATGTAATGGGCGGTGGCTTCGTGGATTCCCTTGCTGTGATCCGTAAAGTTGGCCCCCCGCAGGATGTTCCCGCCTCCGATGACCACCGCGATCTCACATCCCATTTGCTGGGCTTGACGAATTTGCCTCGCGATATCGAGCACTTCATCCATGCAGATCCCACGTTCGCCGGCAGCCGTGAAGCTCTCGCCCGAAAGTTTGAGTAAGACGCGATGATACCGCGGCGGTTGCTCGTCTCGTGCCATCACCAATCACTCCTCGCCAGGCGGAGCGGATTTCGCGTTCCGCCCCGCCCTCTATGCCGGAAGTTCCGCCAATCGCGGCGAGGCTCTCATGAGTATCCCGCCGATCCGGTGGACGCGCTGATCCAGCTGATCTAACTGGCGCCCAGTTCCCAGTGTACAAACCGTTTGATGGTCATGCCCTGCTGTTTGGCATATTTGCCAACGGTCATCTTGTCGTCTTTGACAAACGGCTGCTCGCAGAGTACACATTCCGAGTAAAAGTTGCGGAGTCGCCCTTCGACCATCTTCTCGACAATGTGGTCCGGTTTGCCTTCCTTCAAAGCGGCCTCGCGCAGAATCTCGCGTTCTTTCTCCACGTCCTTCGGATCCAGATCCTCGATATTCAGAACCTGAGGACGCATGGCGGCGACATGCATGCACACGTCTTTAGCCGCTCGTTCATTGCCCCCTTCCACTTCCACCAACACGCCGGCGACGGTCTTGGCATTGTGGCTATACCCAGCACAGGGACTGTCAATACGAATCAGCCGCCCGACGTTGAAGACCTCGCGGATGCGATTAAACAGATCCGCCTTCTGGTCCCCCAAGGTCATGCCTTTCTTGCTGGGCGAAGGCTGCTCCAGCAACTCTTCCCCCGTCGTGGCTCCCGGTCCCAATGCCAGCTGGGTGGCTAGATCGTCGGCCAACTGAACGAACTCTTCGTTTTGCGTGACCGGAGCGCTCTCACACTTTAGCTCCACCATCGCCGCCGTCTTCTTGTCCAGTCCGGAGTAGATCCCGAAACGACCAAACTCCGTCTCCCGGCCCGCTCGCTTCACCTCCAATTTCTCGCCCGACTTCCGCAACAACTCAATGGCTTTCGCCTCGTCGCCAGCGGCTTCGGTCAAAGCGCGTTTGCAGTCCATTAACGGTAATCCCGTCTTTTCGCGAAACGCTTTGACAGCTTGTGCTGTTATCTCAGCCATAATCTCATCCCCTCTCATCAAATATACCGGTCACGGATGGCTTTCTCCGCCGCGAGTCCGACCAACGGGAGGACGGCTTGCGTCGGGCAGCTTTCCACCCGGAAAAATCCAACCGCCTGAAATATACCCGCCCTTGGAATCAAGCCAAAGCGCGCGCCTTCCGCAGTCAAAAACGCCCCCCCCGGCGATCCTAAAGGGGCAAAACCTTGGTGGCGAACCGCACACAAAGCATCGGAAGGACGAGGAAACCGGGATCGGACCGCCATGTCGGCAATCGAACCCCCCAGTATGCAATCCTCGAAACCGGACGGTTCCGGCTTGCCGACGCGCCGGAGGTTTTCTCCTCGCGCGCGTTCACGTTTCCCCGTTATCGCCGATTACCGTTGGCTCCCTATGCCTCCTCTGACGATGTTCCCTCCGACGACGTCGCGTCGGACGTTCCTGCCGACTCCGGCGGCGGAGCTTGCGATGCCGACCCGGCGGCGGGGGGGACGGTCTCGGGCGTGGTCGCGCCCTCGCCTTGAGCGGCCTCGTTGCCGGCCGTCGACGCCTTCTCCTGCAAGGCCGCCTCCGACTTGCCGGCCAATACCGCGTCCGCCAATAACCGCATGACCAACTCGATGGACCGGATACCGTCATCATTTCCAGGAATTGGCAGATCGACCAAATCCGGGTCGCAATCGGTATCAATCAAAGCAATCGTTGTCGTTCCCAACCGTCTCGCTTCGCGAACCGCGTTCTTTTCCTTTCGCGGATCGACCACCACGAGGCACTCGGGCAAGCGATTCATGGTGCGCAAACCATTGAGGTTTCGATACATTTTGCGATACTCGCGGGCCAAGGCCGATTGCATTTTTTTGGAATATTCGGCCAGTCGGTCACTAGCGCGCAGCTCTTCCAGCTCCTCCAGACGCCCCAGTCGGCTGCGAATGGTCCGGAAATTGGTCAGTGCCCCGCCCAGCCAGCGTTCCGCCACAAAGGGCATGCCGCACCGCAAGGCTTCCCGTTCAATGGTTCCAGCCGCTTGGCGTTTGGTCCCCACGAACAGAACCAAACTTCCGTTTGACGCGACTTCGTTGAGATATTTTTGGGCCCGCAACAGGCCCCGCATGGTCTCGCGGATATCGATAATGTGGATCTGGTTCTTGCGGGCATACACATAGGGTGCCATTTTCGGGTTCCACAAACTGGCTCGATGCCCAAAGTGCACCCCCGCCGCGACCAGTTCTTGCACCAACGTTTTAGCTTCTGTTGTTTTCGGTTCCAGGACGTTTGCTCCCGACATAACACTGACTCCTGTCTGCAGGTGAACCGGCTGGGCATGGCTTCCCGAACACGCCGCTTTCACGACATGGCCCCCGGATCGGAGGGTGCCCCGAAAACGCACTGACCGCTTTTCGGCGGATGGGGTCCGCAAGTGACAAGGTTGTTGGGGGGAGCTTCGCATCCCCCGCTTAGCCCTGCCCCGCGGCCCTCGTCCTCGCCGCCGCGAATCAGCCTATTATTCTTCGGCGGGCCCTGCCTTCCCGGGCGGATATATCTACCCAAAAAGAAGGGGGGCGCCACAGGCCTGCGGCCTTCGCCACTCCAAGTTCAAAGTAAGAAAAAGAGGAAACACAGCTTTTAATCCCCGCATGAGCATCCGCGGAGGGATTCGACAAGCCCTGCACTGTACCAGGGAGCCCCAGACGGGTCAATCCGCGCGCCGCCAATCCACCAGCGGAAATCGTCGCCCTCGGGCCACCGTGGGCGTGGCGGCTTGAAAAGCTGGCCTTGACATGAGGTTATGAAGATGGGGTAGATCCGTGTTTTTCTGCCAGGTTGGATGCCCGAAATCGGAAGCAGGCCGTCATGTCCCAGGTTTTGTCGATCAAGGAAACCGAAGAAGTCGATTGGTTTTGGCACGGCTTTCGAACCGGGTAGCCGTTCACGGGTGCCGCTACACGGCTTGGACACGCATGGCCCGCATCGATGCCACGGGCTTGTCCCGTGGTGGTTCACGTTCGCCGCTACAAACTGGCCAGAAACACTACTCCTGGCCGTCGGTAGCGTGGAACGTAACGGACCACGGGACAAGCCCGTGGCATTTGCACCCGGCAAAACCCTTGTTCAAGATGTGCAGCGGAAGTGCGAACGTCCCCGGACATCAGTCTTTTGTTCGTGAACGGTTACCGAACCGGAAACACGTGACGGAAAAACCGGAAGCCCCATAACTCCCCAAAACCCCAAGTTTTCAACTTGCCAGTCGCGGCCTGGCGGCTGGTGGGGGACCCCTTATCGCAACTGAAAGGCGACCAATACCACGTCGTTTTGCTCCGCCGGCGCGTATCGTTGCTTGGCGCGGTTGAGCAGTTTGTTTTGCCACATCGCTTCGTCCGTTACTTGGCCTCCCAAACGTTCAAACAAGGCGCGGGCGCGGGGTGAAGCCGTAATCGCCACGGCTTCGGCCGCGTCTTGTCCCCGCAACCGGGCCAAGGCTTCGGATAACAGGAGCTGTCCTTGCTGCGAATCCTGGTGGTTTTCTCCCACCACGAAGCCCCCAATCTGGAACGTCCGGGGGATATGAGGGACGGGGACCACATGTAGTTTTCCGATCACGATGCCGCGATGCTTTAACAGCAAGGTCCGTGGCAACAGACGCTTGAGTTCCCGCACCGCCAGGGGCTTGACATAGGGCGTCCCGTAAGCACTTGTCACTCGCTGGGACTCGGCATGCAGCCGTTCGATTTCCTCCACGTCTTCCGCCCGCGCGAAATCGACGTGGTGACCCTGCCGACGTTCGATCATCGTTCCGGCACCGGTGCGGGTGAGGATTTCGTCGAGCAAATGAGAATGGGACACCAGATGGATTTGCGTTACGCCACCCGCCACTGCCTGGATGGACCCGTGAAGCTTTGGCAGCATGGAACCGTGTATCACGAACTGACCGTCTTCACGCTGGAGCTGCAACAGGCAGAGCAGTTGTTCCAGATCGGCGAAACTGAGCTTGTCTCGCGCCCCGTCTCTCCGCGGCACCATGATCCCGTCTTCCTGCATCAGAAAGAGCAGCTTGCGAGCCTGCAGTTCCACGGCCAGCTCCGCGGCCAACGAGACGGATGGGACGTGTAAAAACCGCCCTCTGGCGTCTTCTCCGCCAAAGCCGAGCACGGCGAGCTGCCGGCGTTCGAGGACGTTTCGGATTTCGTGCGTGTTTAGGTGAGTGGGAACACCCGTACTGTCATGACCGATGCGTCGTTCCACCTGGATCATGCCCGGCGGCAGCACGCGACAGGGGATTTCATTCTCCTTGCATGCCCACTCGATCCAGTGAGCGATTCTACCGCGTTCCTGCTGGAGGGGGGCCAACGCGGACTCCGGAATCACTAGGCGGCTCGTTTCACCATGGCACACGGCCCCAAAGTCGGACTGCAATTGGTTTTCAATTTTGGTGCCCTTGCCGAAAACCAACACGACCCGAATTCCGTGCCGCAGCAGGTTCCCCGTGCCTCGCAGAATGGACCGCAGTGTGGCACGGTTCTCAACAGCCTCCGCCTCCACCTGAATGACGAAGATCTGGTCTTGAAATTCGGCGTAATAACGCCCATGAATTCCCACGTCGTGGATCCTCCCCCCCCAAGCCACCACCATTGATATCAATTCGAGAGATTAGTGTTCGAATGGCTCCCGTGCGAGGGGTCGGCAATGGCTTGCGCAGCGCATTGAAAAGCCTGGAAAAGCCCCAGGCTTCCCTTGGGCTGATGAAAACCACCGAATTCACAGCCCGTAAAAAAACCGAGTTCTCGTTTCCAAAACCCCCGTGGATTACGGGACATCCGCAGGCCTTGGTCAGAACTTGGTCCGCCCGAGACCAGAGGAGGGATATTGGTTCACCACTCTATAGGCTCCCAAGAAGGGGGCTCCCAAGAAGGGTCCGCCATTTTACCCTATTGAAGCCCCAAACCTGGACTTTTCCACGATCCATTCATGCCAGTCGCGGATGACTTTCTCCGCCGTGAGTCCGACCAACGGGAGGACGGCTTGCGTCGGGCAGCGTTCCATCCGGAAGAATCCAACCGCCTGAAATATGCCGGTCGCGGATGACTTTCTCCGCCGCGAGTCCGACCAACGGGAGGACGGCTTGCGTCGGGCAGCGTTCCATCCGGAAGA